>CAZFLL010000093.1:0-15494 GCA_964519865.1 uncultured Chitinophaga sp. | reverse complement strand
ACACAAAATCACACGAAAAAGTTCTAAGGAGGGGCTTTTTACTAAAGACTATCGACTAATGACTAACGACTTGCAATTTCTTTAGATCAATTGTTTCAACTTCTCTACTACCACATCAATCTCCTCCTTCGTGTTATACTTGCTGAACGAAAACCGCACCGGCACCCGGTTGGGATTATTGTTGATGGCCCGGATCACATGGCTGCCGATATCGGCGCCGCTGCTGCAGGCACTGCCCCCGGAAGCACATACGCCCTGCATATCGAGACTGAAGAGGATCATTTCCGATTTCTCTGTTTTAGGGAAGGAGACATTGAGGACGGTATATAAACTCTTTCCTTTATAATCCCCGTTGAAGGACACATCCGGGATATGCTGCATTAATTGTGCAATCATATAATCCTTCAATGACTGTATATACGCACTGTCTTTTTCCTGGCCGGCATCCGCCAGTTCAAGGGCTTTGGCAAAACCTACAATACCATAGAGGTTTTCAGTACCGGCCCGCATATTCCGCTCCTGCCCTCCCCCGAATACGATCGGGTTGATCCGGATATTGTCATTGATATATATGATGCCCACCCCCTTCGGTCCATGAAATTTATGGCTGGCTGCCGTGGCGAAATGCACGGGGTTTTTCCGCAGGTCCAGTTTATAATGCCCGATGGTCTGCACCGTATCTGAGTGAAATATCGCGTTGTATTTTTTACAGATCTCCCCTGTCGCTTCAATATCCAGCAGGTTCCCGATCTCATTGTTGGCATGCATCAGGCTGACCAGGCAACGCTCCGGCCTTTCTGCCAGTTGTGCTTCCAGGTCGGCCAGGTCAATATGACCATCGGGTAACAATTTCACAAAACTCATCGTCACTTCATCCCGGTGATCAAAATGCTCCACAGTATGTAAGACCGCATGGTGTTCGATGGGTGAGGTAATGATATGCCGGCAACCCAGGTCATGTATCGCGGAAGCGATGGCCATATTATCACTTTCTGTACCCCCGCTGGTAAAAAAAATTTCACCGGGATTTGCCTGCAGGATACGGGCCACGGTCTTCCGGGCATTCTCAATAGCCAGGCGGGTCTCCCTTCCATACGAATAAACGGAAGAGGGATTTCCGAAATGGGAGGTCATATAGGGCAACATCGCCTCCAGGACCTGCGGGTCCATGGGCGTGGTAGCCGCATTATCCAGATAAATTCGGGTCATAGTAGTAGTCAATGCCGGTGAAAAAACAGCCGCAAAGGTAAGTAATCAGCCCCGCTTGCCGAAACCCGGATAAACGACGGGTCCGTCCCTGGTAACGCCGGCTGAATATTTTTTTATCCGGTCAATTATGAATTAACTTTAAGCATATTTTCTGAATATGGAACAACACGATCATTCCTGTCCCGGCAAAAGCCGGCGCGAATTTATTAAACGCTCCACGGCCCTCACCGCCATCAGCCTGGCCCCGGCAGCGGTTGTAAAAGCAGGGGAAAACCATGAAGCCATTGCTTCCTTCTTTGAAAAAACACCGTTGCAGATGGAAGTGAATGGTAAGACGGTCCAGGTACTCGTTGACCCCGGCGTCAGTCTGCTGGATATGCTCCGGGAACAACTGTTACTGACCGGCACCAAAAAAGGCTGCGACCAGGGACACTGCGGGGCCTGTATAGTACATGTGGATGGCAAACGGGTCAACTCCTGTCTTTCAGAAGCCGCCGATAATAATGGTAAAAAAATCACTACGATTGAAGGCCTGGCCGACGGCGATAAACTGCATCCTGTACAGGAAGCCTTTATCAAACACGATGCCTTCCAGTGCGGTTACTGCACACCCGGACAAATCATGTCAGCCGTGGCCTGCATCCGCGAAGGACAGGCCAACAATGAGGCGGATATCCGGGAATATATGAGTGACAATATCTGCCGCTGCGGGGCCTATCCCAATATTGTGGCGGCGATACTGGAAGCCAAAAACAGCGGACAAAAAATTTAATCAGCTCCATCTCTTAATACTGCATTATGGATCAGGAAAAATTGTTTACCCTTTATGGGGAAGAAGATGACCGGGTGGATGGTATTGACAAAGTAACCGGCCGGGCAAAATACACGGCCGATAACCATCCCGAAAATATGGTCTATGGCGTTTTCGTAACCAGTACGATCGCCCGGGGTGCCATTAAAAATTTCCAGTTGGGTGCGGCAAAAGATGCCCCCGGAGTTTTGGAAATTATCACGCACCTGAATTGTCCGGCCCTGCCGGGATATAATCCATGGGCAAAGGATCCTAAAAAGAAGGGCTTTGAATGGAGGGGACTGAAACCATTCCACCAGAACCTCGTGTATCATTACGGCCAGCCTATTGCCATGGTGGTCGCCACCACCTGGGAAAAAGCCGTCAAGGCGGCAGCCCTGGTAAAAGCAGAATACGTTACCGAAGAGGCAGAGACCGATTTTGAAACCCTTCGGAAAGTGGACAGTAAATTAAAACCGTCTGGTGAATATAAAAGAGGAGAAGCCGATGCCTATAAAAAAGCAGAGGTCTATGTGGAGAATGAATACTACATGCCGGTTGAAACACATAATCCCATTGAACTCCATGCGACAGTAGCCTTGTGGGAGGGAGATGATAAGTTGCTGGTCTACGATAAAACACAGGGACCAAAAGGAACTCAATCAGAGCTTGCCCGGCTCTTTGGTATCGAAGAGAAAAATGTACGGGTGATCACAAAATTCCTGGGAGGTGCATTTGGATCAGGATTGCGCAGCTGGCCCCATGTACCGGCGGCCTGTATTGCGGCGAAAATGGTGAAGCGCCCGGTGAGGGTACAGCTGACCCGCCGGCAGATGTTTACCATGGTGGGCTACCGCCCCATGGCCTGGCAGAAAATTGCGGCCGGAGCCACAAAGGATGGTAAGCTGACCGGTATCACCCACCATGCAATCAGTAACACTTCCCGCTATGAAGATTACCGCGAAGGCATCGTGAATGCCTCGCATTATCTCTATGATTGTCCGAATGTAAATACCAGTTATAAAATCCTCCCGCTGGATGTAAACACGCCCACCTGGATGCGGGGCCCCGGTGAAGCCACCGGTTCATTTGCCATTGAATGTATCCTGGATGAACTTTCGTATAAACTGAATATGGACCCGGTGGAACTCCGGATAAAAAACTATGCGGAAGTCAACCCGCAAAATAAACTTCCCTGGTCCAGTAAATACCTAAAAGAATGCTATAACAAGGGTCGTGAAATGATCGGCTGGAGTAAACGCAGCCCCTCCCCCCGATCCATAACCGAAAATGGAAAACTGATTGGTTATGGCATGGGTGGTGGTGTATTTGGCGCTTACCGGGGCAATGCCACCGTGAAAGCCGTACTGACCCAGGAAGGTAAACTGACCCTGATGAGTGCGGTCAGTGATATGGGTCCGGGTACTGCTACGGCCATGGTAAGTATCGCCGCAGATACTATGCAGATGCCGCAAAACAAAATCAGTTTCCTGCTCGGGGATACTGAATTCCCCAATGGACCAACACAGGGCGGTTCAGCCACCACTTCCACCTTGGGAGGGGCGGTGAGTATGGTTTGTGATACCCTGAAAAAACAATTAAAGGATATTGCCCTCGGCTTACCGTTGTTCAGCGGAATGGCAGCGGCCGACCTGGAATTTGGCAATGATTCCCTTTATGCTAAAACGGCTGTAACCAAAAAAATGTCACTTGCTGAGCTGGTAAAAAGTACCGGCAAGCCCCAGCTTGAATTCATCAAGGAATCAGGTCCCGATATGGCCGTGATGCAGAAATACGCGATGAACTCCTTCTCCGCGCATTTTGTGAAAGTGGCAGTCGATCCGGCTACCGGTGAAATTGAATTACTGAAAGTGGTATGTACCGGGGATGGCGGCAAAATAGTGAGTCCAAAAACCGCGCGCAGCCAGATGATTGGTGGCGCTGTCGGGGGAATCGGCATGTCATTGACCGAGGAAGCGCTGATCGATACCAAGACCGGTAAGTACCTCAATGATACACTGGGTTCTTACCAGGTACCCAGGAATCGCAATGTACCTTTTATTGATACCTGGTTCCCTGATCTTCCCGATCCGGTAATTAATCCGATGGGATCAAAAGGGGTTGGTGAAATTGCGCTGATCGGATTTGCCGCTGCTGTGGCCAATGCCGTGTTCAATGCTACCGGCAAAAGACCGAGCCGTCTGCCGCTCAAGGCCGCGCAATTTGTATAAAAATTATTTTTAACCAAATAGCTGACGCATGAAGTATGCTGTATTTGTACTCCTGTGCACCATCCTGTTAACCCGCTTATCTGCCCAGCAGCCCGGCAGTATTGAAATGCGCAAAGGTTTCTGGGGCACCACCTACTGGAAGGATAATAGTAAGATCAGTAATATCGAATTCAAGGAAACACTAAAACAAAATCCGGCGGCATTTGCAGAATTTAAAAAAGCGCAGACCAATAAAACTTTCTCCACCCTGTTTTCATCTGTTGGTGGATTCTTAATTGGCTGGCCAATCGGTACTGCCGCCGGTGGTGGTGATGCCAACTGGGCCATGGCAGGTGTCGGGGCGGGACTGGTCCTGGTCGCGATTCCTTTTGAAATGGCCTTTAATAAAAGAGCCAGAAATGCCGTCAATACCTATAACAGTGGATCAGGCAAAAGCAGCTGGCGAAAACCACAGGTAAGTCTGGGTTTTACCCGGCATGGCATGGGGATGAAAATGTCGTTTTAAAACCGCCCGGTTAAAATAAAAGGCTGTCTTATTCCAATAAGACAGCCTTTTGAATTTAATTCATATTCACTCAACTGAACTCCCGTATATCCCGCATCAGCTGCATCGCAATATTATTGGCCTTGGTTTCAAAATCACTCTCGGCATAAATACGGATGATGGGTTCGGTATTGGAGGTGCGTAAATGTACCCAGTCATTTTCAAATTCGATCTTCAGCCCGTCTTCGGTATTGATTGGCTGGTTTTTGTATTTCGCTTTGATCTTTTCAAATATCTCTTTCACATCCACCCCGTTCTGCAGCTCAATTTTATTTTTTGAAATGAAATAATCGGGATAGGTACCCCGCAATGATTTTATTCCCTTTTCCTGGTCAGCCAGGTGACTCAGGAACAACCCGATACCAATCAGCGCGTCCCGTCCATAATGAAAATCCGGTACAATGATTCCGCCATTGCCTTCTCCACCGATCACCGCCCGGGTATCTTTCATCTTCTTCACCACATTCACCTCCCCCACTGCCGAGGGAGAATAGGAACCACCATATTTCAGAGTAACTTCTTTCAGGGCCTTGGTGCTGCTCATATTGCTAACTGTGTTGCCCTTGCGTTTACTTAATACATAATCCGCCACGGCCACCAGTGTATACTCTTCCCCAAACAGGGTGCCATCCTCATTTACAAAACAAAGCCGGTCCACATCCGGATCCACCGCAATACCCAGATCGGCCTTCTGCTGTACCACTTCATTACAGAGTTGTGAAAGATGTTCCGGCAGCGGCTCAGGATTATGGGCAAACTTTCCATTCACTTCCCCGTTCACTACTATAATATCTTTTACACCCAATGCCTTTAACAAGGCGGGAACATAAATCGCCCCGGTGGAATTAATTGCATCCACCACCACTTTAAAATTACTTTTAGCAATTGCCTTTGCATTGACCAGCGGGTATTTTACGATTGCGTCAATATGTTTCTGGCCATAGCTGTCATCCACCGTTACAGTACCCAGTTTATCAACAGAAGCAAATGAAAAATCTTCATTGGCGGCCAGTTCGAGCACCCTGGCACCTGTTTCAGCAGAAATAAACTCCCCTTCTTCATTCAGGAGCTTAAGGGCGTTCCACTCTTTTGGATTATGACTGGCTGTCAATATAATCCCCCCATCAGCCCCGGCCATTTTTACTGCCATTTCCACCGTCGGGGTGGTAGAAAGTCCAAGATCAATCACATCAATACCCAGTCCGGTCAGTGTGTTACTCACCAGTTGTTGTACCATGGAGCCACTGATCCGTCCGTCTCGACCGATTACAATGCTGGCATGTTGTTTCCCTTCTGCTACAATAGTTCCAAATGCGGCCGCAAACTTCACCACATCCACCGGGGTAAGGTTTTCGCCTGGTTTTCCGCCTATCGTCCCCCTGATTCCTGAAATACTCTTGATTAATGCCACTTTATGTTTTTTAAGGCGACAAAAATACGCATTTCAGATTCAATCCGTTTTTTTACACAGCCTGCTTACATTTGCCATATGACGGAAACAGCCTGGTTCAAAAACTGGTTTAACTCTTCTTTTTATCATAAACTCTATTTCAAGAGGGACGAGAAAGAGGCCGAAGCCTTTATCAACCAGTTGATCAACCACCTGCAGCCGGCTCCTGGTTCCAGGATGCTCGATGTGGCCTGCGGCAAAGGGCGGCACAGTAAGATCCTTTCGGCAAAGGGGTTTGATGTCACGGGTATCGATATTTCCCCGGACAGCATCCGCTTTGCCAAAAAATCAGAAAAAGAAAACCTGGAATTTTTTGTACACGATATGCGCCTTCCTTTCCGCAGCAACTACTTCCACTACGCCTTTAATTTTTTTACCAGTTTCGGTTATTTCAGAACCCGGCGTGAGCATGATGCGGCTATCCGGACGATTGCCACCAGCCTCTTACCCGGCGGTGTTTTTGTAATTGATTACCTGAATGTGCATTACGCGGAAGATCACCTGGTCCACAATGAGGTACGACAGATCGATGGCACCAGTTATACCATCCATCGCTGGGAAGATGAAAACCATTTCTATAAAAAGATTACTGTTACAGATCCCTCGCTCAAACATCCGTTGGGGTATACTGAAAAAGTGGCCAAATTTTCCCTGGGTGATTTTACTGATATGCTGAGCTTCCAGGAATTACAGGTGCAGGAAGTGTTTGGAGATTACCAGTTCGGTCATTATGAGATGAAACAATCTCCCCGCCTGATCATTCTGGCAAAAAAATAAACTTACTCCCGGTCATTATTCATCAGCAGGTATTTGGCGGTCTCATAAAATGCCGTGGTAAACAAGGATAACCGTTTATGCACTGAATCCAGCTGGGCCTGGTTATGCAGTTGTAAACCGCCTGGTAATGGGGACAGCAACTCTTCTCCTGAATTGATATTGCGGGTTAAATAAAAATCATCGGTCACAATCCCGATCTGGTCGGATGTATTAGTGATAAACGCGTAATTATTTTTCTTGGAAGGATCGAGCAGGTCACGGCCAAGGGTGGTGTTTACATACGACTGGTGCAGCAGTCCCGCTACCGTAGGTAATATATCAATCTGAGACACTACTTCTGAGCGGCGCTGGGGAGACAACAGGTCCGGGGCATAAAATAACAGGGGTACATGTTCATCTGTCAGCCGTTGTTCGGTCCATACCGGCGGATACATCGGACTGGCATTGCCCGCCAGCCCATGATCTCCCACAAATACAAAAATGGTATTGTGAAAGTAGGTTTCCTGCTGGGCTGCTTCAATGAATTTGCGGAAACAATAATCGGAATAACGGAAACAATTGTATTCGTCGAGTGATTCAAATCCGTATTTTTTTAATTCCTCATCCGGGATAGTGAGCCGTACAAAATCTGTATCCGTTTCAGGGATAGTTTTATTGTAGGGCCGGTGGTTGCCGGATGTCTGGATATAGGCAAAGAAGGGTTTGTCTTTCTTCCGGAACACGTCATTGGCTGCCAGGAACAGGTCTTTATCACTGACCCCCCACACATTCACCTTCGGGGCCTTAAAATAATCCCCGGTATGCATGGTCAGTCCCTTTATATTTTTCAATAGCCCTTCAAAATTGTTGAACTCCGGATCCCCACCCAGGAAATAGTGCTTATCATAACCTTCCAGTCCGTTTACGATCGTATGCTGGTGCAGGGCTTCAGGATTACGGGTCGAGAATTTGAATAACTGTGCATCGGGTATGCCGGACAGAATAGCAAACAAAGCCCTGGCCGTGGAGAAATGCGGGGAGAAACAACGGTCAAAGAAAATCCCCTGGTGACTGAGCGAATCAAAATAAGGAGAGGCATTCAGCGGGTTACCGCTCATGCTGCTTTTATACATGCTGAAGGACTCACACTGAACCAGTACAATATTCGGACGGCTTTCAAAGGAAGTGCTGCGGGGACCAATCTCCCTGCGAAAAGAAAAAGTGTTCGGATCCGGCAACTGCATCCAGTCGGCCATGACCGGAAAAACTTCTTTGGCCTTCTTTTCATTGTAATCCGGTTTACGTAACCGAAGGGTGGCGATGAAATTCTGAAGCGGGTTAATAGCGAGATAAGATTTGAAACTATTATTGAAACGGAAGCTGTCGGCCCGGCTGAGTGGCGGCCAGCTGACTGAACCGTAAATGAGAAAAATAAGAAACAGGCTGCTGACAATAAAAAATTTGCGGCGGTGGGGAATTCCTTTCCCGTCTGTGCGGTTGATCACCTGCCAGTGACTGCGGTGGTACATCCACCGGAAAAAAAGTACGGCCACCACCAGTCCCAGCAGCATCCAGATCAGCGGATAGGTCTGCCAGATCATTTTCACCGAGATACTGAAGTCTTCGGCAAAGTTCATAGCCCCGGCATCCAGCGGTGTGCGGTTATAGGAAAAACTGCCGAATCCGGCGGCGAAAAAGAAGAATACAATGAACGTTATGATCGCGAGATACCAGGTCCACCACTTCTTGTTTTTAATAGAATAAAAGGGAGAGAACCGCGGCTGACTGCTTAATAACACGATTGGTAACAATATCACGGCAATCCATCGAAGATCATAACGGAAACCCATCCAGAAAGAAGGGATTGCATCGCTGAAACTGAATCCACCGGGCCGGAAGGCCAGGAAAGTGGCCAGCCGGAAGCCGGTAAAGATCAGGAGGAAAATAGCAAACAGGTTGGCCACCCATAATATGGTTTTTGGAATCCGGTATCTGACCAGCATGTTCAATTTGTTGATTGCATTACTTCCTGCAAAGAAAATACTAAATCGGCTTATCACCATACCCATTATCACTTATTTAACGGGATAATCAGTCTATATACCCGCAAATCCTACATTTGCAGGAATGAACCTGCTTTCGATAAACTTCCTGGATAAACTGGTACAATGGGACAAATGGCTTTTTGTAAAAGTTAACAGTCAATGGACCAATCCCCTGCTGGACAGTATTGTCCCGATGTGGAGGACTGCCGAATTCTGGGCGCCCTTGTATCTTTTCCTGCTGGTTTTTACGATCACTAATTACAAATCCAAAGGAGCCTGGTGGGTCCTCTTCTTTCTCTGCACTTTTGTGGCCTGTGATATGACCGGCACCTATGCCTTTAAAAAAGTATTTGAACGGTTAAGGCCCTGCAATGACCCTGATTTCTATATGTATGTACGGTTACTGCTTAAACAATGTGGCGGAGGTTATAGTTTTGTCTCCAATCATGCCGCCAATCATTTTGGCCTTGGGGTTTTTAGTTTTATTACACTCCGTCACGTGATCGGCAAATGGGCCTGGCTGGGTATATTCTGGGCCTTTTCGGTGGCTTATGCACAGGTTTATGTTGGCGTGCATTACCCCTTTGATGTCATGGCAGGTGGTTTGCTCGGTACCATCTTCGGCATCAGTATTGGCACCCTTTTCAATAAGCGCTACGGATTCGCTATCTTCGGGCATCAATCAACCGCATAAATGGAGATTTTTATATTACTGGCGCTGATTTTCATAAATGGCCTTTTTGTCATGTCTGAGATCGCACTGGTGTCTGCCCGGAAGTCGAGACTGGAAAACCAGGCTGAAAAAGGCGACTTAAAGGCAAAAAGGGCCCTTGACCTGGCCAATGCCCCGGAGAAGTTTCTTTCTGCTGCCCAGATCGGGATCACCCTTATCGCCATTCTTACGGGTGTATACTCCGGCGAAAAATTTTCCAAATACCTCCGGCCATCTTTAGAACAGATTGATGTACTGAGACCTTATGCCGACACCATTGCCACCACAATCATTGTCGTAATCGTTACATTCCTTTCCATCATTTTCGGTGAACTGATCCCCAAACAACTCGGGCTGATGCGGGCTGAACGGATTGCCAAACTCGTGGCAGGACCGATGAATTTCTTTGCGGCACTGACCCATCCCATTGTATGGATGCTGAATAAGATCAGTAACCTTTTTTTCCGGGTCTTTAATATCCGTAAATCCAAGGATGATGCCGTCACGGAAGAAGAAATAAAAACACTGATCACCGAAGGTACAGAAGCCGGTACAATCGAAGAAGCCGAACAGGAGATCATTGAACGGGTATTTCACCTGGGTGACCGTAATATCACGTCGATGATGACACACCGGAGTGATATTATCTGGTTCAGTCTCGATGATAATGAAGATAAGATCAAGGAAAAAATACTCCAGGAACCTCATTCGGTATACCCGATCTGTGAAGACACGATCGACAATATCAAAGGCGTGGTTTCGATCAAGGATCTGTATGTAAGTCCGGATAGTACCCTGTTCAAGGATATCATGCAACCCGCCCTTTTTATACCGGAGAACAATGGCGCTTACCAGGTACTGGAAAAATTCAAGGAATCCAAAAACCATTCAGCTTTTATCGTGGATGAATACGGCAGTATACTCGGACTGATCACCCTCAATGATATCCTGGAAGCGATCGTGGGTGACATTCCCCAGCAAGATGTACCGGACTATGAGATCGTGGAAAGAGAGGATGGTACTTTTATCGTGGATGGCCAGATTCCCTTCTATGATTTCCTGACCCGTTTTGAAAAAACAGAATGGATGAATGAAGGCGAACACGATTTCGATACACTGGCCGGATTTATTTTACACGAACTGGAACGCATCCCCAAAACGGGGGACAAACATACCTGGAAAGGGTTCACCCTTGAAATCATTGATATGGATGGTCACCGCATTGACAAAGTGCTGGTGACACTGAGCCAGGAGCTGAAGGAAGACATGGAGGAGTGAACAGCAGTCGTTAGTCGATAGTAAAAACTAACGACTATCGACTATGGACTAAAGACAATAGTCGCTTCTGTTTCCGGAAAATTCAGTTTTGTACTTTTCCGGTTCCCGTTTACAATCACATGCATGATATTCACCTGGTCCTCGAACTGGTCATACATCATATTGGTGGAGATATTGATCTTATTCAGGACCGGTACATTTTCCACTTCGATATACCCGTAAGCCGCTTCCTTGTCATTTTCAAAACCCAGGAAATGCAGGCTCACCGGCTTACCATTGGCTGAAATGGACAGGTGACTCAGGATGTACTTTTTAACCAGCGTATCCATCGGGGCTTTATCCACCGGGTTGATCAGGTCGACCTTGGTATTGTAGTTTTTGGCCAGAATTTTCTCAAAATCATCGGTAAATATCTTACAACTGATCTCCAGCGTCTTATCAGCGGGATTGTGATTGACTTCTATCACGCTGACATGGAAGGGGTGCGGAGCCGGTTTACCGGCCAACAAGAGGCAAACCAGGGGGAGAAACAGCCATTTATAGACAGATGATGCCATTGACACTATTATTTTTCAGGTTTAAGGAACAAGGGCTTATTTTGCCGGACTTTACCATGACGGTAAAAATAGGTGATTGGTTTGATGATAAACCCTAAAAAAGGATGAGCGATTTCAAATTCTATTTCGGTTTGGGCTGGGAGCATATTATGAGCTGGGACGCCCTGGACCACCTGCTGTTTATTGCCGCCCTGGCTGCCATTTACCTGCTGAAGGACTGGAAACAGGTATTGGTACTCGTCACCGCTTTTACGATCGGGCATTCGCTGACCCTGGCCCTGAGTGTGATGAACATCATCCAGGTATCCGGCGTATGGGTGGAATTCCTGATTCCCTGCACAATCGTGATCACCGCCATCAGTAATCTTTTCCAGAAGCAATTCACTCCCAAATCCATCCGGATCAATTATTTCCTGGCCCTTTTTTTCGGACTGATCCATGGACTGGGGTTTGCCAATTCCATCCGCTTTATGCTGGCCAAAGACCAGAGTTTTGGCCTGGGCCTGTTCGGGTTTAATGTAGGACTTGAAGTGGGACAGATCGTGGTCGTAACCACGCTCCTGCTGGTCACCCAGGCCCTGGTCAGCAGTTTTAAATTTCAACGCCGCGAATGGGTGATCTTTTTATCGGCGGCTATTTTCAGTCTCAGCCTCCAGATGGCCATAACACGTATACCTCTTTAATTAAAATAAAAACCATGAAAAAAGTTCTTTTCCTGAGTGGTTGCCTGCTCCTGTTGTCTGTCATCAGTACAGCACAGATCCAGAACAACGCCAGCTCTAACCACGCGAATAAGTTCGAGCAGCTGGGTACTATTCTGCCCACGCCCAACGAACAGCGTACCGCCAGCGGTGCACCCGGTACCAAGTACTGGCAGCAACGGGTGGATTATGATATCAAATGCGAACTGGACGAAGCCAATAACAAACTCAGCGGCTCGGAGACCATCACTTATTTCAACAACAGTCCTGACGTACTCAGTTATTTCTGGATGCAGCTGGACGAGAACCAGCATAGCACTGTGAACAATGCGGGCTACCAGACCGGTAACCGCATGCCCCAGCAGACTACCGACCGTATGATTGATGCGCTGGACGAAAAAAAATCTGATAACGGGTATGGGGTTAATATCACCAAACTGACCGACGCCACCGGCAAGCCCCTGAATTATACACTCAATAAAACCATGATGAAAGTGAACCTGCCTGTACCGTTGAAACCGGGACAGAAGTTTGTGTTCAACTGTGAGTGGAATTATAAAATTGTAAACCGGGGTGATTTTCTCCGCTTTGGTGGTGCCCGCGGCGGTTATGAGCATTTCGCGGATGATGACAATAACAACTATACCATGACCCAATGGTATCCCCGTCTCTGCCGTTATAGTGACGACCAGGGCTGGCAGAACCATCAGTTTACCGGCACGGGTGAGTTCACCCTCTGCTTTGGTAATTTCAAAGTACAGATGACCGTACCCGCTGATCATATTGTAGGCGGCACCGGCGAATGCCAGAACTACGCACAGACACTGAATCCCACCCAGCTGGCCCGCTGGCAGAAAGCACAAACAGCCAAAGAACCCTTACAGATCGTAACGCTGGATGAAGCTCTTGCCGCTTCCAAAACAAAGAGTAAGGCCAAAAAGACCTGGATTTATAAAGCGGACAATGTGCGTGACTTTGCCTGGACTTCCTCCCGTCGTTTTGTGTGGGATGCCATGGCTGCTCCGATCGAAGGCAAGAAAGTAATGGCCATGAGTTATTATGCCAAGGAGGCCTACCCGATCTATAGCAAAATTTCCACCAAGGCCGTGGCCCATACCTTAAAAACCTATTCTCATTTTGCCTTCCCTTATCCCTACCCCGTAGCCATCAGTGTGGAAGGAAACCAGGGTATGGAATACCCGATGATCTCTTTCAATCCGGGCCGTGCGGAAAAAGATGGTACTTACAGCGAGGGCTCCAAAAATGCAGCGATCCTGGTGATCATTCATGAAGTGGGGCATACTTTCTTCCCGATGATCGTGAACAGTGATGAACGCCAGTGGACCTGGATGGATGAAGGACTGAACTCTTACCTGCAGTACCTCACCCAGGAATTATGGGATAATAAATTCCCTTCTGATGGTGGTCCCGCCTTTACCATCACCGATTACATGAAACTGCCCAAAGACCAGCTGGAGCCGATCATGACCAACAGCGAAAACATCAATAATTTCGGCTCCAATGCCTATGATAAAGTGGCCACCGGGCTGAATATTCTCCGTGAAACGATTGTGGGGCGTGAGCTGTTTGATAATGCCTTCCGTGAATACGCCCGCCGCTGGATGTTTAAATCCCCCACACCGGCCGACCTGTTCAGAACGATTGAAGACGCCACCGGCGAAGACCTTGACTGGTTCTGGCGTGGCTGGTTTTACGGTATTGAAGCCTGCGATATCTCTATCGACTCTGTAAAACACGCGATCCCGGATGTAACCGCTGTTCCCATGCTTACCAAAGACAGTGTGGTATACCGCCCGCTGGCAAAACCATTTGTAAACGATTTTGAAGATATCTCCAAGGTCAGAAACCGCGAAGACAAGAATATCACTTTCCAGACCGATGCTGATACTACGTTGCGTGATTTCTACTGGAATTATGCCCGCGGTATCGCCAAATATGACAGCACCAAATACCCGGTAACCATGCGCCCGCAAACCGAAGCCCTGGATGAAGCTGGCAAACAGAAATATGCAGGCAAACATTTATATGAGGTTTCCTTTAGCAATAAAGGCGGACTGGTGATGCCGATCATTATCGAATGGACCTATAAAGACGGCAGCAAGGAAATCGAGCGTATTCCGGCCCAGGTATGGCGGAAGAATGAAAAGAATGTCATCAAGACCTTCCTGAAGGATAAGGAAGTAGCCTCCATCAAACTGGATCCCTACAAGGAAACCGCCGATATCGACGAAACGAATAACAGTTTTGGTGATATCAAGGAACCTTCCAAATTCAAACTGTTCAAACAGAAACAGAATGTGCCCCCTGTTCCCGGTATCAACCCGATGCAGAAAGCACAGGAAAAGAAAGGGTTCTGATCCCTCACCTGTTCAAAGAAAAAGCCGCTTATCACAAAGCGGCTTTTTCTTTTGGCCAACTGAACCGCTATATACCTGAATTCCTTACTTTAGTGACCCGTAACAAATCCATTATTAAAAATCAACATATCAAATGAGACAGTTTCTTTCCTGTTTACTGATGATAGTTGCGGTCAGCAGTACTGCGCTGGCGCAAAACATCTACAACAACCCAAACAGCAATCACGGTAACAAATTTGAACAGATGGGAGGCATCCTTCCCACCCCGAATGAATACCGTACAGCCAGCGGTGCCCCCGGTCCAAAGTACTGGCAGCAGCGCTGTGACTATGATATAAAATGTGAGCTGGATGAAAAAAACCTGAAGCTCAATGGCAGTGAGACCGTAACCTATTTCAACAACTCACCCAATGAACTGGTATACCTCTGGTTGCAGATGGATGAAAACCAGCACAGCAGTGTGAACAATGCGAATTACCAGACCAGCAATATGATGAACAAGCAGTTGAGTCCACAGGCGATCGACCGGGTGGATGAAGCCAAAACAGACAATGGCTATGGTTTTAAAATCAGCAGTCTTACGGATGCCACCGGGAAGGCACTTAAATACACCATCAACAAAACCATGATGCGGGTGGAACTGCCTGTTCCCCTGAAACCCGGTCAACGTTTTGTATTCAAACTGGACTGGAATTATAAAATATCTGACCGGATGAACCGTGGTGGTCGTGGCGGATATGAATATTTCCCTGAGGACGGCAACCATGTGTTCACCATGACCCAGTGGTATCCCCGTCTTTGCGTGTACAGCGATTTCCAGGGCTGGCAGAATCACCAGTTCAC
>CAZFLL010000092.1:12435-15755 GCA_964519865.1 uncultured Chitinophaga sp. | reverse complement strand
GTTCGAGTCCCAGCGGGATCACAAAAACTACACCGGTGGATTATTCCACCGGTTTTTTTTATGCCCCAGTCACCCTACGCTGGGACGAGAAGTTTATACCGACGAAGGAGGTAAGTCCCAGCGGGATCACAACCAAAAAAGCCAGGCAATGCCTGGCTTTTTTGGTAAATAACAAGATCCGAAGAAACAAGAAGCCAAATAAGCATCAAATGGCAAATTCCAATCCTTTCTAAGAAGGATTGACGGAATATTGTTTCATATGGTAAAACTGCTGATCACTTCGTTACTCATATCGTCTATTCAAAAGAATTCTGTAACAAGTACTACAATTTCAAACCCTTCCCTTCAAAGGACGAACTACTAACTACGAACTACAAACTCTTTTACGTCCGCTTCAGCTCCCAAATTGCCCTCACCATCCCCATTAACATTTTCTTACAGACATCCGGTTGCAGATTGCAGTCACAAACAAAATAACCCTGTAAAAAAATGAATAGGCAAATGAAGACTACACTGCAGTTACCCCGATCCGGATGGAATACTTCCTTACTACTCGGAGCCCTTTTGCTCCTGGGATTTTCCTCCTGTGAAAAAGATACATCCAGCAGCACCGACCTGGTGGGCAACTGGGTAAGGCGCTCCGAGTTTGAAGGCGTGGGCCGGACTGAAGCAGTCAGCTTTACCATCGGCACAAAAGTATATGTAGGTGGCGGATATGACGGCACTGACCGGCTGAATGATTTCTGGGCCTTTGAACAAGCAACCGGCACCTGGCTGAAGATCGCCGATTTTCCCGGCACCGCCCGGAACTCCGCGGTGGCATTTGCAGCCAATGGAAAAGGTTATGTGGGAACCGGCTATGACGAAAACGATAATAAACTGAAAGATTTCTGGGAATATAATCCGGCCACGAATACCTGGACACGTATCGCTGATTTTGGCGGTACGGCCCGTTATAACGCCGTGGCATTTACCATCGATAATAAAGGCTATGTAGGCACCGGCTATGACGGCAACTATTTAAAGGATATGTGGAAATATGACCCAACGGCCAACACCTGGACACAGGTGGCGAGCCTGACCGGCTCAAAACGCAGTGAAGCCGTTGCCTTTGTCTATAACAGCAAGGCTTATATCGTAACCGGACTGAACAACGGATCCTACCTGAATGATTTCTGGTCCTATGATGCGGGCACCAACAGCTGGACAGAACTGCGCAAGATCAATGATGTATCGGATGAAAGTTATGATGATGACTATGATGACAATATCAAACGCAGCAACGCGACCGTGTTCATCATGGGGAACAAAGCCTACCTCAGCAGTGGCAGCCGCAGTGGTATCATCGCCACTACCTGGGAATATGATATCTCCAATGATACCTGGGCTGAAAAAACCGGGTTTGAAGGAACGGCCCGGGAAGGATTGCTTTCTTTCACCCTGGATAACCGTGGTTATATCGTTACGGGCAATAACAGCAGTTATCGCTTTGATGATCTCTGGGAATTTTATCCTGCAGATGAACAGGATGATGACGACAATTGATAATAATAAACAGGTAAAGGAGGGCCTGATCCGGTACCGGCCAGAGATGAATACAGACATCTTTATTGGTCAGGGTTAACCAGCCGGTACATCAACAGACTGAACCGGTGAACGGAGAATACGATGGCAATACAGGCAGGAAGTTGGCAATGGCCGTTAAACGTCTATCCGCGTAAGCGGTTCAGTCTTACAATAAATAATTACCAGATGCAACTTTTACGTCATATATTTTATGCAGTCCTTTTACTAAACCTGCTGACAGGCTGCCGGAAAACAGATATTGCTTTTGAAGATGAAAACAACGGCTCAGACCCTTCTATCACTTACTACGATAATTATCCGGTATCACTATCCACATATAAAATAGATTCCTTTATCACTTCCGGGCACAGTGCCTGGAGTATCGGCTATCACCGTGACAGCTGGTTTGGCAATACGGAAGGGGCCGGGTATACGGAGTTATTGCTGCCGGACGATAACCCGTTAAAAGGCCAGTCGGTACTCTATGACTCACTGGTGCTGGTACTAACCCCCACTAAAGGGTATTACGGCGATACCGCCCTGCCGGTTCATTTTACGGTCAATGAACTAACGGAAAATATCAGGAATGATGATGAAGACAGCCGGTATTACAATGCAAGGAAATTCAGTTATAACCCCATACCGGCCGGCACCCGGACTGTTTCGGTCAGGCCTGGTCGTGATACCGCCATCACAATCCGGCTGAATGATGCACTCGGGCAGGACCTGTTTCAGAAATTAAAAAACAATGCCCCCGAAATACAGAGCCAGTCCGCCTTCATCAGTTATATCAAAGGTTTCCGGATCGGGGTGGATACGAGCCTGACGAATAACCTGTATTATTTCAGTATTCCTTCTGACAGTATGGTGCTTCGGATGGATTACCGGATCAATGGCACCACCTACCAGGAAAAGAAACTGAAGTTTAAAATTAATTCAGCCCGCCAGTTCAACTATTTGTATACTGACAGGCAGTACAGCCCCCTGTCTGTCTTCACGGCTTTTAAAAAACAGCTGAAATCCTCTGACCTCACCGCGCATAAAGCCTTTTTGCATTCCAACCTGGGATCGATGATCAGGATCAGTATCCCGGATCTGCTTTCACTGAAAGAACTTCATCCCTATGTAAAAGTGCTGAAGGCCCTGCTGATACTCCGGCCCGCACCCGGAACTTACAGTTATCCCTATTCACTACCGCCCGCCCTTTCGCTGTACAGTACCGATGAAAGCAATGCCCTCTTGTCACAGCTTACCGATGCCACCGGCCAATCCGCACTGACTGGTTCACTCGTTACAGACAATCTCTATGGCGAGCAGACTTATTATAGTTTCGATATTACCAGTTTCATTAGTTCCATAATTGCCGAAGGAGAGTTCTCCAAAACGGCGCTTATGCTGACAGCCTCCGCAGGTACCACGGAAACCAGTCTTGAAAGACTGGTGATCAATGATCAGACACTGAGCAAGGGGATTCAACTCAAACTGTATGTACTGGGCCTGTAAAAATAACCGATGAAAAAAGCAATTTTCTTTTTCGCCTGTATACTCTCTTGTTGCGCGAAAGCACAAAATACAACCTCCCCGTACTCGATTCTCGGGATTGGCGACTTTGAAACAAAAGATGTTGGCCGCTACTTTATTACAGGGAATACAGCTGGTTCGAGGCGGGATGCCGGCAGTTATAACAATGTCAACCCGGCAGCCCTCACCGCCCTGCCTTATAAACTGATGCATTTTGACCTGGCTTTCCGCGG
>CAZFLL010000092.1:6119-12335 GCA_964519865.1 uncultured Chitinophaga sp. | reverse complement strand
CAGTACCGGGAAAATTATACCCAGTTTATTTTCGGGGTTACGGTTAAAGATTTCTGGCTGGGTACAAAAAGATTCGGCCGTTATAATTAGGAGGCAGGCTGTCCGCCCCGGTTGCTGATTTGTCCGTTTCAGGATTATCAGAACAGCTGCATTTGTCAAGTGTAGTCTTATTCAAAAAACGAACATGAAAAAAACAATCCTGGCCACTTTATTTTCCCTGCTCTTTTCTTTTGCCCAGGCAGGGGATCCTGACATCAGCGGTTACTGGTATTCAAAAGACGGTACACGGCAATACCAGATCAGGGAAACAAAAAAAGGATGGGAAGCCCTCCTTGTACGATCGGACAGAGCCGGTGAAAAAGAAGGACGGCTGGTACTGGACAAACTGCGGAAAAAAGGAAATAAATACCGGGGAATCATTTACTCTGTCACTGATGACTTATCCACCACCGTTACGATCAGTGCCCCCCGGAAAAACAAGCAGGTACTCGTATTAAAATTAAAAAGAATGCTGGTGATGGATGTTACGATTAAATGGTACAGGGATCCAACATAAGTGTCATTTTAACATTTGTTTCAGTTAACCAAATGTGAACCCGTATACCAGCCGGAGGGCTCACCGTTACATTTGCGCTATTTACCTGTACAATGATTACCACGTAAAAAAGCAGAATACTTTTACCACAATGAAAGAAGATATCCCGTATTTAAGGTTATCGAAACTGGCATTGATGACGGCCCCGCTCTTTGGTATACTGGGAGCAGTACCTGCTTTTGCCATGGACCGCCCTGAATATGCCCGTATCATCAGCAGTTTTGCCATGGTGGTGGGATTATCTCTTTTTTACTGGGCGATGAATATCCTGTTGCTCCGGTTATTTAATGGCCTCTCCTTCCGTGGAATAACCATCCTGCGTTATTTCCTGAGTATCGCGATCAGTATCCTGGCCGGGGTCCTGGCTTTTCACTGGTTCTTTATGAATATGAAGCCTCCTGCTCTTTTAAATATTCCCAATAATATTCCATTCAGGATGATCCGCCCGGATACGGGTCCCCGTTTATCCATGCCGGCTATCCAGGCCATGTCGATCAATATTATCATCCTGGTTCTGGTGGAAATGATTATCCTGAAAGTACGGAAACAGAAAATTGAATACGAAAATGACCGGCTCCGGCTGGCGAATCTTGAAGCCAGGCATAGCCAGCTGAAACAGCAACTGCATCCGCATTTTTTATTCAACTCATTAAATACCCTGAAAACCCTGATCCGGAAAGAACCGGAACAGGCAGAGGATTACCTTGTGAAACTGTCCGAGCTCCTGCGTTACTCCATCTATGCCAATAAGGAGGAAGTGGTAACGGTGGAAAAAGAACTGGAGCTTTGTGTCCATTACCTGCACATGCAGCAGGTCCGGTTCGGAGAGGCATTATCGTTCAGTATCTCTGTTCCGGCTTCTTTGCGGCTCAGCGGTATGTTACCGGTATACTCCCTGCAGCTGCTTGCTGAAAATGCCATTAAACACAATACCCTTACCCGGCTGCAGCCGCTTCATATACACATCAGCGGGGATTACGGGATGGGCAAAATAACAGTGAGCAATAATCCACAGCCCAGGCTGACTGTGGCAACCGGGAATGGTGTGGGATTATCCAACCTGGCGGAAAGATACCGGCTGCTGGGGAAGGAAGAGCTCGAGATCAGGCGGGAACAGGACCAATTTGCAGTAACCATTAAAGTATTGACGGATGAACATCGTAATAATAGAGGATGAGGTACTCACCGCGCAGGACTTATCAGATATCCTGCTGCATTTACCTGAAAAAATACAGGTCAGTAAAACACTTTCCTCCGTATCGGAAGCCGTTACCTATTTCCGGGAATACAATCCGCCCGACCTGATCTTTAGTGATATCCAGCTGGGGGACGGGAACAGTTTTGAAATTTTCCGCCAGGTCAGGATCAGTTGCCCGGTTATTTATTGTACTGCCTTCGATGAGTTTGCCCTGGATGCTTTTCAAAATAACGGGATAGATTATATCCTCAAGCCCTTTACCCGGAAGATCATACAGGAAACCATACAAAAGTATATTGCACTCCGTCAAACACTTTCCTGCAACAACCCTGGTTCAACTGGATTTTTGCCCTCCCTGGACCGGGCAGAAGAGCAACGGAAAAAAGGATCCCTGCTGATCACCTGGAAAGACAAGATCATACCGGTCAAAATCCGGGACATCGCCCTTTTTACCATTGATTATAAAATGACCCGGCTGGTCACTTTTGACAACCAGCAATACTATATCAACCAGACCCTCGAGGAACTGGAACAAGCCTGTGGACCTGAATTTTTCCGCGCCAACCGTCAATACCTCATCCATAAGGAATGTATACAGGAAGCTCTCCAGTATTTTGCCCGCAAACTGGTACTGAAACTGAAAGTCGAAGGCAAGCACGAAGTGGTGATCAGTAAGAACAGGGTGCCGGATTTCCTGGAATGGCTGAGGAATTAGTTAGTAGATAGTAGTCGGTAGTTAGTAGTCTGATTTAGGTTCCTTCGGTTGTTTGATCAGTTTTCTTAGAATGTACTAATGACTAACGACCTGCCTATACCGGCAGGCAGGCTATCGACTTTTTTAGTAGGTTTGTGGTATAAACCACACATTATGTCCACGTACTATAAAGACAAGGTTGTAGTTGTGACCGGCGGTACTGACGGGATCGGAAAGGCTTTAGTTGAAAAACTGCTTGACATGGGGGCCAAAGTGGCGACCTGCGGACGCAACCATGATAAACTTTACCAGTTACAGGCCCAGCACCCTTCTTCGGCCCTGCATACAATGGTGGCCGATGTAAGTAATGAAAATGACTGCCGCCGGTTTATGGAAACCACCATTAAAATGTTTGGCGGAATTGATGTGCTGGTGAATAATGCAGGGATCTCCATGCGGGCGGTACTCACTGAAGCCAGTACAGAGGTGTTTAAAAAAGTAATGGACATTAATTACTTCGGGGTCATCTATTGCACCAAATACGCACTCAATTCCATTATTGAACGCAAAGGAACCATTGTCGGGGTTTCTTCCATTGCCGGTTACCGGGGACTGCCCGGGCGGAGTGGTTATTCCGCCAGTAAGTTTGCCCTCCAGGGCTGGCTCGAAGCGATCAAAACCGAGCTGATGCATGATGGGGTGCATGTAATGTGGGTTTGCCCGGGCTTCACCACCTCCAATATCCGCAATGCGGCCCTGAATAAAAATGCTGATTCGCACGGGGAAACCCCGATGGATGAAAGCAAAATGATGCCGGCTGATGAATGCGCAGATCATATCCTGCGGGCGATCCGGAAAAGGAAAAGAACCCTGGTGCTTACGTTTACCGGGAAACGGACGGTCTTTATGCAAAAATTCTTTCCCGGACTCGCCGATAAAATGGTGTACAAATTCTTTTTCAAAGACGGCAAACTGGCCAAATAATCCTGCTGAAAACCTAAACCTTATTTGCTTTGGCCTTAGTAACCCTTACATCGGATATTGGAAGTCCCGATTACCTCGTGGGAGCGATTAAGGCACAGCTATTGCAGACCAATCCTGATTTCAGGCTGATCGATATTTCGCATACTATTCCCCCCTTTAATTACCCGCAGGCCGCCTATGTATGCCGGAGCGCGATCAAACAATTCCCGGATTTCAGCTACCACCTGATTCTGGTAAACCTGTTTGATAAAAAACCCGAACAGCTCCTGCTGGCTTTTCACCAGAACCAGTATTTCCTTTGTGCCGACAATGGCCTGCTGACCATGATCCTGGAGGATAGTCCCGAAGTGATCATTGGATTACCACTGGACAAAAACGCGGTAAAAAACACGATCTACCTGACAAAAGTGATGGGAGAAGCCGTCGATAAACTGGTCAGGGGGGAATCTATCCAGGGAATCGGCATTCCGGATGTTCCCTTCCAGGAAAAAAGGCATCTCAGGCCCCTGGTGGATAATAATACGATTGAAGGACAGATCATTTTCATCGACAGTTTTGAAAATGTGATTGTAAATATAACCCGTGAGCAATTTGAAGAACAACGGCAGGGCCGCCGCTTTACCATTGTCTTTAAGAGGGATGAAGTGATCGATAAAATCAGCGACACCTATGCGGATGTTCCCGAAGGGGAAAAGCTGGCCCTTTTCAACAGTGCCGGTTACCTGGAAATTGCCATCAATAAAGGGAATGCGGCCGGTCTGTTCGGCCTGAAAGGCTTTTCTGAAAAATTGCGGCAGGCCCAGCTCTCCTACCAGACCGTCCGCGTATACTTTTCTTAAAATTTACCAGGGACTTCCCGAAGTACGAAAGTTTTCCTAAATTGCTAAATCTGCGGAAGCGGAACCAAAATCTACTGCTGAAACCCTATTTTTGCCGACGCCTGGTCATTTCGTACCGGGCATGAGTAAACTATCAAAATCAGGTTTTTATGAACTTCAGAAAAGTCAACAATATTACGGGCTGGCTTATTTTCCTGGCAGCGCTTGCCACTTATTTCCTGACCCGTGAAGCAAGGGGCAGTTTATGGGATTGCGGAGAGTTTGTATCCAGTGCGGATAAAATGCAATTGCCCCACCCTCCAGGGGCACCGTTGTTTGTACTGCTTGGCCGTTTTTTCATTATTCTTTTCGGGGATAATTCTCAGACCGCCGCCAGTGCCGTCAACTTTATGAGTGCCATGGCCAGTGCCGGTACCATTCTCTTTCTTTTCTGGAGTGTTACTCACTTTGCCCGCAAAATGTTTGTCAACGTGGGAGAGGAATTAACCGGATCCCAGTTATTTACCACCATGGCGGCCGGTGTGGTCGGCGCCCTGGCGTATACCTTCAGTGATTCTTTCTGGTTTAGCGCCGTAGAAGGTGAAGTATACGCGTTATCCTCTTTCTTTACCGCCCTCGTATTCTGGTGTATATTGAAATGGGAACATGCAGATGAACATGCCGGCAATGATCCCCAGGCAAGAGCGACCAGCGACCGCTGGATCGTGTTCCTCTTCTTTATGATGGGACTTTCCATTGGAGTCCACCTGCTGAACCTGCTGACCATACCCGCTATCGTGATGGTCTATTTTTACCGTCGTTACCAGGTAACTACCAAAAGTGCGATCGTCGCCTTTATTACAGGTTGCCTGATTACCGGCCTGGTACAGGTAGGCGTTATACAATATTCCATGAAGGCGGCCGGTCAGTTTGATGTGTTCTTTGTAAACGATCTGGGTATGCCCTTCTTCTCCGGCTTTGCGATCTATTTCCTGCTGCTCGCTGCAGTGATCGGATGGGCCCTGAGTTTCAAAGAAAAAGCGTTTAATCATACCAAACTCATTATCTGGTTTGTGGCTTTTCTCTTCCTCTCTGCCCTGCCTTTTGTAATTGTTCCGGGCGATGGATTAAAATTCCTTCCCTTTATTCTGATCATTGGTGCCGCGGTGGCCTTTGGTTATTTCCTGAAGCCCTCTGCTTTACGGGTAATCAAACTGGCGCTCTGGTGTTATGCGTTTATGATGCTGGGGTACTTTATGTATTTCACCGCCATTATCCGTTCCACAGCGAATCCAAGCATTGATATGAATAATGTGGACAACCCGATCAGCCTGGTCTATTACCTGAGCCGTGAACAGTACGGGAGTGCACCGCTGGTTTACGGTCCCCATTTTGCGGCCTCTGCCCCGGATGACCTGGTGGATGGACAGCCTTTTGTGGAAAGTGAAATGAAATATGTGAAAGGAGCTGATAAATATGTAGCGATCGGACGTACCAAGGAATACAACTTCAAAAGTGATGTCAAACAATTATTCCCCCGTGTCTGGGACTCCAGTGATGATCAATACCATGCCCAGACTTATGCCGAATGGCTGAACCTGGGACAGGATCCACAGACAGGTAAGTATGAAGCCCCCTCTTATAAAGACAATCTCAATTGGTTCTTCTCCTACCAGATGAGCCATATGTACTGGCGGTATTTTATGTGGAACTTTGCCGGTAAGCAAAACGATATACAGGGCTTTGGCAATAAACGGGATGGAAACTGGATTTCAGGTTTCTCTTTTGTCGACAACAAACGACTGGGCGATCAGAGCATGATGCCGGACAGTCTTAAAAAGAATAAAGCACACAATGAAATGTACCTGTTGCCTTTTGTATTGGGTATTATTGGATGTGTGTACCAGTTCCTCCGTAACCGGAAAGA
>CAZFLL010000092.1:0-6019 GCA_964519865.1 uncultured Chitinophaga sp. | reverse complement strand
GTTTCCGGTAACGGAACCAATGACCGGGTACTGAATATCACAACCGCTGCCCTTTGTGTGGCGGTGCCTGTACTGATGGCTCAGCAGGTTTGGGATGATCATGACCGCAGCAATAAAACAACCGCCCCGGCTATTGCCAAAGCGTATCTTGAAAGCTGTGCCCCCAATGCCATCATTTTTACTTTTGGTGATAATGATACCTATCCCCTCTGGTATGCCCAGGAAGTGGAAGGAGTCCGTAAGGATGTACGGGTGATCAATAACAGTTTACTTGGTATTGACTGGTATATCAACCAGCTTCGGTATAAAGTCAATGAATCCGACGCGGTGGATATTATATGGAGTGAAGACAAGATCATGGGGAATAACCGAAATTATGTGGTGTATGATCCCAGACCCAGCATACCGGAAAATGCCTATTATAACCTGTATAACCTGATGAAAGATTATGTAGGCAGCGATGATCCGAATAAAATGGACAACTCGCGTGGTGAACCGCTGAATACCTTCCCGGTAACCAAGGTTTCCGTGCCGGTGGACCGTGAGCTGATGCTGAAAAATGGTACGGCGCAAGCGGGTGACAGTATCCTGCCTGAGTTCCGGTTTGAATTACCCAAAAAAGCGATGATGAAGAATGACCTGATCATCCTGAATATCATCGCGGCCAATAACTGGAAACGCCCGATCTATTTCACTTCACCCATGGGTGAACTTGGTTTCGGTCCTTACCTGCGTAAAGAAGGTATTGCTTACAGGCTGGTGCCCATACAACCCAAAATGCCGCAACTCAACTGGGTGGTGGATCAGTCACTCCGCAGCAAAGGCCTCGGAGGTACACAGATCAGGGATATGAACCTGGACACCACCTTTAAGAACCTGATGACCAAATATGAATTTGGCGGAGCGAATATTAAAGGGGTCTATTTCGACGAGGAAAACCGCCGTCATATCCTGAACCTGCGCAGTATTTTCGGGGAAGCCGCAGGCAATATGGCCGATGCCGGTAAAATGGATCAGGCCAGACAACTGATCGATAAGGTGGAAGCCAATATCAATACCGATAACCTGCCTTATGCCATGACCAGTCGTTATAATGGACATAACCAGACTGCCCTGATCTACCTGGAAGCCTGTTATAAAGCCGGCAAGAAAGAACTGGCTGAAAAAGTAGGTGCGGAAATCAGGAAAGACCTGGAACAACAGGCCCGGTATTACAATTATATCAAAACCAGCAAGCCTGATTTCTGGGGTTATTATGAGCGTTCTGAAGCCCCGATCAATGAACGGTTACTGGTGGTTCTTGGTGACATTGAAGCCCGCTATAAAAGCGCTGCCGGTAAAAGCCCGTTGAACGAGGTGCCGGCTGGTCCCATCGAATCAAAGGCAAAGCCGGACACGAATAAACAGAAATAAATATTCCTGACTATAAAAAAAGCTGTTTCAGTCAAATGAAACAGCTTTTTTTATTATATGAACCAAGCTCCCCTTCAGTTGTTAATAACCTGCATCTCCCCTTTTGATTTTATCGTAAATTGTATATCCGATGAAAGGTTATCATTTCACCCGTTTTGATCCGGATAAGGATGGCAAAAGCCGCTTTGAGCAGTTGCTTGACCTTTTCATGCAATTACTCACCTATACCAGCGGGGATGTTACGGAAGCCATGCAATGGATGAATGAACTGGATAAAAAATACCAGCTGACGGACGATGAATACGGAATGGGTGATTTTATTGAAGACCTGAAACAAAAAGGATATATAACTGATCCGGACCAGGAAGGAAAAATAAAGATCACGCCTAAAACTGAACAGGGTATCCGGAAAAAAAGTCTGGAAGAGATCTTTGGTAAACTCAAGAAAACCAAACAGGGGGATCATCACAGTTTCAAACCCGGACAGGGAGATGAAGTGAACCCGGAGACCCGCCAGTTCCAGTTTGGCGATATGCTGGAGCAGATCGATTTTACCGAGAGCATCCGCAATGCGCAGATCAATCACGGCATTGAGAGTTTTCACATGCGGGAGGATGACCTGAGTATACGGGAAACTGATTACAAAATGCAGACCTCCACCGTACTGATGATCGATATTTCGCACAGTATGATCCTGTACGGGGAAGACCGGATCACGCCGGCCAAGAAAGTGGCCATGGCCCTGAGTGAACTGATCAAGACCCGGTATCCCAAGGATACGCTCGACATTGTGGTATTCGGGAATGATGCCTGGCCGATCGAAGTAAAGGACCTGCCCTATCTGCAGGTGGGGCCTTATCATACCAATACAGTGGCCGGACTCGAACTGGCCATGGATATATTAAGGCGGAGGAAGAATCCGAACAAACAGATCTTTATGATCACGGATGGTAAACCTACCTGCCTGAAGATCGGTAAACGTTATTATAAGAACAGTTTCGGTCTGGACCGCAAAGTGGTGAACCGTTGCCTGAACCTGGCCGCCCAATGCAAGAAACTGAAGATCCCGATCACCACCTTCATGATTGCCACAGACCCTTACCTGCAGCGCTTTGTACAGGAATTTACCGAGATGAATCATGGAAAGGCATTTTTCGCTTCCCTGGATAAACTCGGGGCATTTATTTTTAAGGATTTTGAAAGCGGGAAGAGAAAGACTGTTTATTGAAGAAACTTATGACTTTTTAATTACTACAATTATGAACATCCAGACTATAAAGACCTTAGGTGAGCTCAAAGCTTCAGGCTATAAAACCAGGTCCATAAAAGAAGAGATCCGGTTTAATCTCCTGAAACGCTTAAAGGCCCACGAACCCACTTTTACGGGGATCGTCGGTTATGAGGATTCAGTGATTCCCGATGTGGAACGGGCCTTACTCAGCCGGCATAATATCCTGTTTCTCGGCTTGCGGGGGCAGGCCAAGACCCGGATGGCCCGCCAGATGACTGAATTACTGGATGAATATATTCCATCGGTTGCCGGCAGCGATATCAATGACGACCCGCTCAACCCCATCACGAAATTTGCCCAGGAGGAAATTGCCACCCATGGTGACGAGACAGCGATCCATTGGATCCACCGTTCTGAGCGCTATGGTGAAAAACTGGCCACCCCTGATGTAAGTGTGGCCGACCTGATCGGGGATATTGATCCGATCAAAGCGGCCAACCTGAAACTAAGTTTTGCAGATGACCGGGTTATCCACTACGGCATCATTCCCCGCAGCAACCGGGGTATTTTTGTCATTAATGAATTACCTGACCTGCAGGCCAGGATACAGGTGGCCTTATTCAATATCCTGGAAGAAGGCGATATTCAGATCCGGGGATTCAAGCTTCGACTTCCACTTGATATATTGTTTGTATTTACAGCAAATCCAGAAGATTACACCAATCGTGGCTCTATCGTAACCCCGTTGAAAGACCGGATAGAAAGCCAGATCCTGACCCATTATCCCAAGAATCTTGAACATGCGCTGGAGATTACTGAACAGGAAGCCGACCTGAGTGATGAGCAAAAAGCCAGGGTGGATATCAGCGACCTGGTAAAAAGACTGATCGAGCAGGTGGCTTTTGAAGCCAGGAGCAGCGAGCTGGTGGATAAGAAAAGCGGGGTGAGCGCCCGTTTGACTATATCAGCGCTGGAGAATGCAGTGAGTGCCGCGGAAAGAAGGGCCATCATGAATAATGAAAGACAAACACAGGTCTGGATCAGTGACCTGGCAGGTATCATCCCTTCCATCACCGGTAAAGTGGAACTGGTATATGAAGGCGAGCAGGAAGGTCCTTTCCAGGTGGCCATGAACCTGGTGGAGAAAGCGATACGGACCCAGTTTATCCAGTTTTTCCCGAACCCGGAGCAATTAAAGAAAAAACGAAATACAGGAAAACCTTCCCAGGAAGAGAAGAAAGAGGATAACCCCTACAAACCAATCACAGCCTGGTTTGACAAGGGCAACCACCTGAATATTGACTTCAATACTTCGGATAAGGAAAAAACAATGCTGTTATACCAGGTGGACGGGCTTCATGCCGTGGTTAAAAAATTCTTTCCGGGCGCCAACGAGACACAGGCCTCCCTGCTGATGGAATTTGTTTTACACGGACTGGCCTCTTATTCACTGATCAGCAAGAAAATGTTTGAATCTAAAGTAGAATTCAAAGATCTTGTAGGCAGTATGATGGATTTCAATGAGAAAGACTTTGAATTTGATGAAGAGTCCTGATGCTGAATGTTGACTATTTCCAGGTAGCAACAGTTTCTGAAAGATCATCCCTTCAGATAATATTCACTTCCCTTTCCAGGTCAACGCCGTATTTCAACCGGACACTCAGGATGATTTCCTCACTCAGGTTGAAAATCTCCATGCCGGTGGCCTGGCCGTAATTAACGAGCACGAGGGCTTGCTTGTCATGGCAACCTGCATCCCCTCTTCTGAAACCTTTCCAACTGACTCCGGGAATAGGACCGGTTTGTTCGATAAGCCAGCCTGCTGCCAGCTTAAAGGAACCATCTGCATTGGGATAAGCCACGATTCCAGGGAAATGCATCCGGAGTTGGTCAAATTTTTCAGCAGAGACAGAAGGATTTTTGAAAAAACTGCCTGCATTGCCGGTCAGTTTTGGATCGGGAAGTTTGGAACTGCGTATCCGTATTACCGCATCAGAAATGGATTTTATACTGAGTTCCTTTACACCCATTTTTTCCAGTTCCTGTTCAATGGCTCCGTAACTGGTATTAAAACGTGGCTTTTTGCGCAACTGGTAAGTCACATTCAGGATAACAAACTGATCCTTGAATTTCTGTTTAAATACACTGTCCCGGTAGCCGAATCCACAATCATTCCGGGTAAATGTAACCAGTTTCCGGTCCTTGATATGCCAGGCTTCGAGATCCCAGAAAATGTCTTCCAGTTCCACTCCATAGGCCCCGATATTCTGCATGGGTGAAGCCCCGACATTACCCGGGATCAGGGAGAGATTCTCCAGTCCGGCCCAGTTACGTTCGATACAATACAACACAAACTGGTGCCAGTTTTGACCAGCCCCTGCTCTGATATATACATACTCGTTGTCTTCATGCAACTCTTCAATCCCGATGATTTCATTTTTAAGCACCAGTCCATCAAAATCACGGGTAAATAATAAATTGCTCCCTCCCCCCAGGATATAAACAGCCCCGGCTGTTGATCTGGACAGAATAGCCTGCAGTTCATCCCTGTTGGCGAAACTGGCAAAATAACGGGCCCGGGCTTCAATCCCGAAGCTGCAAAAAGGCTTCAGTGAAATATTTTCCAGGATGGTCATACTGCAAAAGTCCTGTTTTTTTTGATTCTGAACGAATGAACTAATTTTACCTGTTTTCCGCAGTATTTACCTGAAAAACGATTTTATGAAAAAATACTTCCTGCCACTTTTATTGCCCGCCATTCTTATTCTTTCCTTTAAATCCAACGACAATACCGGAACCGACACTAAAACAGCCTCAGGTGCACATCCGGACTGGATCATGCAGGGCAATATCTATGAAGTCAATACCCGTCAATATACAACGGAAGGCACATTCAATGCTTTTGCTGCCCATCTTGACCGGTTGAAAGAAATGGGTGTACAGACGGTCTGGTTCATGCCCATCAACCCGATCAGTAAAAAGGACCGTAAAGGAACATTGGGCAGTTATTATGCCGTTTCCGATTATACGGGTATCAATCCTGAATATGGTAACCTGGAAGACTGGAAATCCCTCGTTAAAAAAATCCATGATAAGGGGATGAAAGTGCTGATCGACTGGGTGCCCAATCATACCGGTGCCGATCACCCCTGGCTGAAATCACATCCCGGTTTTTTTGTAAAGGATAGTACCGGTCAGGCTGCCACCATGTTTGACTGGACCGATACCCGTGTACTGGATTATAAAAACACGGAGATGCAGGACAGTATGATCGCCGCCATGAAGTACTGGGTTACTGAAACAGGGATTGATGGCTACCGGGTGGATGTGGCCTGGAATGTACCCGGAGAATTCTGGAAAAAATGTATCCCGCAA
>CAZFLL010000091.1:0-16319 GCA_964519865.1 uncultured Chitinophaga sp. | reverse complement strand
GGAATGCAATCTACTGGGCAACCACACAATGAGTTGAAGCCAAAAACATTGGGTTCTCTTTCTGGCCCTGGAAAAAAATGGATACAGAGAACACGCCTTATTCTGTGAAGAAGCCGGAAAACTGGGACCTGATTTCTGAGTATTCAAAAGGAGGAGTAAAGCCGGACAGCCTGCTTGCCGTCAAGGCGTTTAATGAGTTACTCGAAAATATAAAACTGGAAAACGCGGTATATTTTGAAGATGTATGTAATGCGATACTGACCAGGGTTCCCGGTAAAATAGAAGCGGAAAATTATGGACAGGAAGGATATAAACGCTCTTATTATGTGAAGGATACGGTTAACCGGTCTGCTTATTACCGGAAACAGGAACCGGTGCAGGTTGAACTGGATAGTAAGGATCCAAAACAGTTCTGGTCCGACCAGTCAGTGGCTGTAAAAGAAACTGAATGGCTGTCCTATTCATTTAACAGCCTGAAAAAAAAGAAACTTCGTTTAACCATCAGGGCTTCTGCAGCACAGGAACCGCTTGTGTTGCAGATTGAAGTGAAAGGGAAGAAGAAAGTAGTACAGTTAACAAATACGGAGTTGGCAGAAATAATTGCCGGAACATTCACGGTAAAGAAGGGCGAAAACAGGATGAAGGTATTGGTGAGATCAGGCAGGCTGAAACTGGACTGGCTGAAGTTTGAATAATAAACAGGGACTCATGCAAAAGAAAAAGATCATTGTGATCGGCAGTTCCAATACGGATATGGTGGTGAAGTCGGCCCGGCTTCCCTTGCCCGGAGAAACGATCATGGGCGGTGAATTTTTAATGAATGCCGGTGGCAAAGGGGCTAACCAGGCGGTGGCTGCTGCACGGCTTGGAGGTGATGTGACGTTGGTGGCTAAAGTGGGAGCCGATATTTTCGGTACACAGAGCATTGATGGGTTTAAAAAGGAAGGGATTCATACAGAGTATGTGTTTGTGGATGATAACAGCCCTTCCGGAACGGCATTGATCATGGTTAACCAGGAGGGCGAAAACTGTATTGTTGTTGCACCGGGTGCAAATGCCAGCCTGTTACCGGCCGATATTGAAAATGTCCGGATTTTGAATGAGGCTGAAGTTATCCTGATGCAGCTGGAAATTCCGCTGGAGACGATTGAGGCGGTAGTCCGGAAAGCAAGGGAACACAAACAAAAAATAATTATCAATCCGGCCCCGGCCCAACCTCTGAGCGATCAGTTGCTTAATGGTTTATACCTGATCACACCAAATGAAACAGAAGCGGAACTGCTGACAGGAATAGCTGTATTTGATATGGCCACCGCATCGCAGGCGGCTGATTATTTCCTGGTTAAAGGAGTTCAGCAGGTGGTGATCACCATGGGTAAGCATGGAGCTTATTTTAAAAATGCGGATATGGAATTCATGACCGGGGCACCAATCGTAAAAGCCATGGATACCACAGCTGCCGGCGATACATTCAGCGGGGCACTTACGGTGGCGATCACGGAAGGAATGAGCTGGAAAGAGGCTGTACAGTTTGCCGTGAATGCCGCCTCAATTTCAGTGACAAGGATGGGAGCCCAGGCCTCTGTTCCATACCGTACTGAAATGAGTTAAGGAACCAATTTAAAACTGCCATATGTTTATTGTAGAAAATTACGGTCTGGCCATACTGTTATGTGTGGTAACCATGCTTTGCTGGGGTTCCTGGGCCAATACCACAAAACTTACCACTTCCACCTGGCGGTTTGAACTTTTTTACTGGGATTATGGGGTGGGTATTTTACTGACGACCCTGCTGCTGGCATTTACATTAGGCAGCAATGGGGAAGCCGGCAGATCATTCCTGGCAGACATACGCCAGGCCGGGAACAGTCACCTGCTCTCGGCTTTCGCAGGAGGAGTGGTGTTTAACCTGGCGAATATCCTGCTGGTAGCGGCTATTGCGATAGCCGGTATGTCTGTGGCATTCCCGGTAGGGATTGGAATAGCACTGGTATTGGGTGTACTGGTCAATTATATAGATAACCCGCAGGGCAACCCGGTGTTGATATTTGGAGGTGTGGCGCTGATCGCGCTGGCCATTGTATTGAATGCAAGGGCGTACCAGAAACTGCAAGCGGGTACTGCAGGTGCTGTTTCAAGGAAAGGATTGATACTGTCCGTGGTCAGTGGCTGCCTGATGGGGTTGTTTTATAAATATGTGGCGGCATCCATGGTCACTGATTTTAGTGTGCCTGAAACCGGCAAACTGACTCCCTATACGGCATTGGTTGTATTTGCTGCCGGAGTCGTGGTCAGCAGTTTTATTTTCAATACAATTCAGATGAAACGGCCCTTTGCCGGTGCAGCGGTAGGGTTTCCGGATTATTTTAAAGGAAAACTGAAGGATCACCTGATTGGTATACTGGGAGGCGGTATCTGGTGCGTGGGTATGTCAATGAGTATTATGGCTTCTGAAAAAGCGGGTCCCGCTGTTTCTTACGGACTGGGACAAGGTGCCACTGTAGTGGCCGCTTTATGGGGTATTTATATCTGGAAGGAATTTGATAAAGCGCCTAAGGGTACAAAATCGATTTTGAATATTATGTTGTTGTTGTATGTGGCAGGTCTCGCGATGATCATACTTTCAAAATAACAGCAGATTGCTTTATTGCTGATCATAAAAAAAGGCTGTCATATAAATGACAACCTTCGCTGTGCCCGGGATCGGAATCGAACCGATACACCATTGCTGGCGGCAGACCTGCCTGCCGGCAGGCAGGTTTTGAGTCTACTGCGTCTGCCGTGGTAAAAGAATATTATGTAGAAATACTTTTCAGAAATTCTTTACCAATGCCCGATTTAAGGTAAATTTCTCTGCGCCGAGCTTCTTCCCGTGTTTGATATGCCTCTTTATAAAGAAGTTTAAATGGCAAGTATGGCTTAGTTGTTTTGTTTTGCCCCATTTGATGTTGATGTAACCTTCTTTCAAGATCATTGGTGAGTCCTACATAAATGTAGTTTCTGGACATACTTTTAAGTGCGTATACAAAATACATAGCCCCCTAAAATAAAAAAAGGCTGTCATATAAATGACAACCTTCGCTGTGCCCGGGATCGGAATCGAACCGATACACCATTGCTGGCGGCAGATTTTGAGTCTGCTGCGTCTACCAATTTCGCCACCCGGGCAAACGCGGCTGCAATATTAAGCCATTCCGGCCAATTGCCGCCTGATACGATCGAGGTATTTTTTCTTATAATAATACTCTTTTACCTGCAGCAATTCTTTTTCGGAAACAGTACTGTCCTGATAATCTTCCACCACTTTTTTAACTGGTTCATAAATTTCATGTTGTAGTTGATCAATCCTGGTATTTAAAACTGCGGTGTCCGCATCTTCCGGATCCATGAGGGCTTCATTGATCTCCATGACTTCCATCAGGAAATCCGGCGGGAGCTGGTATTTTTCTTCTTCTTCCAGCTTGCCCCTGAGCTGCAGGACATATTTTATCGTCTCATCAGTGGACTGGAAGGTCTTCCAGGCCTTGTTTAACTGGGCCGTTTTTTCCTGGGCCTCCTCCAGAGCCTTTTCCCCGGCCTGGGCATGGAAATCGGGGTGGAACTCCCGGCTCAGGGCGAAAAAGCGGTCGGAGAGCGGCTTTGTGGCCACTTTCAGTTGCACCGGGATGCCGAATATTTCGAAATAAGTCATTGCTGGTTAACGGTTTTTGTATTATTTCTGCAAAATAAATGGGTAGATTGGGTTACAAAACAGGATTCCACAAACACAAATTTATGTATAAAGCATGGAGGTGATCAGAAACTTCCCGGATTCGGAACTGGTAGCCAATCTCCGGTCCGGACAGCGGATGGAAGAAACGATAAAAGCCATCTATCGCAGCAATTTTGAAGGGCTGTGCTGGTATGTTATGAATAATAGTGGCAGCCGGCAGGATGCGGAGGATATTTTCCAGGAAGTGATTATCAGCTTTATTGAACTGGTGCAACAGGATAAATTCAGGGGAGAGTCCACGGTGAAGACGTTCCTTTTTTCCCTCAACCGGTACACCTGGCTCAATGAACTGAAAAGAAGGGGCAGGGCCCTGGCCCGTGAAGAGAAATATGAAAAAGGGCAGGAGCGGGTGGAACTGGATACCAGTCATTATATCGCCGACCGGGAAGGAAAAGAAGCGGTAATGCGGGTGGTGAGTGAATTGGGAGATACCTGCAAAAAGATCTTGCTCTTATTTTATTATGAAAACCTGTCGATGAAGGAGATCCTGGACCGGACCGATTATGAAACGGAACAGGTGGTACGGAATAAAAAATATAAATGCCTTAAACAGCTGGAGCAAATGGTAAATGCCAACCCGGCACTGAAAGAAACTTTAAAAAACCTGATACATGGATAATTCTACACCTGAAATGTCTGAAACACTGGTCCGCCTGCTGGACGGGGAACTCTCCGGCCCGGAAAAAACCAGTGTCGAAAACCAGTTGGCGACAGATGCCCTGCTGCAACAGGAATTTGACAGCCTGCTGGCTACAAGGGCGGCGGTTCGTCATTTCGGACTGCAACAAAAGGTGGCCGCTATCCATTCGCAAATGATGGATGAATTCAATGAACCGGCCCGGAAAATCAGTCCCGTCCGTAAGATGCTCCGGTATTCAACTGCAATCGCGGCAGGTATTGTGGTACTGATTGCGGCCTTTTTTGCCTACCAGTATTACAGCCTGAGCCCGGAAAAAGTATTCAGTGCCAATTACCAGGCTTATGAACTCAGTACCGTGAGGGGAACTAACGAGACAACAGTTTTGGAAGAAGCGTACAGGAATAAGAACTATACGGAAGTCATCCGGCTGCATGCAACTACACCTGATCCCTCCATAAAAAGCGATTTCCTGGCCGGCGCTGCGGCACTTGAACTGAATAACCTGCCCCAGGCTAAATCAGCTTTCACCCAGGTGATCGACCGGAATAAGAAGGAGAATACCCGGATACTCAAAGATGAGGCGGAATATTATCTCGCTCTAACCCTGGTTCGTCAGAAAGATTTTAAAGCCGCCCTGCTGCTGCTTGATCGTATACAAAATGACCCGGATCATATATACAGGGCTAAAGTCAGTGATGGCCTGCTGCGCGATGTCCGGAAACTCAGCCGGCGATAATAAAATATTGGTTTTAGCAAAAAATACTCTCCCTCTGCGGAGAGTTTTTTTTTGAAATAGGGTTACATCCTGTTTCCCGGCGGTGACCCATTTATACAGGCTTTAATTTAAAAAAAACAGTTATGAAAAAAATAGTTTATACCCTCAGTTTTTTACTGGTTGCTTTTGCTTCCTGCAACACGCAGAAAGGAGATATCTCCAATACCAGCCAGTATGTAAGTTCCGGTAACTGGAAAGTATCACTCTTTACTGACAGCGGGAATAATGAAACCAGTAATTATACCGGTTACACTTTCACTTTCAGCGATAACGGTACCATCAGTGCAGTAAGTACAGGGAACAGCCGGACAGGTACCTGGTCGGTCAGCAGCAGTTCCAATAAGTTCATTATTGACCTTGGGGCGAAAAATGATCCGTCGAATCTGCTTGGTGAGCTTTCCAATGACTGGAAAATACTGTCATCTTCTGCTACTGAAATCCGGCTTGGGGATGATAATACAACCAGCAATGAATTCCTGACTTTCTCTAAAAACTAAAATAAATAAACCCTAAAAAACACAGCCATGAAGTACAAATTCCAATTGTCCTTATTGACCGTTCTGATCGCCTCATTCCTGATGTATTCCTGTCAGAAGGAAGCCGATAGTAACAGCAGTAATCCTGATCAGCCGCATACGGCCCGGATTTACCTGACCGATCATCAGACTCCTGTATTCGACAGCGTATTTATTGATATCCGCGGACTTCAGGTAAAACTGGAGGATGACAGTCTCGCCAATGGCGGATGGGTAAACCTGTCCATCAACCCCGGTGTATACAATATCCTGCGAATCCGGAATGGCCTGGATACCTTATTCGGAACCGGTACGCTCCCCAATGCCCGGATCCATAAAATCAAACTGGTACTGGGTACTCAGAACAGTGTGATGAAAGATGGTCAGTCTTTCCCGCTCCGGGTAAAAGATGAGGACCGCGAAGTAATCGCCAATCTCAACGCTTCCAATTTTGAAATCAGTAACGGCCAGGTATTGTTCTGGATCGATTTTGACGCGGGTAATTCCATCCAGGTGGATAACAGCGGTTCAGGGAATAACAACGGCTATCGCCTGAAATCCCATATCAAGATCTTTACCCGCAGCAGTTCAGGAAGTATTGAAGGAAGAGTATTACCCCGTGCGGCAGACCCCATCGTAAAAGCAGTGATCGGTACCGATACAGCTACCGCTATTCCCTTTGATGACAATGGAGAGTTTAAGATCGTTGGCCTCAATGCCGGCACCTACACCCTGCTCATCGATGGACAGAACGGCTACCGCGATACTACAATCACGAATGTAGTTGTTCGGAACCGGGAAGACACGCATGTTCCATTGGTAACCCTGCATCAGTAAGAAAGATTATTTAAATATGAATAACCAGTATAATGTGCCAATTAGCCAATGTGCCAATTAGCCAATTGACCTACTAAGAAAGTTTATCTAAAATTTTGAATGATTCATTCCTTAGGCATCTTCATCCTTATTGTAAATGATCATCCAACTTCTAGACGCTTCATCCATTGGCACATTGGCTAATTGGCACATTGGCTAATTAAAAGTTGAAAATGTAAAAGAGCTGGATTTTCTAATATATACCATCAATACTAAGAAATCAATTGGCACATTGTTCACTTCCTCCTCCCGATCATCTTATACAAAAACGCACCCCCGATTATCGTCAGTGCAATCCACCACCAGGCTTTTGAACCCCGGTCTTCTTCATAGTTGCCGATATAGATGAGGTGGGCCCAGTAATCAGGTGTTTTAAACCGGGGATCAATTTCATTGCTTTTCATTAAATCCAGCTTGGCCTGCTGAAGGGCTTTATCCTTGCTGTATCTTTTTTCAAGGTAATAATGCAGCCGCTGGGTGATAAAGGAAGTGGTCTTGTCTTCCGCCTTCCACAGTGAAGTAATAATATCGGGACACCCGGCATAGGCAAAAGCACGTGATAAGCTCATCAGTCCTTCCCCTTTGACCAGCTGCCCGGCCCCTGTTTCACAGGCACTCAATATCACCAGTTTTACCGAATCAAGCCGCAGGGTGGCGATTTCGCCGGCATAGAGTTTAAAATCCCTTCCGGCAGGGTAAAAAGCAATATAGGAATGAGCAGGTGTATCATTGTTTACACTGGCATGGGTAGCCAGGTGCAGGATTGGGTAGCTGTTGGCCAGTTGAAGAAAATTTTTCCGTGTAGCCGCAGAATCAGTCAGTACCTGCCCTTTCAGATTGGCCACTTCTTCTTTTGATGCAGGCAGCAGGCTGAAAAATGATCGGGCTGAATCTTCGGAAAAATCAGCGCTGGTAAATGGGGCAAAAGCCAGGCTCTGTGACATATAGCCAGCCTGTGGGTTTTCGCCAAACAGGGCCGTGCTGAACTCATATTGAACGGAGAAATTTTCCAGCAGGTATTTTTTATTTTCATCCTGCAGGGCTTCAAACGGCAGGTAATTCAGTTCATCATCCGGGATTATAACCAGTCTTGAACTTTGCCTGAGTGAGGCGGCAATTGGCTTAATCAGTACCTGGTATAGGGCCTGTGCGGCTGTACCACCCTCATACCGCTGGTCAGGTGTAACCGTTTGCAGGTTTCGCTTAAAATGATCAAGCCGTTCAAAGAAGACAGGATCAATCTCTGTACGGTAAAATTCAAAGCGCCTGTTGCTGATCAGGAGCACCAGCAGTTCCCGGTCAGATAAATGATAAGAAAGTATCGCGGAATTGTTATCCAGTTTGCGCTGTAACTGGCTGACGGAGGGAATCTGTGAAGAGGATTCCCGTATTTTCCATTGAGGATCAGCATTGATCTTATCCTGGATATTTCCCAGTTCGATTTCATTATCCCGTATCCCGGTGATAATGGCTTTCAACGCGCTGCTGTCTTTTTCACGGGTGGCACTGAGGGAAAGACGGGTGATACTTTGTTTAAGTGCTGACTCCTGTTGCAGCAGTTCACTGCTATTGCCAAACGATTTACGTAATTCGTTTTCCTGCACATTCAGGGCCAGGACGGAAGCTTTATTGATCTGGTCAAAGAAGTAAGTCTCCTCCAGGTATTTGATCTGCCCGGTCAGTTCATAAAGCTGGATACTGATATCAATGGGCTTACTGTGCACACTGTGTTTTATTTTACCAAGAAACAAGCGGGCTTCATCGGAATCATAGGTCCGTTCCACATAACTGGCCAGCCTGAAAGCTGAACGGTAAGCATCAAGCGCTGAAGCCAGGGTTTGGGTATTTTTTGTTTGCTGGTACAGGATGGCCAGGGTACCGGCTTTTTCACTCAGGGCATTAAACAACTGTATATAGGAAAAGGCGCCATTGAACCGGTCGGGGTTACTGCTGATAGCCGTATCTGTAAAATCATTGTGGAACTGGATGATCGAATGCTGGTAAAGATCTGCCGCTGCCTGAATATTATTTTGTGAAAGAGCCAGTTCGGCCTGGTAGAAAAGGGTCAGCCCGGCGGCCACATTTTTAGCCGTACCATTCCATTTCTGGTTTTCCTGCCTGGCCAAATCCAGGTATCGGGCCGCTGAATCAGGCTTTTTCAGTTCCAGGAATGACTTGCCTATTTTATTATACAGGAAAACGATATTCCCGTCCGCTGTATCTGCTTTTTTAAACCAGCGGATAGCCGCAGCCGGATCCCCCAGGTTCAGATCAATCAGTCCCAGGTTCTGCATCACTTCATTTTTATATAATCCGGAGGGGAGTAACTGCAGGTAAATGGTCTTGGCTGTATCATATTGTTCCAGGTTCAGCAGGGCGGATGCGATATTATTCTGGAAATTCGCTTTGAATTCTTTATACAATGGCTCTGTTACAGGTAGCAGGGCCAGGGCCTTTTCGAAATAATTCTTTGCCTGTTTGTAATTCCCGGTTTCATAATGTATAACCCCCAGCCGGTTATACAGTCGTTGCTGCTCGTTCAGAGGATTGGGGTATTTTTCTGTGATGGCTTCCGCTTTTTTATAGTATAATATGGCCGAGTCAAATATGTGCTGGCTGTAATAAATGCTTCCGGTAAAAAGCAGGGGTTTAAACAAAAGCGAATCTGGAAGTGAAGGCAGGTTTTCTTTAGCCTTTATGGATAGCCCGTAATTTTCCCTGGCTGGCTCAAGGCTGTCAAAATAATGATAAAGGGAAGCCAGCATGTAGTGTGCATGAAAACCCAGTGAATCGTAATGCGCGGCATCTATTCCGGGTATGATCTGCTGAAGCCGTTGCAGCGCCGAGCGGTTCAGCTGGGCTTCTTTTTCTTCGGAATAGTTTTTTTGCAGGGGGAGTTTTTCTGCTTCGAGGTATTCTTTCTTAGCCTGCTCAAAAATAGTCAGGATGCTTTCACCCGCCGGGAGCTGTTGCTGGGAAAACGACAGGGCCAGTAAAACCAGGAAAAGCAGGATTGTCAGAAAGTACTTCATGATAAGCAATAAGGCTTATCAAAAATAATACTACGGGGTCATTAATGCGCAACAATTACCACGCAGGGTGGGCGTGGTTTGGCAAGCTGCCCGATTCGGCCGGTTAATGTAGGATCAGTGCTGCTGTTGGCTCCCCGGAGGAAAACACCCTGGGTGGTGCGGTCGTTCAGGATATCCCACAGGTATTGGGGCACATCAGCCATAGAATCGTACCAATAGAGCAGCACTTTGAGTTTATTCAGGGATTTGCCACTGGCATCATTAACCCTGTATTTAATCTCAATTTCTTTTTTGTCGTCATTGCGGGGATTATTACCAAACACCCCTTTGCGGATGGATTCCGCCAGGTTGATTTTGCCATTATCCGTCTTGACCGCACAGCCTCCTGTGTTGGCCAGGTTACCTTCATCAAAAACCGACCCTGTAACGGGCAATACACGGCTTTCATTGGCATTGTAAACCGGATGGGCAACAGAGTCACCGGTTGAGAGGTTATAAAAATGGTCTTTAAAGGTTATGCCTGAAAGCACAACCATAGTGATGGTTGTATCTCCTTCCGGTGAAATATGGGTGATGCGGTAACGTAATCCGGTTTCACTGTTGGATACATTGATGGCGCCGGTGGTTTCATCAATCTCTATACCATCCGGAAAACCGGAATAAACACCCGGCCTTGTGGTTACCGGTGAAACAATATAATCCCCGGTCACCGGCTTCATATATAATATGGAATCACCGTAACTCAGTTTATAGGGTCCAGACGGGTTCTCTGTGTCCGTTGGTTTATCGCAGGAAAGAAGACTTGCCGACATCACTGCCAGGAAACCGGTAAACAGGAAAAAGCGGGATTGTTTCATGGAGCCCTTTTTTTTAGGTAACCGCCGGAAAGCCCGGTGTAACCGGCCTGGGGAAATTTTTTTCCGGCACTGATCAAAGTTACAACATTTATTATGCCAAAAAATTGACCTAAATCAGTTTGTCTGGCATCGTTCAAAAGGGCAACTTTGCTGTACTTATTAACGATGGCTATATGACAAGGATCGGACTTATTCGTGAAGGAAAAATACCCGCTGATAACCGGGTCGCCCTGACACCGGCTCAATGCAAATGGATATTAAAGAATAGCCCTGATATTCAGATTGTTGTACAAAGGTCACCGGATCGTTGTTTTGGAGATCGGGAGTACGAGTCTGCCGGTGTGGAAATGTCCGATGATTTAAGCAGCTGTGATATCCTTTTTGGCATCAAGGAAGTGCCGGTTGCCCAGCTTATTCCGGGTAAAACCTACCTCTTTTTCTCCCATACCAAGAAAAAACAACCGCATAACCAGCCCCTGATAAAGGCCATTATCGAAAAAAAGATCACCCTCATCGATTACGAATGCCTGGAACACGAGGATGGACAGCGGATCATTGGCTTTGGCTTTTTTGCCGGGGTGGTGGGCGCCCATAACGGGATGATGGCCTATGGACTGCGGACGGGTTTATTTAAACTCGAACGGGTGTATAAGCAACGTAGTTTCAGGGAACTGATCCATAATTATTTCGGACTGAGGCTGCCCAATGTCAAGATCGCCATTACCGGTTCGGGCAGGGTGGCGCATGGTATCCTCGAGATCATGAACCTGATGGGTATTCATGAAGTGGAAAAGGATGATTACCTGCAACGTCGTTTTTCATACCCGGTATATACCCAGGTCAAAGGGGCTGATCTGTACGGTCATAAACTAACAGGCAGCTATAACCGTATCGATTTTCATGAACACCCGGATCAGTACAACTGCAAATTTCTTCCTTATGCGTCGCAGACGGATATCCTGATGAATGGGGTGTACTGGGATAAAAATGTACCCCGGCTTTTTGAGAAAGAAGATGCCCGGTCAGAAAATTTTATCATCCAGACCATTGCCGATATTACAGATGACGCCAATGGATCAGTACCGATCAATACGGGGGATCAGTCCATAGCTGATCCGATCTATGGTATCGATAAAAATACACTGGAAAAAACAGCGCCCTACCTGAAAGGGTCAATCGATATTATGGCCGTTGGCAACCTGCCGAATGAATTACCCAGGGATGCCAGCCGTTATTTTGGTGAACAGCTGATCAAGTTTGTCCTGGAAGACCTGCTCGGTAAAGGTTCTTCTATTATTGACCGGGCCACCATGGTTAAAAACGGTGAACTGACTGCCCCGTTTGAATATATGCGGGAATACGCTGAAGGGAAATAGACTCAGAGGTACAGGTAAAATTCTTTCAACAGCTCCCTGAAGGCGGGCGTATATTCTCCCTGCTCATCTTTTACAGCAATTTCACTGGTGATTGGCGGCAAGGCTCCGTTGCCGTTAAATCCACCTTTTACAAGAATACGGAATGGAGGCAGGTGGATCGCAGGCCTGACCACCACAAAATCAAAGATGCTGCAATTATTAGCAATGAACAGTTGTTGAATTTCGTTGACCCGCTTATAGGGCAGGAGGAGGTAGAAGAGGCCACCTGCTTTCAGTAACTCCCGCATGAGGCTGAACAGAGCCGGCAGCAATAAGCCCTCATTATGATGCGCCAGGTTCTTCCTGGTATTTTCCCCTTTTAATTCATTTTCATAAAATGGCGGGTTGCTGAAAATGATATCATAGCTGGCAGCCGGTCTGTAATGAAGAATATCGTTATGAATGACCAGGACCTGGCTGGCCTTATCCGCCGCATTAATATTTTCGCTGGCCTGCATAGCCGCTTCCTTGTCTATTTCCACCGCGTCAATCAGGCAATCCTGGTTTTGCTGGGCAATCATCAGGCTGAGCAATCCGGTACCCGCACCAATATCCAGGCTTCGTAAATTGGGTTGCCGGTTTGTGGCGATATCCTTTGATGTCCACGCGCCAAACAAACAGGCATCCGTGGTTACTTTCATCGCCGAACGGTCCTGGTGGATGGTAAACTGTTTGAATTGGAAATAGGAATTGGCCATAATATACCGGATTACCAGGCAGCCCTGGCTGAGGAAGAAACAGACAATGGGGCAGTATGTCCTTCCAGGAATTTATAATACGCGGTGATGGCAATCATGCCGGCATTATCCGTACAATACTGGAAGGCCGGAATAAATGTATTCCAGTTGTATTTCTTTCCCATCTCTTCAAAACTCTTCCTTAACCCGCTGTTGGCGGATACGCCACCTGCCAGGCAGATATCGGTGATCCCGGTTTCGAGGGAAGCTTTTTTTACTTTATTCAGCAAAATAGTAACGATCCGGTGCTGGATAGAGGCACAGATATCAGCCAGGTTAGCTTCAATAAATGAGGCCTTCTCTTCTTCGGTTGCTGAAAACTCTTCTTTAAATAAATTACTCTTTCCCGCATTCTGTAAAAAATAAAGGATCGATGTTTTGAGCCCGCTGAAACTGAAATTCAATCCGGGTATTCTTGGTTCAGGGAAAGGAAAGCGTTCCGGGTCGCCTTCTTTTGCATATTTATCGATCAGCGGCCCGCCAGGGTAAGGCAAGCCAAGTAGTTTCGCAGATTTATCGAAGGCTTCGCCGGCAGCATCATCAATGGTTTCCCCGATCACTTTCATGTTTACCGGGCTTTCGCATAATACGATCTGCGTATGACCGCCGCTGACCGTAAGACAGAGAAAAGGAAAATTGGGTTTCGGATCATCAATCAGGTTGGCCAGCACATGCGCCTGCATATGATGTACCGCGATCAGTGGTTTATTCAGAGCCAGGGAAAGTGATTTGGCAAACTGACCGCCTACCAGTAATGAACCGATCAGTCCGGGTGATTGCGTAAAAGCAATAGCGTCCACTGAGGCCAGTTCACAATCTGCTGTCTTCAACGCCTTTTCCACCACCGGCACTATATTCTGCATATGTGCCCTGGAAGCCAGTTCAGGCACCACCCCTCCATATTGTTCATGTACGGACTGGTTGGCAATAAAATTGGACAATACTTTTCCGTCCACGCAAACGGCGGCAGAGGTTTCGTCACAACTGGATTCGATAGCTAAAATTACAGGCATAGAACAAAAGTAGAGAATAATTAGCCAATGTGCCAATTAGCCAATGTGCCAATTAAAGTACTTCTGATTAAGACTTAGATGAGATAATGATCTTATTAATTATTCGTTGGATGTTTTTTAGTTTTTCCATCAGGACCCTGGTCTCAGGATACCCTTTTGAATTTTTACATAATAGCAACCAGTACTCAGTCTCGTCGGCTTCTTTGGCGGCAATTTTGAACTTATGGAAAAAATCAGCCCTGCTTTCAGCATTCTGTGCTTCCCTTGAATTTGCGCCAATAGATGTTCCGGATTTAAGTAACTGCCGTGCAATAACATATTTTCTATTTTGCTCTAGCTGATCACAATAGCTTACAATTTCAATTGCAAAATCCAGTGTTAATGCAAGAATAATATTGTCTTTTGTAAATTCACTCATTCACTAAATATCAAAAAAAAGCCATTATCCGGACCATCCGTCGCCCTACTTAAGGGATGAGAAAACTAAGCTGCTTATTTTCAATGAGTTTATTAAAAATTATTTTAGGGCATGTCGTTTAAATTTCATCAAATCAATGGCAGAACCCCCAAATCCATTTTTTTTAGTTGAATTCCTTTAATTGGCACATTGGCATATTGGCTAATTGGCACATTATGAAGCTGGCACATTTGTATTCTGTCAGATTATTTACTCCGTATAGCTTCCACCGGATCCATCCTCGCCGCCTGCCTGGCCGGAATAAAACCAGCGATCAGTCCGACAAGAATACATACACCAATGGCGAGTACCAGGTTACTGGTGGAGATATAGACCGGGAAATCGAGTGCCCCGGTGAGGATTTTGGTGAGAATAAATACAAAGAGCAAACCGGTCAGTCCGCCGATGATACAAAGGAAAGCTGATTCCAGCAGGAACTCCGTAAGAATGATCCGGTTCTTGGCGCCGATGGCTTTTTTCAGACCGATCTGGCTGGTGCGTTCACGTACGGATACAAACATGATGTTCGCCACGCCAAACATACCTACGATCAGGGAAAGGGCTGCAATGGCCCAGCCACCCATATTCAGACTGACAAATGCTTCGCTGATAGCATCACTGAAATCATTGATATCGTTCAGGGTGAAATTTTCTTCCTTGGTGGGCGTGAGTTTGCGGATGGCTCTCATGGTTCCGGTCAGGTTATCTTTCAGCGCTTTGCTGCTGAGGTTATCCTGTCCCTGTACAAGGATCAACGGATCGGCTCTTTTCGGATCCATGATATTGCGGGCAAAGCGGTAGGAGAGGATCACACTCTGGTCAAACTGCCAGCCGCCGATCATGGTCTTTCCCTGTTTTTTGATCACCCCGCTCACAATAATTTTTTTCCCCTTAACGGTAATCATTTTGCCTACGGCTCTCTCCGCATCCAGAAACAGCTTCTGGGCGATCTCATTACCAATTACAGCTACCGGACTTCCCTGGTTGAATTCCGCATCAGAGAGGTAACGGCCAAACGCAATATCCACTGGCTGGATATCATTGAACTCTTCACTGATGCCATAGATATTCACCCCGCTCAGCTGGTTATTATCAAAGAAAACCTTATCGGAAATACTGATTTTAAAAGCGGCGAATTTAGCACTGGGGGTGCGTTCCTTGATCTCCTTCAGTTCTTCATATTGCGGGTAAGGGCGGTTTACATATTTCCACCAGGGATAATCTGGTCCGCCACCGGCGCTGTAATCCCATTTGTCCACATAAATGGTATTGGTGCCCAGGGCCTTTACTTCATTCTGTATATTCTGTTCAAGGCTGTTCACTACGGCCAGTACGCTGATAATACAGAAAATGCCGAATGTCACGCCTAACAGTGAAAGAAACGTACGGAGTTTGTTTTTCCATAATTCCTGCAGCGTCATTTTGATGCTGCTATAAACAATCTCTATAGACCGGCGTATCATAGGGCAAATTTACCACAAGAAGGGAGAGTATGGGTAAATTTTATTTAAACGGCAGGTTTTTAGTTAGAAGATAGTAGATAGTAGTTAGTAGCCTGCCTGCCGGCAAAGGCAGGTCAACAACCCCTCCTGAGAACGACCGTCTAAACCTTCTAAACCGTTCTTTCATCCTCTTTCTCCTTTACGACTCTATAAACCATCTAAACCCTGCTTTCAGCCCCGTTCTCCAGTAAACCTCCCTAAACCCTCCTTTCAGCCTCTGACTGCTGCAGGACTCCTAAACTCTCACCCCCAATTCTTACCTTTGCGCCCCGGCCAGACAGACCCGGTAAGATTTATGAAGTATCATAACGAAATTCAGCGGCGGCGCAGTTTTGCGATCATTTCCCACCCGGATGCCGGTAAAACGACATTGACGGAGAAATTCCTCCTTTTCGGAGGGGCAATCCAGGTGGCGGGTGCTGTAAAAAGCAATAAAATCAAAAAATTCGCAACCAGTGACTTTATGGAGATCGAACGGCAACGGGGTATCTCGGTAGCCACCTCTGTAATGAGCTTTGAATATAATAATACCCTGATCAACCTGCTGGATACACCCGGTCACAAAGACTTTGCGGAGGATACCTACCGGACGCTTACCGCTGTGGACAGTGTGATCCTGGTGGTGGACAGTGTGAACGGGGTGGAGGACCAGACCCGCCGGCTGATGGAAGTCTGCCGGATGCGGGATACCCCTGTAATCGTTTTTGTCAACAAAATGGACCGGGATG
>CAZFLL010000090.1:0-16475 GCA_964519865.1 uncultured Chitinophaga sp. | reverse complement strand
TTCATAATCCCGGGCCGTATTGGTTTCCTTATCCACCAGGTCCCATTTATTGACCAGCACCACGATTCCCTTTCCTTTTTTGGCAGCCAGGGCGAAGATATTCAGGTCCTGCGCGGCAATCCCTTTTTCGGCATCCAGCAGCAATAAACAAACATCTGCCTCATCCAGGGCTTTGATCGCCCGGATCACTGAATAAAATTCAAGGTCCTCATGCACTTTGGCCTTACGGCGAATACCGGCTGTATCGATCAGTACAAATTCTTTCTGAAATAAATTATAATGGGTATGGATCGTATCCCGGGTGGTGCCGGCAATATCACTGACAATGGTCCGTTCAGTGCCCACCAGGGCATTCAGCAGGGATGACTTCCCGGTATTGGGCTGACCAATAATGGCAAACTTCGGCAACAGTGCCATCTCTTTTGCTTCTTCCGATGCATCATCGGTGATCAGGTCCGCTACGGCATCAAGTAACTCCCCGGTACCACTTCCACTGGCCGCGGCGATAAAAAATATCTGGTCAAAGCCCATACTGTAAAACTCGGAAGCCTCCAGCAGCCTTTCATTGGTATCCACTTTATTTACCGTCAGGAATACCGGCTTGGTGCTTCTGCGTAATAAATTGGCCATGGAATCATCCAGGCTGGTCATGCCGGTTGCCGCATCTACCATAAACACGATCACATTGGCTTCTTCCAGTGCCACCAGTACCTGCTTGGCGATCTCGCGTTCAAACACATCCTCACTGCCCTGCACAAAACCACCGGTATCGATTACATTAAAGGTTTTACCATTCCAGTCAGCAACCCCATACTGACGATCACGGGTCACCCCGCTGATATCGTCCACAATGGCTTTACGCTGTTCCAGTAAACGGTTGAACAAGGTGCTTTTCCCAACATTCGGACGACCAACAATTGCTACAGTAAATGACATCTTAATCCAATTAAATTTAAACAAACAATAAAACAAAGTACGAAGTAAGAAGTACGAAGTACGGCCTCCTGACTACAAACCACTAACTACAAACCACTAACTACTAACTACAAACCTGCCTGTCCGGCAGGCAGGCTACTAACTCTTTAATACCCGTATTCTTTCAGCTGGAAATCATTCTCCCGCCATTTCGGTTTCACTTTTATAAATAATTCCAGGAACACTTTTTGTTGCAGGAACTCTTCGATATCCTTCCGGGCGGCTGAACCGATCTTTTTGATCATGCTGCCTCCTTCCCCGATCAGTATTACCTTCTGGGTTTCGCGGTGTACAATAATGTCTGCCACGATCTTTACCAGGGTGGTCTTCTCTTTAAATTCCCGCACCAATACGGCCGTATGATAAGGAATCTCATCCTGGGAGAGTTCATAGATCTTTTCACGGATCAGTTCACTGACAAAGAACTTGGTGGGCAGGTCGCTGATATCATCTCCTGAATAATACGGTTCCCCCTCGGGCAAAAAGGCCAGGATGGGGCGTAAAAAATTTTTGATATTAATCCCGCTTGATGCAGAAATGGTAAGGGTGCTTTTACAATACGGCTGCTTTTCAAAGAACGCCACCGCTTCTTTTATTTTATCCTGCGGGGCACGGTCAATTTTATTGATCACCACAATGGCCGGCACTTTCAGTTTCAGGGCTGAGAAAATGGTATTACATTCTTCCCAGTTTTCATTCACATCCACGATTAACAGGGCCACATCCGCATCTTCAAGCGCGCCTTTCACTGCCATCATCATTTTCTCATGCAACTTATACCGGGGTTCGATGATACCAGGTGTGTCGGAAATGATAACCTGGAAATCTTTGTCCGTGAGTATGGCCTTGATCCGGTGACGGGTGGTCTGCACTTTAGAGGAGACAATAGCCAGCTTCTCCCCCATCAGGGCGTTCAGCAAAGTGCTTTTACCGGCATTGGGCCGGCCAAAAATATTGACGAATCCTGTTTTCATGATAAACCTGAAGTTGCACGCATCAGGCAGCAAGTGGTGAGGAGGTAGTCAGTCCTTGCCAGTTGAAGTGCAACTGTTTAGGAAAATTTAAAAAAGCCACCCGTCGCGGATGGCTTTCGTTGTTGCGAAGGGGAGGATCGAACTCCCGACCTTTGGGTTATGAGCCCAACGAGCTACCGCTGCTCTACTTCGCGATGTTGGACGGCAAAGGTACGGTTATTCCGCATACCCACCAAAGAAAAAACGCCCTAAATAATCAGGGCGTTTTCATGACTATACTTGAATTCTTTATCGTCCACGGGACACACTGCCGCTTCCACTGCTCTTTACTTCGCGGATGGTGCAATCTCCGCGGTATTTTACATCACTGGCACCGCTGGCTTCTGCAGAAAGTTCCTTATTCACGGTAACCCGGATATCACTGGCACCACTGGCTTTGGCCTCACAGGATTCTGTCACCAGGTCAAATCCTTTGAAATCACTGGCACCGCTGGCCTCCACATTTAAGCGGGTGGCCGTACCTGTTATCGTCATATCACTTGCCCCACTGAGTTGCACCGTCAGTTTAGCCACATCGAGGCGGCCTTTCAGGTCGCTGGCTCCGGACTGTTCCACTCTCAGCACATCAGATTTAATGGTTCCGTTGATAAACACATCGCAGGCGCCGGATATATTCAGTTTATCCAGTTGTTTAAATGAAATATACGCGCGCAGTTTTTTATTCCCGTTATTCCATTTCCACGCATTACTTAAGCCAATATACAGGATCCCGTCTTTTACTTCCACGGTGATCATATCCCGGTCTTTTGTACTGGCAGCACTCACGGCCACTGCTTCATCATTTCCCTGGCTCAGGTACACATTAAAGGCACTGGATACATTGATTCCATGATAGCCACTGGCAGTCCTGACCTGTGCATTGGCATCATTGATCTGCGCGGCAAGTCCCAGGTGCAGGGCAAACAACGCGGTTAACAGCATTATCTTTTTCATATAGTTTTATTTCAATTTACTGATCAGATTCTTCTTACACTGCCACCGGTACTGGTTTTGATTTCCCGGATGGAAGCATTCCCTTTATACTTTACAATACCTCCTGTATTGGCTTTTACCACCAGCTCTTTTTCAGCTGAAATGGAAATATTGGCACCGGTACTTACTGTGGCATCACAGGTAACAGTGAGCAATTCCTCCCCCCGGAATTTACTTCCGGTATCCCCTTCCACATCCAGTTTTTCAGCCTGCCCGGTTAAATTCACCTGAGATCCGGTGTTTTGTCTTACCAACAAAGATTTAATATCCACCTGGCCATTTACCTGGGCTCCCGTATTTACTTTCAGCTCCAACACAGCCGATTTCAACACACCCTGTATTTTAACCAGCGCGCCGGTATTGGCATAGAGTTCATTCAGCTGCCTGTAAGATACATAGGCTTTCAGGTTCTTGCTTTCTTTCCTTTTATTGATCGAACCCAGTTTGGAGTCGTAATGTATTTTCAGGATGCCATTCACTACTTCTGTTATAATCCGATCACGGTATTCCAGGTTGGCCGCACTGACGGCTACTTCTTCTGTAGCCCCTTCAGTCAGGAATAATTCAATACCGGTAGCCACTTCAATTCCATGGAAAGAAGGGACTTCTCTTTTAACCGCATTCGGGTCGCTGATTGTTTGCTGGGCTGTCACCGATAAACTGATACCGGCCAGGAGCAAAAGGGATAAATATAGCTTCTTCATAAACGATGGTTTAGATGTTGTACGAAGAATGGTGTAGAAAAGTTACAGTCCCGGTAATATTTTTCTTTGTATTTTTGCACCAGTTGATGCCTTTTTAAACAAAGGCTTGATAATCAATGTCTGCCTAAGGGCAGGCAGGTTTCCCGGGGTGTTTCCGGCATAGGCCGGAATCTGAGATCATACCCGTAGAACCTGGTCAGGGTAATGCCTGCGAAGGGAAGGAGTTATTAGTTGTCCTTTCTCCACAGCGTTTCCCTCTTATTTTTTAACGTTAAACTGTAAAAAAATGAAGAGGATTTTTATGTCCGCCTGCCTGTTAGGGGCAGTCATTTACTGTCCTGCACAACAAAAAGAAAGCAGCAAAGACAGTTTCTACACCTTATCACCCGTGGAAGTAAGAGCAGTCCGTGCCGGTGAAAATGCCCCTTTTACCAAATCTAATTTATCCAGGAAGGAAATATCAGCCTTTAACCTCGGTCTGGATATTCCCTACCTTCTCAATCAGACGCCATCCGTAGTGGTTAATGCCGATGCGGGTAACGGGATTGGTTATACCGGAATCCGGATCCGGGGTACTGATGCCACCCGGATCAATATGACGATCAATGGCATTCCCTATAATGATGCCGAAAGCCAGGGGTTGTTTTTTGTAAACCTGCCTGACCTCAGTTCATCCGCCGGAAGCATACAGGTCCAAAGAGGAGTAGGTACCTCATCCAACGGGGCTGGTGCTTTTGGGGCCAGTATGAATTTCAGTACCAATGAAGTCATCAAAGACGCTTACCTCGAATTGAATAATTCCGGTGGTTCATTCAACTCCTGGAAAAACACCTTGAAATATGGCAGCGGGCTCGTCAATGGATTCTCCACGGATATCCGGCTGTCCCGCATCAGCAGTGATGGGTTTATTGACCGGGCCAGTTCAGCCCTTCATTCATTTTTTATGTCCACCGCCTGGACCGGCAAGAATAATTCCATCCGCTTTAATGCATTCACCGGAAAAGAAAAAACCTACCAGGCCTGGTATGGCATTTCCGAAGCCGATCTGCTGGCCGGCAACCGTACGGTTAACTATGCAGGTACAGAAAGACCCGGTGATCCCTACGCCAATGAAACGGATAATTACACGCAATCCCATTACCAGTTATTCTACAATCAGCTGCTGAATAAAAAACTCAGTTTCAATATAGCCGCTTTTCTCACCCGGGGAAAAGGATACTATGAACAGTATAAATCGGATGAGGATTATGGGAAGTACCATCTCCCCTACCCCATCAATGGCAATGACACCAGTTATACATCCGACTTTATACGTCAGCTCTGGCTCGACAATTATTTTTATGGCTCCGTATTCTCCCTCCAGTATAAATCAGTTAAAACACAGGCCACCCTCGGTGGCGGCCTTACACGTTATGATGGAAATCACTATGGTAAAGTGCTGTGGGCATCCAACGGTCTGACCGGGCTTGACAGCTGGTACAACCTGGATGCGTGTAAAAAGGATTTTAATATTTATGGCAAGCAGCAGACTGAAATCGGGAAAGGGCTGCTGCTGTTCTATGACCTCCAATACAGGCTGGTGAATTATGCAATAAACGGATTCAGGGATAACCCGTCGCTGGTTATCCGGAAACAATGGCATTTTTTCAATCCTAAAGCCGGTGTCACCTACAAAAAGAATAACTGGAAAACCTACCTCTCTTATGGAATGGCCAGTAAAGAACCCAACCGTGATGATTTTGAAGCCGGGGCAGCCCAGCAACCAAGTCCTGAACAATTGCAGGACATTGAAGCAGGTGTTGAAAATCATGGAAAAAAATATACCTGGGGCGCCACGTTATATTATATGCGGTACAAAGACCAGCTGGTCCTGACTGGCAAAATCAATGATGTGGGGGCTTATACCCGAATTAATATTCCCAACAGTTACCGGACAGGGATTGAATTGCAGGGTACGATGCAGGTTACACCCTGGTTGCATACGGCGGCCAACCTGACGCTCAGTCAAAATAAAGTACTGGATATCGAAGAATATATTGATGATTATGATAACGGGGGACAAAAAATCAACCGCTATCCGTCGGCTAATATTGCCTATTCCCCGGCGATCACCGGTGGCGCCAACCTGGATTTTGGTCCTTTTTCAGGTACCGTCATCTCCCTGATCAGTAAATATGTAAGCCGTCAGAACCTGGACAATACCGGCAATACGGCCCGTTCACTTGACCCGTTTTTTGTACAGGACCTTCGGATCAGTTATACCATAAAGACGAAGAAATTAAAAGAACTGAATCTCATCGGCCAGTTAAACAATGTATTCAACAATCAATATGAACCCAACGGATACACTTTCAGTTATATTTATGGCGGTCAGCAAACCACGGAGAATTATTATTTCCCGATGGCAGGGATCAATTATATGATCGGGTTGAATATCCGGCTGTAAATACAAATGTGCCAATTAGCCAATGACTTACAGATTGAAGGTAATAACAGGTCTGAAAACCCGGCTAAATTAGTCAGCTATTTATAAAAAGAGAAAAGCCCAAATGGGCCTTTCTCTTTTTATAAATTCACAGGTATATACTAAAAATCTTTTCGACCTTTCAGACTCTTCATTCATTGGCACCTTGGCTCCTTTCTTTCGTCAGGGTCACAAGGTTTCACACTGAATTTTTCCTATCATAAATGACTCTCTAACTTCCAGTATCTTCCCCAATTGGCACATTGGCATATTGGCTAATTACTTACTCCCGAACTTCTCCTGCCAGGCGAGTACCCCACCCGTTACATTCACGGTTTTTTTAAATCCCATAGTATCGAGGAACATACAGGCCATCATGCTTCGTTTACCACTGCGGCAATGAATGATCAGTTCTTCTTCTTTAAGATCGTTTAATTCATCCACCTGCATGGTCTGGATCATTCCCAGGGGAATCAGTTTTGCTCCTATATTAAACTCCGCATACTCAGCCGGTTCCCGGCAATCGATCAGGTTCAGTTTTTCGCCGGCATCCATCCGGGCTTTTAATTCTTCAACAGAGATATTTTCCATAAATGTTTATTGTTTTTATTCCGGGATTAACTGTACGGTGTCTGCCACAGGTTTATCTGCCTGCAGCCAGATATCAATGGTTTGCCCGGAACGAATCCGTAACACATGTTTTTCCTCATCATATCTTCCGGGTACCTGTTTATAAATAAACGCACCGCAGGTATCCGTTACACCACCCAAAACAATGGCCCCGATGGAAAGTCCCCTGGATTCCAGTTCCGCTTTTGCGTCACAATAAGTCATACCGGTGATAATGGGTACCGGAAATTCGAGATTACCGATACCGTCTCCCAGTACAAGGGATATGATGGATCCTTTGCGGATTTTTGTCCCAGGTTTAATGACAGCCCCGTTATACAACTGATCCAGTACGGCATTGCGGGCAAAATCCGGGCGGAACGTGGTGTCCCCTACCCGGAGATCCATACTTTTCAGTACCATTTCGGCATTCCGGAAACTATAGCCAGAAAGATTGGGCATTTCCACTTCCGGTGGCACGGCCCTTCGGATGACAAGGAAAACTGTCCGGTTGGATTTCACCACTTCATCGGCGTCCGGGATCTGTTTGATAACATGAAGGGCCGGTACGGTATCCACATATACAGAGTCCTGGATCTCCACATCAAATCCGGCTTTTTTCAGGATCGACCTGGCTTCTTCATAGGATTTACCGGTGACAGATGGTACAGAAGAGGATTTCCCGTGACCTGTCAGCCAGTTCAGTGAAAGGAGGAACAGGGCAAAGAGGGCAATAGCGAGTACAATACCCACCAGCACATTTACCCAGAGCGGACGACCCGTAATTGATTTTAACATCAGATGGTTTTTAAATTGGACAGGGTTTTATTCACCGAAACATTCAAGCACCAGTTTGCTGTAAAATTCCTTCAGGCTCCAGCCCATGGCCCGTACCTGTTGCGGAATAATGCTGGCTTCACTTTGCCCGGGAATGGTATTTACTTCAAGCATATAAGGCCTGCCTTCTGCTTCATTAAAGATAAAATCGATCCTTACCACGCCCCGGCAATTAAAAGCCGTGTATACTTTCCTGGCCATATCCCGGATCTTGTCCGCAGACACTTCGTCCACTTCAGCGGGAGTGGTTTCTGAGGATTTGCCCTGGTATTTGGCTTCGAAATCAAAGAATGGCATATCCGCATCTGCCTTTACTTCGGTTAGCGGCAGTACGATAATATTTCCTTTTGACCGGAAGACACCTACCGTGAATTCACGGCCCTGGACCATTTCTTCCACCAGCACCTGGCTGTCTTCCTTAAATGCTTTTTCAATGGCCTCTTTCAATAAATTAATATCCGGCTGGTTTACTTTGGACATACCAATACTGGACCCCCCGTTATTGGGCTTTACAAAAACCGGGAATTTCAGCTGGTCCATCACTTCTTCGGCGCTGCCCAGCAGGTCACGGATCAGCAATACGGATCTGGCCACCGGAATCCCCGAAGCACCCGCCACGGCTGTCGCATAACGTTTATTAAAAGTGATCGCAGAGGAGGCTGCATCACAACCGGTATACGGTATATTTAGGGTATCGAAATAGCCCTGCAGTTTACCATCCTCACCAGGGGTACCATGCATACCTATAAAAACAGCATCAAAACTTACTTTATCACTATCCAGCTGCAGGGAAAAGTCATTTTTATTGACTTCCACTTTACGGCCGTCCACCAGTTCATAAAACCAGCCAAGAGGGTTGACGTCGATCTTGTACACATTAAAAAGTGAACGGTCAAGGTTATTGTCAATGGTCTTGGCGGAGCGGTAGGAAATGACTGCCTCCCCGGAAAAACCGCCGGTCACCAGCGCTATATTCTTTTTCATTGTGGAATGTTGGTTAAGCCCGGGATAAACGGGCCCTGTTATGCAAATATTGCGGAAAAAAATAAGATGCGCAATGCCAAAAACAGTAAAGCGGCATCATTAAGAAAAATTTATGGCCGGGAAGCCCGTTTTTGACCTCCGGGCAGGATATAAGAAAGGTGAAGGTTGTTGCCCCTTCACCTTTTTACAACGGGAAATATCACCCGTTAAATGTTAACAGCTTTCACTGTTTATTAGTATACCTGAAAGTTACAGAAAAAAAATCCATATCCGCAATGCGGATAAGGATTTTTTTGCACATCTCAGGAACAGTCCGGATTAAATATGCAGTTTTGCCTTTTTCTCCATCAGCTGATCTACTGTTTCCTCATACAATTCATCAGGTACACAGCAGTCAACCGGGCATACAGCCGCGCATTGGGGTTCTTCATGGAAGCCCTGGCACTCCGTACACTTGTTGGGTGTGATGTAATAGGTATCAGTGGATACCGGTGCATTTTTCTGGTCAGCGTCAACTTCGGTACCATCCAGTAAGGTATAGGATCCTTTTACTGTGGTGCCATCAGACATAGCCCATTCCACACCACCTTCATAGATAGCGTTGTTTGGACATTCGGGCTCGCAAGCGCCGCAATTGATACATTCTTCGGTAATCTTAATTGCCATAATTAACTTATTAACGGGTTCAGGGTTACTTTTGCCTTACAAAATTAGTAGACAGGAATGAATTTACCACACAGAATTTATTTATTATCAAGGCTTGGTGATTATATTTCAGCCGGTTCACCTGACTGGCGTCAGGTCGTTGAAAGAGCTGGCATTGAAAATGGCTGGTTTATTCCGGAATTTGTGGATAATGCGGCAAAAACCATCGCCAATTCCTTTTTAAAAAGGGAAAAACTGGTGGCCTGGGCTGACGAAAATCATGTGCCTGACAACCCTGTTTCTTCCAAAAAGACAGGAATCATTATGGCCGGGAATATACCACTGGTTGGTTTTCATGACTGGATGGCTGTATTTCTCAGCGGTCATAAAGCCATTATAAAACCATCTTCCCGTGACCAGGTACTGATCAGGCATCTTACCGATAAAATCGCTGAATGGGATGCTGCGGCCGGCAATTATACCGAATACGCGGATATGCTGAAAGGCTGTGATGCCTATATAGCCACCGGCAGTAACAACTCCTCCCGCTATTTCGATTATTACTTCAGCCGATATCCGCATATCATCCGGAAAAACAGGACTTCTGTAGCCATCCTCCATGGAACAGAGTCGGCCCAGGAACTGGAAGCACTGGCGGATGATGTATTCCTTTATTTCGGGCTGGGCTGCCGTAATGTGACAAAAATTTATATCCCGGAAGGTTATGATTTTGTTCCCCTGCTGGAGTCCTTCCGGAAATACGATTTCCTCCACGATCATCACAAATACAAAAACAATTACGATTATAACCTGGCCCTGCACCTGTTGAATAAAAAATATTATATGAGCACCCCGTCGATCCTGCTGGTGGAAGAACCCTCCCTGTTCTCCCCCATCAGCCAGCTCAACTATGAATTTTTTTCAGATGCCGACATTTTGACGGAGGCCCTCAAAAGCTCCAACGAATTGCAATCCATCACCGGAAAAGGCTTTGTGGCCTTCGGTTCCGGCCAGCACCCGGCCCTGTCTGATTTTGCGGACGGAATCAACACCTTACAGTTTTTGAACAGTCTTTGATAATTAATTGTTTATATTTTACCTGGAAATCAGGCGGAAGTACGAAGACTTTAGTAAAGATTTGTTAAACTAACCCAATGGTAAACAAAGAAGTACTGACAGTTTGTTATTTTGTACGTCAAAGGCATAACTTTTGTAAAACAATAAAAAACTGAAAATTAAAAACGCTATGAAACTCAAACAGCTTCTATTGATCGTTGCAGTCAGTGCCGTTTCCGCTGTAGGCAGTGTGTGGATCTACAGTAAAGTGGTTGCCCGGCAATACGCAGCCGCGTTTAATCAGTCGGCTGATGGCAAGGTCCCGGTGAACTATGCCGGCTTCCTGGAAAATGCCGCCTCCCCGGTGGGAGAAGCCACTGACTTTACCAAGGCTGCCAGCGCTGCTGTTCCGGCCGTGGTACATATCAAGACAAAAATTCCGGCCAAAAAGATCACCAACCAACTGCCTCGTTCAAGGGGGAATGGTTTTGAGGATTTCTTTGACCAGTTCTTCAATAACATGGGGCCCCAGATCCAGCCTGAGCAAAGAGCTTCCGGCAGCGGGGTAATCATCAGTGATGATGGCTATATCGTTACCAATAACCACGTGATCTCCGATGGCGGACAAGGAGTGGCCGACGAAATCACGGTGACCCTGAGCAATAAAAAAACCTATAAAGCCAAAGTAATCGGTAAAGATGCCAGCAGTGATATCGCTGTACTTAAAATTGATGGTACAGGTTTCCCCTTCCTGCTTTATGGTAATTCTGACAATATAAAACTGGGGCAATGGGTGCTGGCTATCGGTTATCCCCTGACCCTTGAAACAACAGTTACTGCAGGTATCATCAGTGCCAAAGGCCGTTCGATTGGTATCAATGGTAAACAAAGTGATACCCCCATCGAATCCTTCATTCAGACGGATGCGGCTGTAAACCAGGGTAACAGTGGCGGTCCCCTGATCACCACAGACGGACAACTGATCGGTATTAACTCCGCCATCTATGCCCCTACCGGTACTTATGCGGGTTATTCATTCGCAATCCCGGTGAACCTGGTGAAAAAGATCGTGAACGACCTGATCAAATTCGGGGATGTAAAAAGACCTTACCTGGGCATTGCAGCTGATAATACCAAAGTGAATTCTACGGACGGTGCTTATGTAGGCACAGTTGCCCCCGATGGAGCCGCTGCTTCTGCCGGTCTGAAAAAGGGAGATATTATCAAAAAAATCAATGATGTGAATATCAGTTCCTGGACTGAATTACAGGGTACAGTGGCGTCACTGAATACGGGCGACAAGGTTTCCATCACCTATAAAAGAGATGGAAAAGATTATACCACCAGTGCCACACTGAAAGCAGACCAGGGCACATACGCCAACCTGGCCGCCAACAACCTGGGTGATATCCTGGGGGCGGACCTGGAAAACCTGGATAAGAAAATTGCCACGAAGAATGAAGTGGAAGGCGGTGTGCTGGTGAAGAAAATCAGGGCTGGTGGCGCCTTCAGTAAAACACGGATGCAGAATGATTTTATCATTACCAGTGTAAATGGCATTGAAGTGAAAAATGTGGAAGAACTCGGAAAAGCATTAGCGGCTTCCCAGAGTGAAAGCGTGAACCTGGAAGGTTTTTACGATGGGTATGACGGTATGTACCGCTACCCGGTTAAACTGAGTGCGGTTGACGAATAATGAAATCAACAGAATAGAGTCGTAAATAAAAGCGGGCTGAACCTTTACTGTTCAGCCCGCTTTTTTATGGCTCCCGGTTTATTTTTCGTAAACCAGGAATTCCCAGTCCTGCATTTCAAAACTTTTCTCATTGGTAAAATCATTGGCTGACCCGGAAAATACATTCGTATACATTCCGTTCACCTGGCTATCCGTAATGTCAAAATGAAGATCCTTCTGATCAGAAAAATTCAGCACCACCAGCACCTCCCGCTCTCCTTTCTTACGTAAAAAAGCAAGTACATGCCGGTCATCCGTTGTCTTCAACCGGTACGTAGTGACACCTGCATCTCCCGCCAATAATGCCGGGTTGGTTGATTTCAGTTTCAGCAATGACTGGTAAAAGGCAGTCAGTTCGGCGGCCCATGGTCCGGCCACTATGGCATCCTTATCGAAAAAATCAATCCGTTTGGTATTTCCCAGTTCCTGCCCGGAATACAATAAGGGAATGCCATTCCAGGTAAAACTGAATACGGCGAGAGCCTTGAACATAGAACCATATTTTTCAAACTCTGTCCCGTTCCAGCTGTTCTCATCGTGGTTGGTTGTAAACCAGGCCCGCATGGTCGTATCACCCAGCTCATCATACTGACGGAGCAGTCCGGTCAGTGTATCCAGCGGTAATTGCTTTTTAAAGAAATCTTCTGTACGATGCATCCATGACCAGGAATAACTCGCGTCAAAGGCTTTGCCATATTCAGGTTTCTCCAGTTCATCATATTCACCCAGCCAGAACAATGGTTTAATGGCATCTACCTGTGGCCTGGCTTCCAGCCAATAATCCAGTTCCACCCAGAATGCCAGGTCGCAACGGAAGCCATCAATATCACATTCCTTTACCCAGAATTTCATCGCCTCGGTCATTTCCTTTCGCAGTTCAGGATTACTGAAATCCAGTTCGATGATATCATCCATGCCGGAAGCTCTCAGGAAATCATTGGTGGCCGGATCTTTCAGGTAATACTCCGGGTGTTCCTTTGTCCAGTGATGATCCCAGCCGGTATGATTGGCCACCCAGTCAAGGATCACTTTGAATCCCATCTCATGGGCCTGGCTGACCAGTGATTTGAAATCATCCATCGTCCCGAATTCAGGATTAATGGACGTATAATCTGAACAGGCATAATAGCTTCCCAATGATCCTTTCTTGTTCTTCTGCGCTATGGGTGTTACGGGCATGAACCAGAGTGTCTTCACCCCCAGCTGCTTCAACCGGGAGAGATGTTGTGCAAAGGCGTTGAATGTCCCTTCAGGTGTATACTGCCTGATGTTGACTTCGTAAATCGAAGTGCCCCGCACCCAGTCCGGAGGTATAAATCGTTCGGTCATTGTCTTTTTGTTTTGGGTTCCCGCTGCACTGCCCTTGTCTTGCATATTACACGCTGACAGAAATATGAGCAATGAAAAGGCCGGCAACCAGCGCATAGTCGGGTTTTCAGGCAAGATAAGAAGAACAATTGAGGAACCTGCCTGTTGTTCCTACATCCGTTTATCAATCATTAACTTTACCGCATGAAGCAATTCGATGTCCCGGATTTTTACCGCAGTCCGCTGATTTCAGCCATTAAAAAAATGCGGAAAGAAGCCGACAAAATGAAAAAGGATTTCAGTCCCACCCTGCTGGACTTTGGCCCGGTACAGGTCAGCCTGGCCAGGCATTTTGGCTTTTGTTACGGGGTGGAAAACGCCATTGATATCGCTTTCCGTACCGTGGAGGAAAATCCCGGGAAACGGATTTTCCTGCTGAGCGAAATGATCCATAATCCGCAGGTCAATGCTGACCTGGTTCAGCATGGCATCCAGTTCCTGCAGGACACTCATGGTCATCAGCTGATTCCTTTTGATACGGTGACCGCCGATGATGTGGTGCTGATCCCGGCCTTTGGCACCACCCTGGCTATTGAAGCAGCGCTCCGCGAAAAAGGGATCCCCATTGAAAAATACAATACCACCTGCCCTTTTGTTGAGAAAGTATGGAACCGCAGTGAAGTGATTGCCAGGAAAGATTACAGTATTATCATTCATGGAAAACCCAGTCATGAAGAGACCAGGGCGACCTTCTCGCATGCAGCTGCCAATGCACCATCCATTGTGGTAAAAGACCTGGCGGAAGCCGAGCTGCTGGCCGGCTTTATTACCGGTGAAAAAGATCCGTCTTTATTTCCCGGAATATTCGAGGGACAGTATACTCCCGGATTTGATATTACCCGTGACCTTAAACGGATCGGTGTGGTAAACCAGACGACCATGCTGGCCAGCGATACCCAGGCCATTGCTGATTACCTGAAAAAAATTATTGTCAGTCATACCGGTGACCCGGAGAGTTTTGCGGATACCCGGGACACACTATGTTATGCCACCAATGACAACCAGACGGCCGTCAGTGGAATGCTCGAGACCCCGGCAGACCTGGCCATTGTAGTCGGCGGGTATAACTCCTCCAATACCTCCCACCTGGTGGAACTCTGTGAAATGAAACTGCCGACCTATTATATCAGCAGTGCAGCAAAGATCCTGTCTGGTGACACGATCAGTCATTATGATTTTCATGCAAAGGAGGAACGGACCACCCATGATTTTCTGCCGGATAAAAAACCCCTTCATATTCTTATTACCAGTGGCGCTTCCTGCCCGGATGCCATGGTGGAAGCGGTGATCAGTAAACTTACCGGGTTATTTCCCGGTGCTGCCCCGATGCAGGAAATGACTGCCCGGTTTCAATAAAAAACCCCTGCTGTGCAGGGGTTTGGAAATTAATACTGGTTGCCCGTCTTATTTGTACAGGAGATCATAATACTCATGGGCCATCCGGTTACTGTCGAACTGGAAGCGCACATCCTGCATACCATTCTTCACCACCTGTCTCCAGGTACTGTAATTTTCATAATACAAAGGCAATATCTCCTCCAGCAATATCTCGTATAATTTAGTCAGGTCATACTGGTCCTGCTCATAAACCGGCATATTTTCGTAGTCCGCCATCGGCACCACAAAGCCATTATGACCATGGTTGATAAACTCGGGGATCCAGCCATCATTCGTGGAGAAATTCACGGCGCCGTTCATCGCGGCTGTCATGCCACTGGTTCCGGAAGCTTCACGGGGTACACGGGGATTGTTCAGCCATACATCGGCGGCCTGTTTCAAGCGCTTGGAGAGACCCAGTTCATAACCGGTCATCACCGCCACATTCTTATAGCGCTTGCTTAAGTGCACCAGCTGGTTAAACTCGCTGATCGCCGGATGGTCAACCGGGTAAGGTTTACCGGCCCATACAATCTGCACCGGGTATTTGGTACTATGCACTAATTTTTCAAACTGTTCTTCCGCGGTGGTGATCAGGCCTGCTCTTTTATAGCCGGCAAAACGCCTGGCCCAGACAATGGTGAACACATCCGGATGAAAGATCTTACCTGTCTGATCGGCCACAATTTCAAAAGCCCTTTTCTTCAGGTATTTCTTCCGGTCATCCATTCCATAATCATCACCTGCTTCCATAAAGCGGTACAACTGCTTATCGGCCCAGTAGCGCCAGTTCTGCGCATTGGTGATAGAGATGATGGGGCAGATATTATCATACTTGCTCCACATGGCCCTGGATACATGTCCATGCAACTGGGACACCCCATTTGACAGGTGCGCAAAACGCAACGCGGCGAGGGAGTGATTGAACTGATCACTGTCATTGCCATAAAGCAATTTTACTTCATCCACTGATAGTCCGCAGAAGTAGCTCATCTTATGACAGAGATAGATATCATGTTTTTCGTTCCCCGCTTCTTCCGGAGTATGCGTGGTAAACACCAGTCGTTTTTTTACATCCTGGATATTATGTCCGTATTTTTTAAACAGGTAAAAGGCTGCTGAAATACCATGCGCTTCATTCAGGTGATACAGTTCCGGGTTGAACCCCAGGAGGTCGACCAGTTTGGCACCACCCACACCCAACAAAATAAACTGGGCTACCTTGGTGGCCACATTGGCATCATAGAGCCGGTGGGTGATGGTCTGGGAGACATAATCATTCTCGGGTAAATCGGTAGAAAGTAAAAACAGCGGGGCTGTTTTAAAGGTTTCAGGATTCAGGTAAAGGGCTTTTACCCAAACCGGGTGTTCGTGAATCGTGATCTGAAATTTGATCCCTGTATCTTCCAGGAAACTGTATTGTTTTTCATTCCAGGCCACATCCAGGGTCTGGTCCTGGTTGCGTTCCTGGTCGTAATAACCATATTTCCACAGAATACCGATACCGATCATATTCTGACGGAGTTCATACGCACTTCTTAAATGTGAACCGGCCAGGAAGCCGAGGCCGCCGCTATAAATTTTAAGGGGCTGGTGTGTGGCGAACTCCATTGAAAAATAAGCCACACGTTTACTGTAACGTTCTTCTACCGGGTAAGGGACTGAATATTTATTAAAACTCATATTGTGTTCTTTTTACACGAAGGCGCAAGTTA
>CAZFLL010000089.1:10228-16689 GCA_964519865.1 uncultured Chitinophaga sp. | reverse complement strand
AAAAGCGGAAGTAGCTCACCTGGTAGAGCGACAGCTTCCCAAGCTGTAGGTAGCCGGTTCGAGTCCGGTCTTCCGCTCAAATAGGGTTTAGTTGTTTAGCCGTTTTGATGTTTAGAGGAACTTCACCTTAACTCACGATCTATTTCTCTCTTTTTCCTTCTTTGAAATCATTTGCCTCAGCCGCAGGGCAGATAAGGTTTTAAAAAAGGAAAATTCAGCAATCCTAACTTAAGCGGGGCTGTTCCCTTCTCGCTTCTAGCTTCTTGCTTCTAGCTTTTCTTCTTGCTGATCGGCTTCTTCTTCGGTAAATTATTGAAATTATACCCCAGTGTAAACCGGTAATTCTTTGTCCGGGTCAGGCTGTAACTCTCCAGGTTGAAATTGGTTCCATACGTGAACGTGCGGCGCTGCTGGTTTATAAAGGGATCGACCGTACTTAATGTAACAGTGAGTTTCTTATTAAACAGCCGGCGCATCAGTCCCATATTCATACTTGAATTCCAGCGGGCAAAACCCTGGGCGGAGGCAAAACGGTTAACATTGAACCCTCCGTTAAAACTCCAGAGATCGGTGGGATTAAATATAAAATTCATATTGGAAGTAAAGGAACCCCCATCCCGGAATTTTCGTACGGTCTTATCAAAAGCACTATACTTATTGTAGGTATAACTGGAACTGAAATTCAGCCGCAGTTTTTTAGTCAGTGATACGCCGTTCCAGGTGCTCACTTCGTACTCTTTCCGTCCGCTGATATTTTCCCAGGTGATCTGGGTCTTGCCATCCGGCAATAAGGTCCGTACCTGGCTGAAAATATCCTCCACACTGTTGTAGCCAAATCCCAGGTTGAGAAAGTACTTGGTTTTGGTTCGGCCGATGATAAAATCAAAATTATGCGCGGTGGACGCCTCCAGTTCCGCATTCCCGAAACGGACATTATACGGATCCGAAAAATCAATCGTAGGGTTCAGTTCCCCGATACCCGGGCGGCGGATACTTCTCCGGTAAGCAAAGGTCAGGCTCAGTTTTTCCCGCCAGGTTTTATTGATATTGGCAAAAGGCAGCCAGGTGATATAATTATTCCTTACATCCCTGTTTTCTTTCAATAATTCAAACCAGATGGCGGTATGCTCTGCTGAACTCCCGGCTGTAAAACTGAAATCCTTGCCCAGTAATTGCTTGACGGATGCCCGCAGGTTACCCACTGTCTGGTGAAACCAGAAATTATTACTCAGCAGGTCCAGTTTTTCCATGGTACCCTCGGGTTTCTTTTTAAAACTGGCATCTATTTCCACATGGTTATTGGACCGGTTATAAATACCTCCCAGGGAGATAAAAGTTTTTTTATTATCCAGCATACGGTCATAGTTCAGGTTCAGTGTTTGCCCGTTCACCCTGGTAACATTATTCTGCCGTTGCATGGAGTCCACCCCGGTGGGGGTAAGATCCGGGTAATAATATTGCTGGAAATAATCCCGGTTATTATCATTCCAGGAGAATGCATAACTGCTGATGATCCGGAGCATCTCACCGGGCTTGCCCCGGTAAGTATAAGAGAGACTGGCATTGGGACTATAACCCGTACCCTCACTCTGGATTTCGCGCTGACTGACTTTCCACAATTCACCCACCCGGTTGATATTCCTGTATTCAGTATTATTATAACTCGACGCATCACTCTGATTATAGTTCAGCACCACATTGATGGAATGTTTCTTCGTGAAGTCATAATCCATATTGAACCGGAAGTTCGGGCGTACATTTTCACTGCGGTTCATATTCGTGGTATTAAAAAAGTTGGAGGAATCCGCATAAATATTATTCCGGATAGAATACCCGCTGCCTCCGTATTTATTATAACCGGCCCCGGCATTGATGCTGATGGACAATCCCTGCTTCCGGTAATTAAAACTTCCGTTCAATAAAAATTCACCCCGTGTACCACCGGATAAGGAAATCCGGCCGCTCTTACCTACCCGGCCCTTCCGGGTTACAATATTGATAACGCCCCCCTGCTCATTGGCATATTGGGGTGGCGGGTTGGTCATTACTTCTATTTTCTCAATTGAACTGCCCGGCATGGATTCCAGCAAATCCTGCAGTTGCTGCATATTAAGGGATACCGGCTTATCATCGATCAGGATCTTGGGTTCCTTTCCTCTTACAGACACTTTGCCATCCGGGTCCTTGGTGACCAGGGGTACCTGGGTCAGTAATTCACTTACATTGGTACCGGCAGCCAGGGCTGATTCACCTGCATTGAATGTAATATTACCATCCTTCGACTGGATCAGGGGTTTCTCCGCATAGATCACCACATCCTCGAGGGTTTCACTGGATTTTGGTTTGAGGATAATATCGGCCAGGTTGAAATCAAACCGGTCGGCCCGGAAATTAATACTGTCGAGGGTTAAGGGCTGAAGTCCGACATAGGTGATGGACAACTTGTAATACCCGAAAGAAACGGAACTGAAACTGAATTGACCGGTTTTATCGGACAACATACTCCGATTAAGCAGCGAATCGGTAAAAGAAACCAGGCGGACAGTGGCTCCTTCGAGGGCTTTACTACGGCTGTCCATGACATTTCCGGTCAATAATCCGGACCCGGTTTTTACCTGTGCCCCGGCTGCAAAGCAAAAAAAGATCAATCCAAGAAGCAGGTGGTGCTTTTTCAACATGTATGGTTAGACGGTAAATGTAGGCCGAACTTGCCATTATTTTCTCCCTTTTTATACAAATGGTAAATACAAACAACTGTTTATCAGAGCCTCAGGGAGTTATGACATCCTGTCACGATCTCCCGGGATTTAGGTATATTTGCGGTTCTAAATCAGGGTTGAATGATTGATTTTATGAATGATAAAGTGCCCCGAATTAATCGGGACAGGCAGGATGAAGCAAGGCAGGGAGAAGCCTATGCCCCGTTTTCAGGCGATCCCAATCAGTATAGAAAAAGATTCTATATCGAAAGCTATGGCTGCCAGATGAATTTCGCTGACAGTGAAGTGGTGGCTTCGATCTTACACAAGGAAGGTTTCGGTGCTACCCGAAACCTGGAGGAAGCCGACCTGATTTTCATCAATACCTGTTCGATCCGTGAAAAAGCGGAACAGACCGTCCGTAAACGGCTGACTGAATTCCGCAAGCTCAAGGAAAAGAAAAAAGGGATGCTGGTAGGTGTGCTGGGCTGTATGGCTGAACGGCTGAAATCAAAATTCCTGGAAGAAGAGAAGCTGGTGGATATTGTGGTGGGGCCGGATGCTTACCGGGCTTTACCCGATCTGGTGGCCGAAGCGGAAGGCGGGCAAAAGGCCGTGAATGTATTACTGAGCCGGGATGAAACCTATGCAGATATTTCGCCGGTACGCCTGGACAGCAATGGCGTGAGTGCTTTTGTGAGTATTATGCGTGGATGTAATAATATGTGCTCCTTCTGTGTGGTGCCCTTTACCCGGGGACGTGAAAGAAGCCGGGATGCCGCGAGTATATTACAGGAATGCCGGGATCTGTTTGAAAAAGGATACCGGGAAGTCACACTGCTTGGACAAAATGTGGACAGTTATTATTTCGTGGAAGAATCCACTGACCGGATCGTCACTTTCGCTAAACTGATGGAAGAAGTGGCCCTGATTTCTCCCCTGTTACGCGTACGTTTCTCCACTTCTCATCCAAAAGACATTACAGATGAGGTACTGCATGTGATGGCGAAGTATGAAAATATCTGTAAGTATATCCATCTGCCGGTACAGAGTGGTTCCACCCGGGTGCTGCAGCTGATGAACCGCACGTATACCCGCGAATGGTATATGGCCAAAGTGGAACGGATCCGGGAAATCATGCCGGATTGCGGGATCTCTTCCGATATTATTGCCGGCTTCTGTACCGAGGAAGAGGAAGACCATAAAGCTACCCTCGAAGTCATGGAATTCAGCCGCTATGACATGAGCTATATGTTCTTCTACAGCGAAAGGCCGGGCACCCTGGCCCATCGCCGTTATACAGATGATGTGCCGATGGAAGTGAAAAAAAGAAGATTGCAGGAGATCGTGGACCTGCAGGGCCGGCTTTCACTGGAAAGTAATAAAAACGACCTGAACAAAATTTTCACCGTGCTGATCGAAGGCAACAGTAAACGCAGTGAGCAGGACTGGATGGGCCGGAGCTCACAAAACAAAGTGATTGTATTCCCCAAAGAGCAATATCCCTTGCAGAAAGGTGACTATGTAAAAGTGCAGGTGACTGATTGCACACAGGCGACCTTGCTGGGAAAGATTATTGATTAACATTTACCAGGCCCCGGGCCATGACTATGGATATTCAAAGTATTAAAAACCGTTTTGGCATTATCGGCAACTCCCCTGCCCTGAACTATGCTTTGCAGGTCGCCATCCAGGTGGCAGCGACTGACCTCACCGTGCTGATCAACGGGGAAAGCGGTGTGGGAAAGGAAGTATTTTCGCAGATCATACATTCCTTATCCTCCCGGAAACACAACCCGTTTATTGCCGTCAACTGCGGGGCGATTCCTGAAGGCACAATTGATTCTGAATTATTCGGCCACGAAAAAGGTTCTTTTACCGGTGCCATGGATGCCCGTAAAGGTTATTTCGAAACCGTAAGTGGGGGTACTATTTTCCTGGATGAAATCGGGGAATTGCCGCTGGGAACCCAGGCCCGTTTATTAAGGGTCTTGGAGACCGGTGAATATATCCGGGTAGGTTCATCCAAAGTGCAGAAAACAGATGTCCGGGTGGTTGCCGCAACTAACCGTGACCTGTTACAACAGGTGCAGACCGGTAAATTCAGGGAAGACCTCTATTACCGCTTAAGCACGGTACCTATCAGGGTACCCGCCCTGCACGACCGTCCTGAGGATATCCACCTGCTTTTCCGCAAATTCGCCGCCGACTTTGCCACCAAGTACAAAACAACTTCTGTACAGCTGGATGACGAAGCAAAACAACTGTTAATAAACTATCCATGGCCCGGGAATGTGCGGGAATTGAAGAATATTGCAGAACAGATTTCCGTGCTGAGCCAGGATAAACAGATCGGGGCCAAGGAACTCAATAAATTCCTGCAACCTTATTCAAGTAACCGGTTGCCGGTACTGGCTTCATCGTCCGGACATGGTCCGGAATTTGCCAATGAACGGGAGATCCTGTACAAGCTCTTTTTTGATATGAAAAAGGATGTGACCGAATTAAAAAGGATGTTCCTGGATATGTTACAGAATCCGGAGCTGGTGGCACAAAATCCCCATATCCTGAATGAACTGAAAGACCTCAGGCATAGCGGGTCCGAAATGATACACCCGATGCAGTTGCCGGTAACCGTACAGCCGGCTGTTCCCTCTGCTCAACCCGTACTGATGAACAATGATATCCATGATCATGTGGAGGTAGAAGAAAGCCTCAACATCATGGATAAGGAAAAAGAACTGATCGTTAAAGCCCTGAAAAAACACAAGGGCAAAAGAAAAGACGCGGCTCTTGACCTGGGTATCAGTGAAAGAACCCTCTACCGGAAGCTCAAAGAATACGATATCGAAGAATAATATTTAGTATGAAAAAAATAATTTCCCTGTCACTGATTGTCCTGGTCATTGCCATTGGCCTGATCAGTAACAGCAGTTGCGGCATCTACCGTTTCTCCGATGCGGCCATCCCCGATTCCATCAAAACGATCAAGGTCAATTTGCTGGAGAACAGGGCGTCTTATGTCAATCCTTCCCTGGCGCCCCGTTTATCGGATAAACTGCGTCAGAAAATACTATCCCAGACCAAACTCTCGCAAACAAACAATGATAATGCCGACTGGGAGATCAGTGGAACGGTAACACAGTATTCGTTCAGTACTTCAGCCATCACCGGGCAACAGGCCTCCAATAACCGGTTAACCGTTGGTATATCGATCATATTAACCGATCGTAAAGCCGATAAGACGGAGAAGCATGAAGTCAGCCGTAGTTTTGAGTTCAGGGGTGACCAGTCCTTTCAGCAGGCCGAAACCAACCTCGCTGATGAAATGATCCGGACCCTGACCGATGATATTTTCACCAAGTTATTTTCTAAATGGTAAGATCCGGATAAAGGTCCGCTTTTACAGAAACGCTGTTTAACTTATCTTGCACCAATGAATGTCAGTATTAACCAATTGGTAAAGTCCCTGCTGCAAAAAGAATCACTGGAGCATTGCAGCCTGCCGGAACTGACAGCCTATGCTGAACGGAATCCTTATTTTGGTGCCGCGCAATTATTATTAGCAAAAAAATTCCAGACCGAATTACCGGAGAAATTTGAAGAGCAATACCAGAAGACCCTGCTTTATTTTCATAACCCCCTTTGGGTGGAGCATTTGCTGAATGAGACCGGGAGTGCGGAGATAGTAAAGGTTGAAGAGGTTCAAAAGGTTGAAGAGATTGATGAGGTTCAAGAGGTTCAAAAGGTTGAAGAGGTTGA
>CAZFLL010000089.1:0-10128 GCA_964519865.1 uncultured Chitinophaga sp. | reverse complement strand
TTGATGAGGTTCAAGAGGTTCAAAAGGTTGAAGAGGTTGACAAAGCTGAAGTAGTTCAGGAGGCAGCATCAGGAAAGATGGAAGCCCCGGTTTTAGTAGCTGCTGAACCCGAAATCGCGGTTAATCCCGCACCGGTGCCGGTGGAAGCGGTGAACCCGGCCAATGACCTGGTGTTTGAGCCCTACCACATGGTGGATTATTTTGCTTCCCAGGGAATCCGGTTTAAGGAGGAGGAAAAGCCGACCGATGAATTTGGCAAGCAATTAAAGAGTTTTACCGACTGGCTGAAGACCCTGAAAAGGCTGCCCGTGACCGACCTGACAAAAAATGTGAATCCACAGGCCGAACAAAAAGTGGAACAGATGGCAGGCCAGTCGATTACAGACCGGGAAGTCCTCACCGAAGCTATGGCCGAAGTATGGGAAAAACAGGGAAATACATTAAAAGCCATCGATATATACAGCAAATTAAGTTTGCTCGAACCCGCTAAAAGCCCTTATTTTGCAGCGAAAATAGAAGGATTAAAGAAAAAAAACTGACATGACGACTTTATTTGTGATTATCATTATTCTGGCTTCTGCGGTATTGGGACTTATTGTGTTGGTTCAGAACCCAAAAGGCGGCGGATTGGCCGGTAATATTGCCGGTTTCAGCAACCAGTTTATGGGTGTAAAACAAACCACGGATGTACTGGAAAAAGGTACCTGGGTGTTTGGAGGCCTGATCGGTGTACTTTGCATTGTATCCGTTTTCTTTATTTCCAAAGATGCCCCTTCAGTGAATGCCGGTAAAGCAACTGAGGCCACCGGAGCTACTGTTCCTGCGCAATCACAGCCCGGTAACAATACCCTGCAGGTAAATCCTGCTCCGGCAACAACCCCTGCCGCCACCCCGCAGACACCAGTTAATAAATAACCCGCTTACCTTTTTATACAAAACCCGGTCTGCTCATGAATAGACCGGGTTTTTTATTTAATTTGATCCCACTATGAAAAAGAAAATCATCCTGGGCATATTCCTGGCCCTGCTCCTAACCGGCGGCTTTATCGGTTATAAAGTAATGGGGCCTGCCATATCCGCTAAAAACGGGAAATACCTCTATATCCGCTCCGGGGAGAATATGGATGACCTGACTGCACAACTGGTATCCAAAGAAATTATCAGCAGTAAAGACTGGTTTAAACGGGTGGCTGGCTGGCTGAATTTTACCAATGTAAAACCCGGGCGTTATGAACTGAAGGACGGAATGAGCCTGTATAAATTTGTTAAGCAGCTTCGCTCAGGGGAACAGTCACTGGTCAGGCTGGTGATCGTCAAGGAAAGAACCCGGGAAGGGTTTGCCTCCAAAATGGGCCGGAAATTCGATACTGAATGTGATTCTCTGACCATGATCCGTTTTATCAGCAGCAATGATTCACTGAAATCATCCGGACTGGATACGAATACCGTATTATCCGTAATGCTGCCTTATACCTATGAAGTAAAATGGAACAGTACACCGGCCAGGATCATTGAACAGTTCCAGGTGGCTTATAAAAAATTCTGGACAGCCGAACGGATTCAAAAAGCTGCCGGGCATGGCCTCACTCCCCTGCAGGCCACCATTCTGGCCTCCATTGTGGAAGAAGAGACCACCCGTAAAGCCGATAAATACAATATTGCCAGTACCTACCTGAACCGGTTAAAAATAAATATGAAACTCCAGGCCTGCCCTACGGCCAAATATGTGAGCCGGAATTTCCAGCTGGACCGGATCACAGAAAAACAAACCAGCCTGGTCTCCCCCTATAACACATACCTCAACCAGGGATTACCACCCGGGCCCATCTGTACGCCATCCCTTGAATCTGTTGATGCCGTACTGGATGCACCATCCACGGCGTACCTTTACTTTGTGGCCAGTTATACATTTGACGGCAGTACCATTTTCACCAGTAATTATGATGATCACATGAAATTTGCCAGGCTATTCCAGGCAGAGCAGAAAAGAAGGGCCGATTCGGTGAAAAAACTGCACAGTAAATAACATGACATTCCTGCAAAAGATATTGCTCCGTATCGAAGCCCTTCCCGTGGTCTCTTTCGTTATCAAAAAAAGCAAGACCACTTCCTTACCCGGTTTTAACGGTATTGCGATCTATGATGTGATACTTTTTTTCTTCGGACAAGTTAAAACGATCGGCATGACCGAACGGGCCTCCGCGGTGGCCTTTAATTTTGTCATGGCCATACCGCCGGCCATTATCTTTCTCTTTACCCTGATTCCCTTTATTCCCATCACCATGGAATTCCAGGAAGAAATGTTCAGCCTCATCCGGGATGTGATACCGGGTGAAAAGAACAATGCGGCCGTGATTAAATTCCTGGAGGATTTTATCAATAACCCCCGTAATGGCTTATTGTCCCTCGGTTTTGTCCTCTCACTGTTTTTCTCTTCCAATGCCATGATGGGCATTATGCGGTCATTTGATAAAAACTACATTGGATTCAAAAAAAGGAACGGGCTACAGACCCGGCTCGTGGCGATCAAGATCACCCTGATCCTTTATGTATTTGTATTCGCCTCCGTCCTGCTGCTGGTCGCCCGGGTGGCGGTTTTAAAATGGCTGGGGATCACGGACGAAACGGTGCTCACCGTCATCAACAACCTGCGGCTGCTGGTGGTGGTATTGCTGTTCTTTGCCTCTATCTCCATCATCTACCGGTATGCTCCTTCGGTCCATAAAAAATGGAAGTTGATCAATCCCGGGTCCATCCTGGCTACCTTTTTAATGCTCCTGATGACTTTTGCCTTTTCCTGGTGGGTAACCAATTTTGGTAACTATAATCAGCTCTATGGTTCCATCAGTACGATTTTGATCATCATGGCCCTGATCTTTATTAATTCCCTGGTATTGCTGATCGGGTTCGAACTGAATGTCAGTATTTCCTCTCTCCGGAAAATTGCGGATGAACGGAAAGAATCCAGTACAGCTGAGGAAGGAATTTCTGCCTGATTGCTGAACTTTAAGCATTAAACCATTGAAACATGAAAAAGATCCTGTATGCCGTTTTCCCGGCTATCCTGCTTATGGCCGGGTTCAGGTCTGTTCCTGAACCCCTGCCCCTCGGTTCACCACTCCCCCACCCGGAAATAAAAATGAAAGACATCAGCGGAAAAGAAGTTTCATTCCGGGATGCCCAAAAGAAAAACGGGCTATTGGTCATGTTTTCCTGCAATACCTGTCCCTATGTGATCCGATACCAGGCCAGAACCAAAGAAGCCTGTGCCTTTGCCGGGGCTAATGAAATCGGTGTGGTACTTCTTAATTCCAATGAAGCTCAAAGAGATGGGGATGACTCTTTTGAAGAAATGAAGGCTTATGCAAAGGAGCAGGGGTATAACTGGTATTACCTGGTGGATAAAAATGCAACCATGGCGGATGCTTTTGGCGCCCTGCGCACCCCTGAGAATTTCCTGTTTGACAAGGAAGGCAAACTGGTATACCATGGGGCTATAGATGATAACCCTTCAGAAGCGGATGCGGTAAAACGTAAGCACCTGGTACAGGCCATGACGGAAATGGTCGCCGGTATAGACATCTCGGTCAAACAGGCCCGTTCGGTTGGCTGTGGTATTAAAAGGCTCTAAAAAATAACGAATCGAAAAAAATGTCCGGCCCGTCCGGACATTTTTTTTGATTTTTTTATGGAAACCGGAAAGACGGGCATCCCAAAAGCATACCACATACTCAAACCTAAATCGTCGCTTATGTTTTCCCGCCACCAGCTCAACCGGATCATTGTGATCGGCTTTATGGTACTTGTGGGCTATGCCCTGGCCAAAGCCTTTTACCACAACAGTATTATGGGTATTATTTTAGGATTTACCAGCCTTGGCGCCGGTGTTTATTTCCTGCATCTGCTGGTAAAGGCCAAGGAAGAACTGGAAGCAGAAGAGAGCGTCTGAATGTATAAAGTATAGCCATGCTTTTATACCCGTCCCCGCCTGTGAAATACATGTTTATTTTATGGCTGATGCCTTTTATAACAGCTGTCAGTTGTGACAACCAGCCTGTGAGAGTTCCGGCCGTAAAATTAAAATCACCAGTACTGGTGGATACTGTTGCAGACAGCCCGGCTGTCCGTAACAGTATCCATGTATTCACCGCCCTTTGTGATAACAAATACCAGGGAATTGTCCCGGTACCCGCGATCATGGGCAACGGGCAGGATCCTGGCAATAACCTTTACTGGGGATGGGGATTTGGTATCCGCACGTATTTTAACCGCAGTAAAGAATGGGTCCTTGTTTCATCGGGCAAACCAGGCTATCCTGTACTGGAGAGATTAGTGTATAAACACCGCAGCCTGGACTGGCACCTGGTGGCTGATGCCTATGACGGAAGGGCAATGAAAGAATGCCTGACGAATTACCTGAAAGCCGCATCCGGCATAAACAAGGGATTAATTATATCAGACAGTACAGTGATAGGCGTGAACGGGAATGCCCGGTTACTGGCATTTGTCGGTCATGATGGTTTAATGGACCTGCAACTGGAAGAACTGTATAAACATGCAGATAATAAAACCCGGGATTGTATCGTGCTGGCCTGCTACAGTAAACAATTCTTTGGGTCCAGGCTTAAGGATGCCGGTGCGCGGCCTCTCCTGTGGACCACTAATCTTTTTGGCCCTGAAGCTTATACATTGCATGATGCCCTCAGCGGTTATATCCGGGGAGAATCTGATAAAGCAATTCAGACAAGGGCAGCGGAGGTATATGCGAAGTATACAAAGTGTTCCGTGAAAGCGGCTATGAACTTACTGGTGAGCGGCTGGTGAGGATACGAGTTGTTGTATTCCCTGTTTTAGTTTTTCTTCCGTGAGTTTTGCTTCAACAAATGAACGGTACCCGGTTTTGTTATTGATCAATAAGGTGGCCGGGATCGCTCCTGACCAGGCCTGATCTATCCTGGGACAGAAATAATCGGCATCCGTTTCGTCCAGCCAATAAAATAATCCTTCATATTTTCTTCCTTTAATAAAAGTTCGTACGCCTTCCGGAAACTGTTCCTTCATATCCAGGCTGACCAGTAATAACTGTACACTATCAGGTGCATGCGCCTTTACTTCTTTTATAAAATAAGGTATTTCCTCCACACAGGGTTTACACCAGGTGGCCCAGAAGTTCACGACCAACGGCGATCTACTTTGTGCAATGATCTTTTCAAGCTCAGTGATCTTCACCGGCCTTATATCCTGACCGGAAAGATTCACCATCCCGTAGAAAAATAGTATTAACGATATTATTATTGCTCTTCCCAATCCTTGAAATTGTTTATTGAATATCCCCTACTCTCTATTCCCTATTCTCTATTCTCTATTTTCTATTCCTCTCTCCCCTATCCTCTCTCCCCTTTCCTCTCTCCCCTATCCTCTCTCCTCTCACCCCCTACTCCTCCTCCTTCAACTCCCACTCCTCCAACAGCCCCTTTTTCATCACATCATCAAAGCCCGGCCGGTCATAATGCCCGGCTTTGTTTTTTTGCCGGTAGGCTTCATACAGGGTAACCGCACAGGCCACACTGATATTGAGTGAACGGATGATACCAACCTGCGGGATAATAAAGTTTCCGTCTGCCATATTCCGGATTTCCTCACTCACGCCGCTGTGTTCATTCCCGAAAACAAGGGCGATGGGTTCAGTCATATCGATCTCATACAAACCCACCGCATCACTGCTCAGGTGGGTGGTCAGGATTTTTGAATACCGGTTCCGGAGAGCGGAAATACATTCTTCCGCATCATCAAACTGGTAGGTGGTCAGCCATTTGGCCGCACTGGATGAACTACGGGGTCCCCATTTTTTGTGCCGGGGTATCTTATTGGTCAGTATATACACTTCCTGTACCCCGACGGCATCACAGGTGCGCATTACTGCGGAAATATTATGCGGATCAAATACATTTTCCAGCACCACCGTCAGATCCGGTTGTCGTTTGGATAATACCCGTATCAGTTTATCCCTGCGTTCAGGAGTCATGTTGTCCGTTGTTTACTGCAAACTTCGTTATTTTACCTATTTTTAATCAGATTGAATTTAACAAAAACCCGCTGATCATGAAATATCAACCTGTGCAGAATTATATCAATGGCTCGTTTATTGATTCAGGCGGCTCCCGCCGTTTACAGGTCATATCTCCCTTGAATGGTCAGCTGTTGAGTGATCTGCCTTTGTCAACCGGGGCCGACCTGGACAAAGCGGTTGATGCGGCAAAAGCCGCTTTCCTTTCCTGGAGCAAGACACCCATCAAAGAAAGAGTGCAGGTCTTCTTCCGGTATAAAACACTGCTCGAAAAACACCTGGACGAACTGGCGGCTCTTTGCAGTGAGGAAAACGGCAAGACCCATGCTGAATCCGTTGCTGAAATCGAAAAGTGTATCGAACTGACGGAGTTCGCCACTTCGATGCCGCAACTGGTTACCGGTGAACTTCTCGAAGTCAGTAAAGGAATAGAATGCCGGGTAGAACATGTTCCCCTGGGTGTGGTGGCTTCGATCGTTCCATTTAATTTCCCGGCCATGGTTCCCAACTGGACCATTCCCAACGCGCTGGCCCTGGGAAACTGTATGATCTTAAAACCTTCTGAGAAAGTACCGCTGACGATGGGACGGATCGCGTTGTTGCTGAAAGAGGCCGGTCTTCCTGATGGCGTATTTAATATTGTAAACGGGGATAGTGAGCTGGTGAACGCGATATGTGATCACCCGGGTATAGAAGCCGTTTCATTTGTAGGATCCACAAAAGTGGCCAAACTGGTTTACCAGCGGGGTAGTTCTAACCTGAAAAGAGTACTGGCACTGGGCGGGGCTAAAAATCATTTACTGGTATTACCGGATGCAAGGCCTGATATGACCGCCCAGAATGTCGTAGCCAGTATGAGCGGATGTGCCGGTCAACGTTGTATGGCTGCCGGTGCCATGCTGGCGGTTGGAAAAGTGGATACGATCATTGAAAAGATCTGTGAGGAAGCCCGCAAAATTATTCCGGGACAAAACCTCGGGGCAGTAATCAGCAAAGAAGCCCGGGACCGGATTGAAAACTATATCACCGAGGCGGAAATGCAGGGAGCAAAAATACTGGTGGACGGAAGGCAGGTGACCGTACCCGGTAAAGAAGGCGGCTATTATGTCGGGCCAACAGTTATCGATTATGTACAACCGCAGATGGCAGTGGCCCGGGAAGAGATATTTGGCCCGGTTATTTCAATCATCCGTACTGAAACGGTAGATGAAGCCCTGGCCATTGAAAATGCCAGTCCCTATGGCAATGCAGCTTCTGTATTTACCCAGCATGGCGGGATGGCCCGTTATATAATGGACCGGGCCAGTGCCGGTATGATTGGGGTGAATGTGGGGGTTCCCGTTCCCCGTGAACCATTCTCTTTTGGCGGCTGGAATGAAAGTAAATTCGGAACCGGTGATATTACCGGGAAAAGTTCCATAGCCTTCTGGACAAGATTAAAGAAAACAACTGTTAAATGGAATCCTGAAGCCGGTATTAACTGGATGAGTTAATAAAGAGTCTCACGAAAACCGCACAATGAATCCGCATTACTTTCTGCATTTATTTAAAAGCGGGTAAGTGCTATCACTTAATTTAAACGAATCATTCCCGGATCAGGTGTTTTTGATGACAGAAGGACGAACTTTATTGCAGCAATCCTAAATTGATTTTTATGCTGCAATTCTTTTCTGCGAGTACACGGCTGGTCAATACACGCCGCGGTATCACAGAATGTATGGAGTCTGCGCTTGGTCCGGAAACAGACTCCTGTGATCTTGTTATCATACATGCCTCCCTCGGTCATAATTTTAATGAACTGTTAGATGAAACCAAACGGCTGGCACCAAATGCGGAAGTGGTGGCCGCTTCCTGTTGTGGTATTGTAGGTAAAGAAGGGGTCAGCGAATCCATGAAGGACATTGCTATCATGGCCATCAAAGGAAAAGAATTCGGTCTCTCCTGGGTTCCCGGGATTTATGGGGAAAATTCATACGAGAAGGCCAGGGAAATGGCGGAAGACCTCTGCAGAAAACAACCGGATACCCGTTTTATCTATTTAATGGCCCCGGGAATTGATATTGCCAATGACCGTTGTATAGAAGGTATTGAATCGGTTTTTGGACCAGATATCACCATTTTCGGTGCCACGTCAGCGGATAACATGAAAGGTGTTGTGAGCTACCAGGGGGTGGCAGGCCAGGTATTTGAACATGCCGCATTTATGATTGGCTTTGCGGATCCTGCCCTCGAAGTAAAAACACAGGCAACCCATGGCTTTGTGGCCATTGGTGAACCACTGACAGTGACCCGCTCAGAAGGTCACTACATCTATGAATTGAATGGGAAACCAGCCTGGACCGAATTCACTTCAAGACTAGGACTGGATCCATCCATGACCTGCGGTGATTCAATCCCTGTCGGGGCATTAGCTGAAAAACTCAGTCCTGAACTCGCCAGGGAATATGGCAATGATCATATACTGAGGGTGGTCACCAGTCATGATGGAGAAACGATGCTTTATGCGACCACCTGTAAGACGGGAACAGAATTATGGCTCACCATACGGGATGAACCGCTCATCTTTAATGAAATGGACCGTATGGTAAAGGAGATGGACAGCAGCATGAAAGGCCGGAAACCTATAGCTGTGTTTCATGCCGATTGCCTGGCCCGCGGGCGTTTCCTGTTTAACAGGGTGCTGAAAGAAGAGCTGGTAAGCAGAATGCAATATCCATTCAGCCGTAATGGTGAATGTCCCCCCTGGCTGGGAATGTATGGATTCGGGGAATTCGCGCGATTGGGTGGAAAAAACTGTTTTCATAATTATACCACGGCACTTTACACCATTTACCGAAAATAGCCGGCAACCGGATGTCATCCCGCAAACCACATATCATCAACGCCTCCCTGGATTACCTGGAATTAAAGAAAAAATATGATGAGTTACAACTGAGGGTGACCCGTTTTTCTGTGATTGAACAGGAACTGATACACACCCGGAACCAGATGGATCATGAAGTGATGATCTACCGGCAGTTGCAGCAATTCAATTCGAGGGCCCTGCAGGATTTAACAGATGAAGACTATGCCAGAATGGTGGCGGAATCACTCATTGAGATCTTTGAGGTAGAGACGGCCTTTGTCTGCATCGATATCCCCAATACCGGCCATTCCGCTATCCGTCATATAGAAGGTATTGAATTAAGTGAAGAACTCAAATTCCAGCTGCACCTGTACATGATCAACCTTTTTTCGGATCTGCCTTCCGGTACTTTGCGGAATTTTGAAGCAAAAAGTTCAGATAAACTCCGCAGTATCCTGCCCATACGGTACCTGATGGTCACGCAGGTAAAAGATCCGCAATTAAATATCACGATCACCCTGATGGGTGGCATTTCGGATAAGGGAAGTTCATTTTACGATCCGATCCGTAAAGACCGGGAAGCTTCTTTTACTGTTTTTTCACAGCAGGTACTGGCCCAGGAAACCAACCGCTATAAAACACAAACGATCAAGGAGCAATTCGATACATTGTCCATTGAACAAAAAAGAATTACCAGTATTGCGGAGAACTTCCTGAATTTCGACACCAACCCGGATAAAAATATTCAGCGTATTGTTGAACTGTCTGTACAGCTCATGTCAGGAATCAGCAGTATGTATGAAAAAATTGAGACCGACCTCATATTTACTTCTGCCTCCTTTAAGAAGAATGGATATGTGGAAACCGTTGAAGATGAAAAACTCTGTTATAAACTCACTCACTTTTCCGGGATGGATATTGTCTGCCAGCAGATAACAGAAGAATTACTTTCCCATTGCAAATCACCCTGGTTGCGCCAGTATGCCGGGTGTACATTCCTGGGATCCATTGTACGGATTGACAAGAAACCTGTCGGCACCCTGGCCGTATTCCTCGACAGTACGATCGCCATAAATGACAGTGTTTTCCAGCTTACCCGCATTCTCACAGCAGCCATTACGGTGGAGGAAAGAAGAAAGAATGCCCTGAAAGCCCTGAGTGAAAGCGAAGAAAAATACCGGATGATTTTTGAAGGCACCCCGAACGGGATTATTGT
>CAZFLL010000088.1:0-17307 GCA_964519865.1 uncultured Chitinophaga sp. | reverse complement strand
TTTTTTAGATTTTGAATGTTAATGGGTATGCGTTATACCGGAATCAAATATAGATGATTTCTACACTCCTTCGCACAATGAGAATAAAATCAATGAAATTTTTTCACATTGTTTTTCCACAGGGAAATCCCAATTTTCCCAATGAAAATGTCCCGTTCCCTCAGGAGACTCCCTAAATTGCGGTACTAAATTTGCCCGTTGTACATCAATATACATTCACATCAGCCCCCTGAAAAAGGGGAATGGGTGCTGCAGAACCTGAACAGTCCCGATGGCCCGGAACCCGCGCCAGGCCTGTATTCCATGGGTATCCACCCCTGGTATATACAACCGGATCATTGGGAAAATCAACTGTTGTCCCTGCGGGAAAGAAGTCGCGGGGATTCCATCCTGGCTATTGGGGAATGTGGTCTGGACAAGGTATGTGCAACCCCTTTTTCCCTGCAGAAGCAGGTATTCAGTGCCCAGGTGGAATGGGCCGGTTTCATAGGTAAACCCTTAGTGATTCATTGTGTACGGGCCTGGGAGGAAGTGCTGACCATATTGCAAACGACCGGCATTCAGGTCCCGGTTATCTTTCACGGGTACAGTAAAAACGCTGTACTTGCCGGCCGGATCACCAGCGCAGGTTATTATATTTCATTGGGAAAAGCGTTGCAGAAACCGGAAATGCAGGCTGTCCTTCAGTCCATTCCGCCGGATCGTTTTTTCCTGGAAACAGATGCGGAAGCGCTGAACATTCAGGCAGTTTATAATTGGGCGGCCATTGCTTTATCAATTGATCACAATTCCCTTGCTTTGCAGATTCAGAAAAATGCGGAAGCAGTATTCGGAAACAAGTTTCATCTATGACAAATGATTTTACCTGGTTATCCCGGACCAGCCTGCTGATCGGGGAAGAAGCCCTGTTAAGGCTGGCACATGCACATGTCATGGTGGTGGGACTGGGTGGTGTGGGATCTTATGCCGCTGAATTTATTGCCCGCAGCGGGGTGGGGAAGATGACCATCATTGACGGGGATGTGGTGGATCCCACTAACCGCAACCGGCAACTGCCTGCGTTGGCCACCAATCATGGTGAATCAAAAGCACTCATCATGGCAGAAAGACTCAGGGCCATTAATCCCGAGCTGGAACTGGAAGTGGTGCGCGAATTCATTAACCCGGCCATGGTGGAACAACTGCTGACACAGCGGCCTTCCTATATTATTGACGCCATTGACAGTATCACCCCCAAGATCACGTTTATGAAACTGGCCTTTGAAAGCGGGCTGCCTGTCGTGAGCAGTATGGGCGCCGGGGCCAAACTTGATCCTACCCGTTTACAGGTAGTGGATCTTGCAGATACTTATAATTGCCCCTTTGCCCAGCAGGTACGGAAACAATTGAAAAGACAATATGGAATCCGTAAAGGGATAAAAGTCGTTTTCTCCCCCGAAGAACCCATTAAAGAAAGCCTGATGCTGACGGATGGAAAGAATTTTAAGAAATCAGCCTATGGAACCATTTCCTATTTACCGGCTGTATTCGGAGCCGTTGCTGCTTCGGTGGTGATCCGCGACCTGATGCATCCGGATAAGAAAAAGAAGAAGTAATCAGTCTTTCCGTTTGCGGGAAAAAAGAAAGACCAGGAGGGTCAGTACCAGTAATCCGCCGGAACCATATATGAGATAACTGATGGGCATTAGACTTCTTTGCTTAAAACTACTTCATTTTATATAAACAGACATCACTGTCCCATTTCGCTATCCCCTGCATTATGACCAGATTCATTACCGGGTATGAGTGAACTCACCGGTACAGGCCCGCAGCCCTGTGTATTTTCATAATGGTAACAGGTTGATTTTCCTTTTACCCGGCTGATCCATCATGAAAAAAGAATTAGGAGAAAATGTTTATATCCCGGTAGGCTCTGTTACACTGGAAGGCCGGCTGGAGGTACCTGAAAACGCGGATTGTATTATTGTATTCTCCCATGGCAGCGGCAGCAGCCGATTTAGTCCCCGCAACAAATATGTGGCCGAACTCCTGAATGAAAAAGGCATGGCTACCTTACTGGTGGATTTGCTGACCACCCGCGAGAGTATCGCCAATGCGGCCCGGTTTGATATCGGGTTGCTGACCCAGCGCCTGGCCGGGATCACCCATTGGATACAGGCGCAACCTGTTTTCCGTAATTACCATATTGGTTATTTCGGCGCCAGTACCGGTGCCGCTTCAGCATTGGGTGCCGCCTCCCTGATGCCCGGGGTAATCAAAGCTGTTGTCTCCAGGGGAGGACGCCCCGACCTGGCGATGCGTTCATTGCCATTGGTGAAATCGCCTGTGCTGATGATTACCGGCTCACTTGATGATGAAGTGACCGAACTGAATCAACTGGCCATGGAAAGACTGGGTGGTCAGAAAGAACTGGTGGTGATCGAAGGGGCCACGCATTTATTTGAAGAGCCCGGTAAACTCCAGGAGGTTGCAGAAATGGCAGGAGAATGGTTCAGGAAACACATGGAATAAATAAAGTACGAAGTACGAGGTACGAAGTACGGGCTGACGTACCTTGATGCGTCGCTTCTTAGAAAGGGCTGTTTTTCGTACTTCGTACTTCTAACTTCGTACTTTGTTCTTTACTGGATGACTATTTCTTTTTTGAGTGGTTGCTTGTCTGCAACTACCGGGAGACTGACCTGCAGCACACCATCGGTGTACTTCGCCGTAATGGCGCTTTTGTCAATGCTTTCATCCAGGGTAAATGTTCTCTTGAACCCGCCACGACTGTATTCCCGCAACACCCATTCAGGGCGGGGAAAGCCTTCCGGCGGAGTGTAAGAAACACTGAGTTCATTGCCGTTTACATCCAGGTGAAAATGTTCCCGGATACGACCCGGCGCAAAGACCAGCATTTCATAGCTGTTGTCTGTCTTGTAAATGTTGACAGCAGCCCGTTGCATGGAGCGGATAAACCGGGGAGCGTTTCCGTAATGAGGGCCTTTAGCGGCATCCTGCGCTGCAGCCTGACGCTGGCGCATACATGACTGATTGTAGTACATGTTTTCTTGTTTTTAAATGAAAAAATAAAGATTACGGTACTGGGTGCTCGAAATCTGTGCCGTTCAATTCTAGCTGTTATTCTGGCATGGGGAGGGCTTGTTTTACTGTCAGAACAGGCGGGAGGCACAACGATTTCTGCATTTATGACTTTTCTCTGACAATCGACCGGGGTGATATTAATTTGGTAATGGTGTGAGGATAATCATCTATTAACCACCTGTAAATGTCAACCTTGCATACCGATTGTATTAGTGCTTGCCGGCACTTTGCCAACAGCACTCCATTTATAAACCCACACGGGTTGGCTATATGAAAAGGCTTTCTATCTTTCTAAATTCAGGTAACTTACAAGTAAATCCCTTGCATTATGTCAGAAACAACTAAAACCTTTAAGGTTAAGGCAAATGATTTTGTCTTCACTTTTGACCAGGCTGATGTCGATGCGGCTGACTTTGTTAAAAAAGCGCCGGATCAGTTTAACCTCATCATGGGACACCGTTCTGTGAATGCCCGATTGCTGGAAGCAGATACAAATGGCAAGAAAATCAAGCTGGAACTCGATGGTGAAAACTTTGAAATGGAAATAAAGGACCAGCTGGACCAGATGCTGGACAGCATGGGCTTCAGCAGCGCCTCCACCAAACATATCAAAGAGATCAAAGCGCCAATGCCGGGACTGGTACTGGAGATTGCCGTCAAGGAAGGTCAGGAAGTAAAAGAAGGAGACCGCATCCTGATCCTGGAAGCCATGAAGATGGAAAACAGTATCATGATCCAGAGCAATGCGGTGATCAAACGCATCGCGGTTACCGCCGGTCAGCCGGTGGATAAAGGACAGGTACTGGTTGAACTTGAATAATCAAACATTAAAACTATTCGGATGAAAAAAATATTAGTTGCCAACCGGGGCGAGATTGCCCTGCGTATTATGCGGACGATCCGCAAAATGGGTATCAAATCTGTGGCTGTTTATTCAGAAGCCGACCGTCATTCACCCCACGTGTATTTTGCGGATGAAGCTGTTTGCCTGGGACCAGCTCCCTCCAATCAATCCTACCTCAATGGCGATAAAATCATTGCTTACTGCAAGGAACTGGGTGTGGATGGAATTCACCCCGGGTACGGATTCCTGAGTGAGAATGCGGAATTTGCCCAGAAAGTAACCGATGCAGGGATTGAATTTATTGGCCCCACCCCCGAAGCTATGCGGGTCATGGGATCCAAACTGGCCGCCAAGGAAAGTGTGAAAAAATACAATATCCCGATGGTACCCGGTATTGACCACGCGATCGAGGATGTAAAGGAAGCCGTTGACATTGCCAATAAGATCGGTTATCCTATCCTGATCAAAGCTTCCGCAGGTGGTGGTGGTAAGGGTATGCGTATTGTGGAAAAGGCAGATGATATGCAGGAACAGATGGAGAGAGCGATCAGCGAAGCAAAATCATCTTTCGGGGACGGCTCTGTTTTTATTGAGAAATATGTCACCTCCCCCCGTCACATTGAAGTACAGGTGGTGGCCGATAAATACGGGAATGTGATCCATGGTCTCGAACGCGAATGCAGTATCCAGCGCCGGCACCAGAAAGTGGTGGAAGAAACGCCCTCTGCAATAGTAACACCGGAGATGCGCGTGAAAATCGGTGATGCGGCCGTGATGGTGGCCAAATCCTGTAATTATGTGAGCACCGGTACAGTGGAATTCCTGGTGGATGATAAACTCAATTTTTATTTCCTGGAAATGAATACCCGCCTGCAGGTGGAACACCCCGTTTCTGAAATGATTATCGGGCTGGACCTGGTGGAGCAACAGATACGGATCGCCCGTGGTGAAAAACTGGGTCTGACCCAGGACGATATAAAACCGAACGGGCACGCGATCGAACTGCGGGTATATGCGGAAGATCCGCTGAATAATTTCCTTCCTTCCATTGGTACGTTGACCAAATACCAGAAACCGGTAGGTGAAGGTATCCGGGTGGATGACGGGTATGAAGAAGGAATGACCATTCCTATTTATTACGACCCGATGATCGCCAAACTGGTGGTGCATGGCAAGACCAGGACGGAAGCTATTCAGAAAATGCTCCAGGCGATCAAGGATTATAAGATCGAAGGCGTGGCAACCACCCTGCCGTTTGGCACATTTGTGTTTGAGCATGATGCTTTCTTCTCCGGTCATTTTGATACCCATTTTGTCAAGAATTATTATACCCCGGAAAAGATCAAGGACAAGCAAAAAGCCAATGCCGAGATCGCGGCACTGATCGCGCTTAAATTATGGCAGGAACAGAAGAAAAAGCTGGGGCCGGTTGATCATAAATCAACCAGCTGGAAACGGAGACTGGCGCATTAGCAGTCGTTGCCTGTTATTAACCATTTAAAAATGAAAAAATGAAATCAAAAGTTGAAATACTCAGGGAAAAACTCGAAGAAGGTAAACTGGGTGGAGGTATAAAACGGATCGATGCCCAGCATAAAAAAGGCAAACTTACTGCCCGTGAACGGGTGGAACTGCTGATGGATCCCGGATCTTTTGAAGAAATTGGCGCACTGGTAACGCACCGGACCAAGGACTTCGGCATGGAAGATCAGAAATTTTACGGGGATGGGGTGATCACCGGTTATGGAACAGTCAATGGAAGACTGGTATATGTCTTCGCCCAGGATTTCACCGTATTTGGCGGTGCCCTGTCTGAAACCCATGCGGAAAAAATCTGCCGCATTATGGATATGGCCATGAAGGCCGGTGCCCCCATGGTGGGTCTGAACGACTCCGGTGGTGCCCGTATCCAGGAAGGGGTACGCTCACTGGGTGGTTATGCCGATATTTTTTACCGTAATGTGCAGTCCTCTGGTGTGATTCCCCAGATTTCTGCCATCATGGGCCCCTGCGCCGGTGGCGCCGTTTATTCCCCGGCTATGACTGACTTTACCATCATGGTGGAGAATACCAGCTATATGTTTGTGACGGGTCCGAACGTTGTGAAGACGGTGACCAATGAAGAAGTGAGTTCAGAAGAACTCGGGGGAGCATCCACGCACTCGACCAAGTCCGGTGTTACACACCTGACCGCACTGAATGATATGGATTGCATCAACCAGGTAAGGACAATGCTGAGTTATATGCCGCAGAACTGTGAAGACGTGGTGGTGAAATATCCCTATACACTGGGCGATGAAACACGTGAAGTACTGGAGAATATTGTACCCGCCAGTGCCAATCAGCCCTATGATATCCGCAGTGTGATTGATGGAATCTGTGATACCGATTCCTTCTTTGAAGTACATAAATACTATGCCGATAATATTGTGGTGGGGTTTGCCCGTCTCGCCGGACGGAGTATTGGTATCGTGGCCAACCAACCGATGAGCCTGGCTGGTGTGCTGGATATTGAGAGTTCAAAGAAAGGGGCCAGGTTCACCCGCTTCTGCGATTGTTTCAATATTCCGCTGCTGGTGCTGGTGGATGTACCGGGCTTCCTGCCGGGTACCGACCAGGAATGGAATGGTATCATCACCAATGGGGCCAAACTGCTGTATGCACTGAGCGAAGCAACGGTGCCACGTTGTACAGTGATCACCCGTAAAGCTTATGGTGGTGCCTATGATGTGATGAACTCCAAACATATCGGGGCTGATATGAACTATGCCTGGCCAACTGCAGAGATCGCTGTGATGGGTGCCAAGGGAGCCAGTGAGATTATTTTCAAAACAGAGATCGCTGCTGCCGATGATCCGGCTAAGAAATTACTGGAGAAGGAAGCGGAGTATGCGGAATTATTCGCCAATCCGTATACAGCGGCTGAAAGAGGATTTATTGATGAAGTGATCGAACCCAAGGAAACCCGTAAAAAACTGATCAAGGCCTTTGCCATGCTGGAAAACAAAGTGGCCAAACGCCCGAGGAAGAAACACGGGAATATACCTCTGTAATCCTTCGGCACGTCCCGCTAAGGCGGGACTGCTGCTCTCCTGAGACTGCCTGCCGGACAGGCAGGCCTGCCGAAGGACAGGATGACTACTGCATCTGATTATCTCCGGAACTGTTTGGTTGTTGCCTGAACATAGAGGTTAATAACTGGTACAGTTCCGGATTTTTTCTTTCCAGCAGATCAGGTCGTTCAAAAAAGTATTCAGCCACTACAGCAAAAAACTCCGCATCATTGGTGGCTCCATAGGGATTGATGTCAGATTTATCGGCCAGTATCTTTTTTATTTCTTTTTGCATTGCCTGCAGCCAGGGCAATACATACTGACGCTGCATCAGTATTTCAGGAATACCATCCACCGTGCCATCTGTTTTATCCACCAGGTGTACAAATTCATGGATAGCTGTATTGGTTTTGCTGGTCTTGTTCAGAAAAGCCTGCCTGAGTTCATGCCTGGATAAAACCATCACCCCGTTCAGGGCCCCATCCCCCACCATGCCCAGGATGGAACGGTCATTTCCCTCCTGTTCAAAATCATGATTAAAGGAATCGGGGTACAACAACACCTCCCGCAGGTTAACATACTCCCAGTCCGGGAAGGCAAAAATGGGAATAATGGCACTGGCGCCGATCAGTATTTTGTCGAGATCTTCCACAGTTGTATTTACACCGGTGATACGGGTCTGCTGAAGAAAACGCTGTATTCTTTTTTCAAAAAGAGGTTTTTGATTCTCTTCCAGTGCTTCGTAGTAGTCGGACTGTTCCAGCAATATGACCCGCCAGGCATCCGGAAATGGAGGTAAACTTGTTTTTTTGGCCCGGGAACTGCGGAAAAACAGGCTCAGCAGGAGAAAAAGTACCGCCAGTACGAGGAGGATCAGCAGGAAAGTATCCATAGCTTATGAAAGTACTAAATACCGCAGATTTTACCAGAACTGATCACAATCATTGACGGTAGCCAGAACGATTATTTTTTTTATCACCGGAATTCAGGAAATTACTGATGGTAACAAGTAACAAGTACAAGCAATGTGGTGGCAATATGTAATCGTTTTCCTGGGTACCGTTGCGGTGGATATTACGCCCTTTCCCCTGCCACCGGCCTTTACGGTCATGGTGCTGTTCCAGATCATGTTTGGGTTGCCGATCTGGCCTGTGATCTTTGTAGGGGTGGCCGGTTCTATTCTTGGCCGCTACCTGTTAACCCTTTATATCCCGGGTGTGTCAAACCGGTTATTTATCCAGTCAAAAACTGAAGACATTCTTTTCCTGGGTGAGAAGATCAAAAAGAACGGTTGGAAAAGCCAGCTCTTTATTTTGTTTTATACGCTGATGCCCCTGCCCTCCACTCCATTGTTCCTGGCCGGGGGTATTGCCCGCATCAAACCCATATTCCTGATCCCGGCATTTTTCACAGGTAAATTTATCAGCGACAGTATAGCTGTGTTCATGGGCAATTATGCCACGGAAAATACAGAAGAACTATTACAGGGAATTTTATCCTGGAAATCAATAACCGGGCTGGTGACAGGTCTCCTGTTATTGTTTGCGTTGTTATTTATAGACTGGCGGTCCTTACTGCTTCAAAAGAAATTCCGGCTCAAATTCCATATCTGGAAATAAATCCCCGTTCTGCTTACTTTATCAGATCAGTTCTTTGTTGGCGGATGCAATAAAACAAAGTCCGACCAGCAGGGAAGGAATTCCATATATCAAGGCCATGAGTATATCCTGGAAATAGAGGAAATAACCCGCCATCAGCAAGGCGCCGACCAGCAGGAGCCAACCTCCCCAGAGCGGTTTGAACCAGGCCAGTATAAAACCACCGGCACTTAATGCGGTGAAGGGAAGAAACTGAAGCAACTCATCTCCTTTCCCGTTTAATATATCCGGAATGCCTTCACTGACGAAGAAGGCCGCAAAAAAGGCGGTCACCAGTATACCGGTGATGCGGCCTGTCCAGTTCAGGATAATATGATGTTGCATCAGTTTCATTCAGCCGTTTTTAATCAGGCGATCACATGGCTCTCTTCACGGGTTGTTCTTTCAGGTTAAGCAGTACATTCTTTTTGACCATATTCGCGGCAATCATTTTCCCGTATTCATCTCCCATCCTGTCGGTGGAAGCCGGGTCGAATGACTCGCTCTGAGCAGAGTATAATAACTCATTTTTATCCAGTGCGTAAAGGTTGGATTCCCAGAAGTATTTTGTGTCTTCCGTATAATAGCCTTCCGTGTAGATACGTCCATACATCGTACGGGAATAACCCCAGAAGCGATTGTAGTACATCCGGTATGGCGTGTATTGCACGCGGCCGGGTACATAATAACGTTCCTGTTTTTTGTCGAGCAATACAATCGTGAGCACGGCATCCACTCCTGATGTTTTCAGTTTGGCCAGGGCCTGCTCTTCCGTCATGTTTTCAAAAGCTTTGGGATTGTATTCATCACAGGAGCAGGTGGCATCATAACCCAGGTTACGCAGTTCGCCCACCAGATGTTGTTCCATGTTTTCGCGGAGGTTGCGGTCTTTTTCGCGGATCAATCCCAATACAATGATTTTCTTAAAAGTCTGCGGCTGTACATTGTCTGCTTTCCAGGAGCTGGTGATACGGGAGGAATTACAACCAGACAGGAGGAATATGAACAGAACAGCCAGGCTAAGTAGCTGTTTCATCTGTTTTTTTTTATTCAATTCAATTTACAACTAAATAAAGCTAAAAACCATGATCAGGATCAGTAATGGATAGTTCATCCGATCTGGGAGATACAAGTCAGGTTGTATGACAGCATCTCCCTGACTGTTTGCGTTCTCTATTTCCGGTAGTTATGGATTTTTTAATACATAAGACGGAATGATTATTTATAAGCTGCTGTTAACAATTTATAAAATGGTGTATTCCAGATTTTTTCTTCTTGCAAAGGTTAATCGTTCTGTTTACATTAACTTTACATATATACATAACGCAGTAACCTATAATCTTTGACGAATTTTTTCAACAAATTCAGGTTAGGCGAAGAAAAAGAGGCATTCAGTTCAGTAGCCGGTTCTATAGAAACAGGAATTGTATTCCGCGGTACCAATTTGTGGATTCTCATCTTCGCCATTTTTGTAGCATCACTTGGTTTAAATGTAAATTCCACCGCCGTTATAATCGGCGCGATGCTCATTTCCCCCCTGATGGGTCCGATCATGGGTATAGGCTTTTCTATGGGTATTAATGACAGTCAGTTGCTCAGGAGGGCTGGAATGAATTACGGGGTAGCTACTGTTGTGGCCCTGTTAACCTCAACCTGTTACTTCCTGCTTTCTCCATTGGATGAAGCCCATTCTGAATTGCTTGCCCGTACGGCCCCGACAATTTATGATGTACTGATCGCATTGTTCGGCGGATTTGCCGGTATAATTGCCCTGTCAAGTAAACAAAAAGGAAATGTACTTCCCGGTGTGGCTATTGCCACAGCCCTGATGCCACCACTATGTACAGCCGGTTATGGCCTGGCCACCGGTCAGTTCAGTTTTTTCTTAGGGGCCTTTTACCTTTATATTATTAATACAGTGTTTATTGCACTGGCAACCTTTATCATAACCCGGGTATTTCATTTTCCGTATAAAAAATTCACTTCACAAAAAGCAGAACGGTTATCAAAAAGGATCATCTGGTTGGTGGTGCTGCTGACTTTTTTGCCCAGCCTGTATTTCGGGTATGATATGGTACAGCAAAACAGGTTTTCACAACGGGCAAACCGGTTTATCACACATGAAGCACAGATACCGGGCGATTACCTGTTGAGTAAAAAAGTGAACAGTAAAGAAAAATCAATACTGCTGATCTACGGAGGAAATGAGATCAGTGCTGAACAGGTCCAGGCCCTGCGTTCCCGTTTGTCTCTTTATGACTTGCCTGTGTCCAGCCTGGAGATCAGGCAGGGTTTTGCTTCTTACACTGCCGCACAGACCGGCAACCAGGATGAAAAAACAGGCGTACTTACAACTGTCTTGCAGGAAAAACAACAGGAGCTGGACAGTTTAAAGATTTTACTCAGCCAGCAGGCCGGATACGATTCACTGGCAAGGCGGCTGTTTATTGAAATAAACATACAATACACGGGACTTCGGTCCTGTGCCGTAACGCCACTTTATGAAATAGCCGACAGGGATAAAGTCCAGCCTTCCCTGCTGGTATTGTTATCTTTTAACAGGACAATCAGTAGTGCAGCGCGATCTCAACTGAGGAACTGGCTGGCTGCGCGGACGGCGGATACCAGTGTCCAACTAATTATCAAACCATGATTACAGTCATTATTCCAGCTTTGAATGAAGAAAAAACGATTGCCAGTGTGGTTCAGCTTGCCGTTGGTACTCCGGGTGTTACAGAAGTGATAGTGGTAGATGACAAATCACTGGATAATACAGTGGAAGAAGCTAAAAAAGCCGGAGCAACATTGATCACCAGTACCAAGCTGGGCAAGGGGGCCTCCATGAAAGATGGCGTTCTATGTGCGGGCAATGAAGTATTGGTTTTTCTGGATGCGGATATCACCACTTATCCGGATGATGTGATCAGTTTACTGGCCGCTCCTTTATTGGAAGATAAAGCAGATTTCTGTAAATCCTATTTTTCCCGGCAGGCGGGCCGGGTAACCGAACTCGTGGCCAAACCCTTGTTGTCGATACTGTATCCCGGTTTTCCTGCTTTTGTGCAGCCTTTAAGCGGAATGATCGCCGGCCGTAAATCACTCCTTCGTAAACTTGACTTTGAAGAAGGTTATGGCGTGGATATCGGCATCCTGATTGATATGTATCAATCCGGTGCCACGATCAAAGAAGTATGTATCGGGCATATTGAAAATAAAATGCAACCCCTGGAGCAATTGGGAAAAATGTCCAGAGAAGTGGCGGCGGTGATCCTGAAAAAGTCCAAAAATTCCGGGGAGAACAATTATGAAACACTGGAGCATATCCAGCTGATCAGGGAGCAGATGGAGTTTGCCATACGGGAAACATCCCGTAAGCTGCGAAAGGTGGCGATTTTTGACATGGACAATACCTTGTTGCGGGCGAGCTTTATTCATACTGCTGCCAATGAGTTCGGTTTTAAGAGAGAATTGCTGGATATTCAGACCACACAAAGCAATCCCTTTATCCGTACCAAGCTGATCGCGCGTCTGCTTAAAGGGCGCGATTTCAGTGAACTGATCCGGCTGGCAGATGCTATTCCGGTAACAGCCTACACACAACAGATCATAAAGACCCTGAAGGAAAATGGTTTTGTGGTCGGCTTGGTGTCTGATAGTTATGATTGTATTACCAATCATTTTAAAAATAAATACGGATTTGATTTTTCGCTTGGCAATGAACTGGAGTTTTCCAAAAGTGTCGCCACCGGTGAAGTAAAAATCCCCTCCTTTTATTTATCTCATGAATTTAATGCCTGCACACATGAATATTGCAAAACACATGCGCTGACACATATCTGCAAACGATTCGACGTGCCCTTATCGGATACACTGGCTATTGGCGACAGTGAAAACGATATTTGTATTATCAAAAAGGCGGGGATCGGTGTATCTTTCTGCTCCGGCAACAGCCTCCTGGACGCGGTGGCTGATTTTATCATCAAAGAACCTGACTTTGAATTACTATTACCCATAATTGAATAAACAATGGTTATATTATTGCTGATCGTTTTCATAGCCGGTTACCTGGCCATTGCCTTTGAACATCCGCTTCGGTTGAATAAGGCAGCTTCCGCACTCATCACCGGCGTGCTGTGCTGGACTATTTATATTTTGCAATCATCAACAGGCGGTCATTCGGTGACGGAAGAATTACTTCATCACCTCGGGGAGATTGCGTCCATTTTGTTTTTTCTGCTGGGTGCTATGACGATTGTAGAACTCATTGATACCCATAACGGATTTGACATCATCACCCGTCATATCAGTACAACGTCGAAATCAAAGCTGCTGCTGTTGGTTACTATCATTACTTTTTTCCTTTCTGCGTTACTGGATAATCTTACAACGGCCATTGTCATGGCCTCCCTCTGTACCAAATTGCTGCAGTCAAAAGAAGATAAGCTATGGTTTTGCGGGGTGATCGTTATTGCCGCTAATGCCGGTGGTGCCTGGTCACCCCTCGGTGATGTAACCACCACCATGCTCTGGATCGGTGGCCAGATCACCGCCCTTAATATCATGAAACAACTGATCCTTCCCAGCCTCGTGGTTTGCGCCATTCCCACCCTGATCGTTTGGTACCGTTTCAGGGGACAGCAGATCGAAAAAGTGGTTATCCCTGAAAGTACAGTTGCTGAAAAAGCGGATGGCAAGATCGTCATGATCTCCGGTATTGGTTTTTTGATATTTGTACCGGTTTTTAAAACAGTAACTCACCTGCCACCTTTCATGGGTATGTTACTGGCACTGGGGCTGATGTGGGTGATCACCACCCTGCTGCATAAAAGTAAGGATCCTGAACTTGCGGAACAATACAATGTCGCCAAAGCTTTACAGAAAGTCGATAGCCCCAGCATCCTTTTTTTCCTGGGAATTCTGCTGGCGGTTTCTGCCCTTCAATCAGCCGGATTACTGCGTGAAGGGGCCACCTGGCTCAGTGACAAACTGGGTAATACCTACCTGATCGGTTCAGTGCTTGGTCTGTTATCTGCTGTGGTGGATAATGTACCGCTGGTTGCTGCTTCACAAGGTATGTATGACCTGCAAACCTACCCTACTGATCATCCTTTCTGGGAGTTTCTTGCCCTGACGACAGGTACAGGCGGTAGTGCGGTGATCATTGGTTCAGCGGCAGGTGTGGCTGTAATGGGTATTGAAAAAATCGATTTTATGTGGTATCTCCGGAAGATCAGCTGGCTGGCACTGGTTGGTTTTGCAGGGGGGATTGCTATTTTCCTGTTGCAAATGCAATTCTAGCATGCGAAAACTCAGGGAAGCATATCAACAGATATTTATCCGCATACGGACCAGGCTGAGCCGGCCACAACTTATCATGCTGGTGGCGGTCCTTACCGGACTGGTATCCGGTATCCTGGCCGTATTGCTCAAACTATCGGTGCACTGGATCCAGCTGGGAATCGGCCATTTGAATGCCAACCAGTACTATCATTTCCTGTTCCCGGCAGCAGGGCTGGTGCTGACAGTCCTGATCGTACGTTATCTGTTTTACGGTTATATCGAGCGGGGTATTGCCATGGTACTTCGTTCCATTGCCCGCCGGAGTTCATTTATACCACTCAGTCATACCTACCTGCATGTAATAACCAGTTCTGTGACAGTTGGCTTTGGAGGTTCGGCCGGGCTGGAAGCGCCGATTGTAGCCACAGGTTCAGCCGTGGGTTCAACAATAGGGCGAATCAGCGATATTACTTATCAGGAACGTACCCTGCTGATTGCCTGTGGGGCGGCGGCCGGAATTGCGGCTGTTTTCAATGCGCCGATAGCAGGTGTAATATTTGCCGTGGAAATACTGCTTACTGAAATGCTGGTGAGTCATTTTATTCCGTTAATAATATCTTCGGTAACAGGGGTGCTGTGCTCAAAAGTTATTCTTTCCGAATCCTCTCTTTTCAATTTCAGCCTGACCCAGAATTTTAATTACAGGAATGTGCCCTTTTATCTTTTACTTGGTATACTGGCCGGATTTATATCATTGTATTATGCCCGGACATTTAAAAAAACGGAAGGCCGTTTGCATAACTGGAAATTGCAGGTTGTACCGAAAGCCCTGATAGGGGGAATATTCCTGGCAGGGCTTTACTTCATTTTACCGCCGCTTTTCGGAGAAGGATATGAAAGCGTTAAAGTTGTAGCCAGTGGAACTTTTAATAATTTATCAGAAAGCTCAGGCCCTCTTTCCCGCCTGGGGGATACAGCCGGCATTATAGCTTTCGCGGCATTGATTGTATTATTGAAACCGGTGGCGGCTGCCATAACAATCGGCAGCGGAGGAAATGGAGGAAATTTTGCCCCTTCGCTTTTCACCGGATCATACCTGGGATTCTTTTTCGCTAAATTACTGAATGCCACTCCCTGGATAAAGATACCCGTTGGTAATTTCAGCCTCGTCGGAATGGCCGGTGTATTGAGTGGTGTGATGTATTCCCCGCTGACAGCAATATTTCTGATTGCTGAGATCACCAACGGTTATGAACTGTTTATCCCGCTGATGATCGTATCATCCATTTCTTTTTTTATCGTAAAATCCTATGAACCCTATTCTATGGAGCTGAAGAAACTGGCTTTGGAGGGGGAAGTGTTTACGCATAAGAAGGAAAAAAATATACTCACAACCATAAAGCTCAGTGAAATCCTGCATGATAAATTTGAAACAATCGCCATTGACAAGAAACTAAAGGACTTAATTGAAATAATAAAAACAAGTGAGAAAAACATATACGCTGTACTGGACAATAAAGGCAAATTTGCAGGGATCATTGAATTAAATGACATTAAACAACGCCTGTTTGAATCAACACAATTCGATATTGTTCCTGTAAGAGCCCTGATGAAAAAGCCTCCGGCGGTTTTGCAGGAGGATGAAAGCATGCACTCTGTTATGGAGAAATTTGATCTCACACATAGCTGGTTTTTGCCAGTGCTGGATAATGAGAAAAACTTTATTGGTTTTATTTCCAAAACAAAAATATTCTATAAGTACCGGGAAATCCTCTCTGCCAGTGCTGATATATATGAACAGGGGGAGGGAAAATAGTTCCGGGAACAGTTTACAGCCCCTTTTTCTTCAACAATTCCTCAATCCTGCTTGCCAGGGAATCCGGGCTTTCACCGGGAATCCGTTCCAGCGACTGCAAGGCATCCACAAAAGTCTGAATGGCCCGTTCATAAGCGGCAAACTGGCTTTTCAGCAGTTCCAGGTCATTGGTTTCCCAGTATCCGCCTTCGTCATTCATTTCAAAATGACTGAAGTATTTTTCACTGAGGTAGCGAAACAGTTTGATGACGGCTACATGGGCATCGATCCCCGCATATTGGGTTTTGGTACTGATGGTATAGATCAGTTCCGGGTCGAGCCCGTTCTGTACCAGCATTTCCCGGGTAATCTGGCTGATCGGGGAGAGTAACCGACCTTCCGGGCTGAATGTAAGAAAGAGCGGCTCACATTCTTCCGGGGCAAAATAGACACCCTCGAGCGCATCTTTTGCATCGGCTTCAAAATAGTGATAGTCCCAGCCCAGGCTTTCACAGATATCTTTCATTTCTGCTCCCAGCTGGGGCACCAGGGATCTGTCTTTTATGGTACCGGAATAATGGATGGAGAGTCCCATAATTAAATTTTAATTTAAAATGCGGATGAACCAGGGTTCAAATCTTACTTAAAGTTCAGTAATACTGGCTGGAGGGAAATGGGAAAAACAACGGATTAGGCTGTTTTTTTCCTGAATCCGGCTGGCGGTAAAAACCAGTAAAAAAGGAAGTATATTTAGCTACAAACCAGGCTATAACCGTTTCCATTCATTGAAACAACCTCTTTAAGGCCCTGCTTATGAACTGCCGGAAATTATTCTTATTGGCTTTTTCACATTTGGCTTCAGTTGTATTGACTGCTCAGCCGGGTAGTATGGCTGACCAGATCAATTTCAAAACCTTCAACCCTTCCACCTTATTATGGTATGATCAACCTGCCCGGAAATGGGAGGAGGCCCTGCCCGTAGGCAATGGCCGCCTGGGTGCCATGGTGTTTGGGAAAAACAAGGAAGAACGGATACAATTAAATGAAGAGACCTATTGGACGGGTGGCCCCTATTCCACCGTGGTGAAAGGGGGGCATGAATACCTGAAAGAAATACAAAAGAAAGTCTTTGAAGGAAAATTCCTGGAAGCGCATAATCTCTTCGGCCGGCATTTAATGGGCTACCCGGTGGAACAGCAGAAGTACCAGTCACTGGCCAACCTTCATTTATTTTTCAGCAACCAGGATAGTGTAACAGCCTATAAAAGATGGCTTGACCTGTCAACCGGTATTGCCGGGGTGAGCTATCAGTCCAATGGCATCAGCTACCAGCGGGAAATAGTCGCTTCTGCTCCCGACCAGGTGATTGTGGTCCGCCTTACTGCTTCTAAACCGGGGAGTATCTCTTTCACCGCCAATCTGCGGGGCGAGCGGAACCAGGCGCATTCGAATTATGCCACCGATTATTTCCGGATGGATCCCTACGGGCAGGATGGTTTAATACTCACCGGCAAATCCGCCGACTATATGGGTGTGGAAGGAAAGATCCGCTATGAAGCCCGCATTAAAGCAGTGAATGAAGGAGGCACCGTTACTACAAATGGTGTTGACCTG
>CAZFLL010000087.1:10958-17320 GCA_964519865.1 uncultured Chitinophaga sp. | reverse complement strand
ATGAATAACAGGGCTAAAGCAATTTTGTTGATTAGTTTCATACACTTAATGTTCTAAATTAAAACTATTTTACGAACAAAATAGTATCCTGTTGACCCAATTTTCATCAAAAATTAACCCGGATCAGCCTGAAATCCCTGGAAAACAAGGGAAACCCCGTATTCTGCTGGCACCGCTGGACTGGGGCCTGGGTCACGCCACCCGTTGTATACCCATTATCCGGGAATTGCAGCAGCAGGGGGCAGAAGTCTTACTGGCTGCCGAAGGAGCTGCCGCCACCCTCTTAAAAGAAGCTTTTCCTGAACTTGCAATGTTGAACCTGGAGGGCTACCGGGTCCGGTATGCTAAAACAAAAACAGGACTGGCCCTGAAAATGCTGGGGCAAACACCCCGTTTACTGGGTGTCATTAAAAGGGAGCACCGGTGGCTGAAAAAAGCAGTGAAAGACTACCAGATCGATGCGGTGATCAGCGATAACCGGTACGGCTTGTATCATTCCGCCATCCCCTGCATTTTCATCACGCACCAGTTGCTGATAAAAATACCGTTTGGGAAAAAAACAGAACGTTGGATTCAAAAGATAAACTACGGGTATATCCAACGCTTCAGCGCCTGCTGGGTACCCGATCACCAGGAGTCTCCGGGGCTCGCAGGAGAACTCTCACATCCTGCCCATACTCCCACTATCCCGGTTTATTACACAGGTCCTCTTTCCCGGTTTGAAAAAACTGAAACAACAGAACAGAAAAATCATTTACTCTTACTGCTCTCGGGACCCGAGCCACAGCGAAGTATACTGGAAGAGAAAATATTATCTGAACTGGCACATTATCCCGGGACGGCCACACTTGTCCGGGGATTACCAGGCAGCGACACGCTCCTGCCCTCTTCCAATATGATTCATATTTATAACCATTTACCGACTGCACAACTCAGCGAGGAAATGAGCAAAGCCAGCCGGGTGATTTGCCGAAGCGGGTACAGCACCCTGATGGACCTCGCCGTATTTCAAAAGAAAAGTATATTGGTGCCTACACCCGGACAAACTGAACAGGAATACCTGGCCTTGTTGTACCGGGAACAAAAAACAGCCTGTACGATTACACAACAGGCATTTACACTGGAATCCGCATTGCAGCAAGCAGCTGTATTCCCCTATCATGATTTTCCGCAATCAGGAAAAAATTCACTGGGCCCGGTGATCAGCCGCCTACTGGGCTCCCTCCGCTGAAGTTTACAATTATCTTTGCTCCCTTGAAAGTCACCAGCAAGGCCCATATCGCCGTTTTGTTCACCAACCTGTTTTTCGCGCTCAACCTGAGCCTGGTGAAACATATTTCCCCTTCCCTGGTGGGTGCGTATGGGCTTAATATATACCGGGTGGGCATCAGCCTGATTTTATTCTGGACTGTCCGGGCCTTTGGAAAAACACCAATGGCCATCCGTAAAAAAGATATTCCCCGTTTTATACTCTGCGGGCTTACCGGTGTTGCCATCAACCAGATGCTGTTTGTAAAAGGGCTGACGCTCACTTCCACGATCCATGCTTCCTTACTGATGCTCTGCACACCTTTGCTGATCACCGTTTTTGCTTTCTGGGTGCTGAAAGAAAAAATCACTATTCAGAAAGCACTCGGACTCGCACTTGGTATTGGCGGGGCCGCTTTGCTGATCATGTCAAAAGAGAAAAATGGAAGTGCCAGCCTGGAAGGTGACCTGTTCATCCTGGTCAATGCCATGGCCTATACCGTTTATTTCATTATCGTTAAGCCTCTGATGCAGGAGTATCCGCCGTTGCAGGTAATCCGCTGGGTATTTACGTTTGGTTTCCTGATGATTCTTCCTTTTGGCTGGAATGAATTTGCAGCCACCCGCTGGCCGGGCTTTGACTGGACGCACTATGCGGCACTGGGCATGGTGGTATTCTGCGGTACCTTCCTCGCTTATTCATTCAATATTTTCGGACTGAAACACCTGGGGGCGGGTATCACCGGTTCTTATATTTACACGCAGCCTGTATTTGCCGCCATCATCGCGGCCCTTTTCCTGCATGAATCCTTCACCATTGAAAAAATAATGGCGGGTCTGCTCATCTTTACCGGTGTATTCCTGGTCAGCCGTAAAGCACCACCCATCATTGAAGAATAATCAGCCGTGGGTTGATTTGGGTGAATCAAAAAACCAGAATTCCTTTTTCGCGGCCCTGAAATCTTTCCAGTGCACACAATTGATCTTAATGGCAAAAATGCCGCAGGTGGGAATATTATCAATGCGGGTATTGCAGAGTTCATTGGCAAAATCAGTAATGCCGTTGTTATGGGAGAACAGGGCAATATGATCAATAGAGTCATCCACCTGTTCAATCACTTTATAAAAAACGGAGGCAGGTGGCAGGTAAAGTTCATCCCTGAACTGAATATCGCTTTTTGATTTTCCAAAGGCTTCAGCAAATATGCGGGCTGTTTTGGCCGCTCTTTTGGCCGGACTGGCAATAAAGAGATCCACGGGAATTTCTTTCTCCAGCAGGCGGGCGGCCATCACCGGTGCATCCCGTTTACCCCGTTCATTCAATGGCCGGTCAAAGTCTGCGAGACCTTCACCGTTCCAGTCACTTTTGGCGTGACGGACCAGGATCAGCGTTTTCATGTTGAAGCTGTTTAATTGCGGAAAGCAGGTCTAATAACCCCTGACATTCTTGCCTTCCATATAATTCATGAAAGCCTTGTTTACTACTTTGTTTCCACCGGGTGTGGGATAGTTACCGGTAAAATACCAGTCGCCCAGGTTATTGGGGCAGGCCTTGTGCAGGTCTTCAATGGTCTGAAAGATCACATGCACAGGGATGGTTAATTCAGGGGGTGTGATCAGTTTGGCGATCTTAAAGGAAATTTCTTCCGCAGTAAACTGTTTGTACAATTGTTTTACCACATTCTCCGTGTGTAACTGGTTATTGCGCTGCAGATCCTTGCATCGCTCGAGCATGTCTTTCAGCAGATCGGTCTTATTTCTTTCCTTTAATAATTCAACAGCCGCGTTGAAGGCAATAAAATCACCCATCTTGCTCATGTCAATCCCGTAACAATCCGGGTAACGGATCTGGGGAGAGGAGGAAACAACCACAATGCGTTTGGGCTTCAGCCGTCCCAGCATCCGGATAATACTTTCCTTCAGCGTGGTACCCCGCACAATGGAGTCATCGATCACCACGAGGGTATCCAGCCCGGGGCGTACAGTGCCATAGGTAATATCATACACGTGCTGCACCATTTCATTCCGGCTCACATCCTCGGTAATAAAAGTGCGCATTTTCACATCCTTGATCGCGATCTTTTCCACCCGGATGCGGCGGTTGATCATTTCTGAAAGTTTCTCTTCATCATATTCCTTGCCCCAGCTGAGAATTCTTTCCAGTTTTACTTTATTCAGGTAGTTTTCCATTCCCTTCAGCATGCCGTAAAAGGCTGTTTCCGCTGTATTGGGAATAAAGGAAAAAATTGTGTTCTTCAGGTCGTGTTCAATCGCATGAAGCACCGGCTCACTCAGGTTATACCCCAGTGTTTTTCTTTCCTTATAAATTTTTTCATCACTGCCTCTCGAAAAATAGATCCGTTCAAAGCTGCAGGCCTTACGCTCTTTGGGTTCCAGTATCTGGGCGATCTCAATTTCCCCGGTTTCAGTAACAATCAGGGCTTGTCCGGGCATCAGTTCCTGCACTTCATTTTCGCCCACATTAAAAGTAGTGCGGATAGCAGCCCGTTCGGAGGCAGCCACCACCACTTCATCATTGATATAATAATAGGATGGGCGGATGCCATGTGCATCGCGGAATACAAACCCGATCCCGTTACCGGTTACACCCCCCACATGAAAACCGCCATCCATCAGGGGCAATGTTTTCTTCAGTACTTTCTTGATATCCATTTTGCCCGGTGATGTTTCATCCTCCTTGCACAGGAAGGTATGCATGAGTTCGATCATCGCGGCAAGATCGCTGAAGCGCACATTCGGATGTGGCTCTTTGCCGATCAGGGTAAAGAGATCGTCGGAATTGACAATATTAAAATTACCGGCCAGGGCCAGGTTGCGGGTGGGTATTGTATCGCGGTTGATAAAGGGATGACAGTATTCCAGTTTGTTTTTCCCCTGTGTGCCATACCGGAGATGGCCAAGCAGCAGTTCTCCCAGGAAGGGCACATGGCCTTTCATCAGACCGGGATGACTTTTTATATCCGGATGGTATTTTTCGAGTTCATCGATTTCCTTGCCGATCTGCTGGAAAATATCCGCGATGGCCTGGGGGGCATTGCTGCGGAGACGATTCATGAACGGATAGCCCGGTTCCACGTCGAGTTTTACGGAAGCAATACCGGCACCGTCCTGTCCGCGGTTGTGCTGTTTTTCCATCAGCAGGTACAGCTTATTGAGCCCCCACAGCACAGTATTGTACTTTTGATGGTAATAAGAGAAAGGCTTTCTTAACCGTATGAATGCGAGTCCGCATTCGTGTTTGATCGGGTCGCTCATGGAAGGCGCAAAGGTAGGCGTTTCCCGTGAACCAATTGCAATTAATCGGCCTCTGATTCTCTGTGATGGGGAATAGTTACAGACAAAATACAGCCCTCTCCGGGAGCGGTTTTCAGCTCCATTTTACCATTAAAAAGAGCTACCCGGGTACGGATATTGTTGAGTCCCAACCCTTCTTTAGCCGTTTGCTGGTCAAATCCTTTCCCGTTGTCAATGATCGTCAGGAAAATAGATTCAGCATCGGTCTGCAGTTTAATACTGATCTGGGTCGCCCCCGAGTGCCGGATAATATTGCTGATTTTCTCCTGGATGATCCGGAAAAGACTGAGTCTCAGGTTACCCGGGATATCCTCTTCTTCAAAATGGGACCGGTTAAATTTAATCTTGAACTTATGGGACCGGCGCAGGCTGTCGCAAAGATCCTGGATGGATTCGGCCAGGCCCAGGTCACCCAGGGTTGGCGGTACCAGGGATTGCGACAACTGGCGGATTTCATTTATGATACCCGCCATATTATTATGGGCCAGGTTGATCATCTGCAGCACTTCCCCGGTAGCCTTTTCTTTGGCCACTTCCAGGTACAGGCGGGTGGTATTGAGGTGCTGGTTAATATTATCATGCAGTTCCTTTCCGATCTCTGTTCTTTCCTTTTCCTGTGCATCAATGGTGGCCTGGGTTACCTGTTTTTGTTTCTGAATTTCCTGGTCGATCAGTTTCTGTGACAGTTTTCGTTGTTCGGTAATATCGGCAAAAGAACAGATTACATTGATCAGTTTTTTATCACTAGCGAATACCGGTTCTGCATTCACCAGCAACCAGACCCGGTCATTGCTTTCCGGGCGGAAAACCCCCATGACCACATCCCTTACGGGTTTACCGGTTGCAATCACAACGGGTACCGGGTGCGTGTTCCCGGGAAAATCAGTCCCGTCCTCATGAATCACATTCCAGCGCGGATCCATGGAAGTCGTCCCGATCAATTGATCTTCCGTCAGTCCCAGCAGTTCCAGGGCAGCCTGGTTCGCCACGATCATTTTGCCTGTTTCATCCTGGAGGATCACCCCAAGCTGCAGGTTGTGAATCAGGTTCCGGAAGCGTCGTTCGCTTTCCCTGAGCCGGTCTTCAATCGCCTTCCGCTTGGAATCATTGGTGAAATAAATCACCATTGAGTTAAAGACCGGATTGTCCACCAGGTTATGTCCCCTGACTGTACACCAGACCCAGTCCCCATTGGCATGACGGAGACGGAGTGTCATATAATTGATCTGGGATTCCTTTTTCTTCTCTGCATCAAAGGCTTCGAATGCATTTCCTATATCTTCCGGATGGACAAATTCGAATATTTTTTTGCCCAGTAAGAGGGCCGGTTCATAGCCCGAAATTTTTTCAATGGACGGACTGCAATAACGGATCGTACCCGTCAGGTCTGTCAGTACGATACCATCCAGTGAGTGAGCGATCATATTCCGGTAAAACATTTCGCTCTCCTGCAGGCGGGCCTGTGCTTTTTTCCGCTCGGAGATATCCTTTCCCACACCCAACAGCCCTATTTTATTTCCCTTTTCATCATAGAGCATTGAAATGGTATGGAGTAGTATTTTACGTTCCCCGTCGCTGCCGGTAAAGGAGGTTTCTCCCTTCCAGATTCCTTCCCGCTCCACGATTTCCAGCACCTGTTCGCTGCTGTACGGGGAATAATCCGTTTTCACCACCAGCCGGTAAGGCCGGCCAATAGCTTCCTGGGCGGTGATGCCGGTGAGTTTTTCCAATACATGATTCCAGGAAGTCACCACGCGGGCCGTATCAGTGGTCACAATCACATCTGTTACATTGTTCAG
>CAZFLL010000087.1:8788-10858 GCA_964519865.1 uncultured Chitinophaga sp. | reverse complement strand
TTCAGTTCACCGGCCTTTTCAAAGCCATACATCCGGGCCATATTATCATTGCATTCCAGGAGGTATGAATTTTTCCTCCAGAACTCGAGAATGAATTCGGGTGATTCATTTATGGATACCGGTATATCACTGATAAACATCCATAAACCTTCAGCGCTATGCTCAAAGGCCATATACCTTTCCTGGTTGTTGGCCAGGCTGCCAGGTCCTTTTTCCGGTAAGGCGGGGCCCGGTACCACGGCGCTGATCGCCTGTATTCCCAGGGGCAATCCTTCTTCGTTGGTACAGGCGGAACATTCCCAGTTAAGTACCGCAGGTGTTCCGTCTATCCGCATGATGACCGATTGGATGGGCACATGTAAGGCAGGCTGTTCCATACAGGTCTTGATCAGTGCCAGGAAATGCACGGCGTCGGAAGGAATAAATAAGGAAGCAATATGTATACTGGAATCTGTGTTCTCCGGTAAAAAATGACGGGTGAATAAAGGATTGGCCGACCCGATATACCCTTCGGTGTCGATCATGATATAGTAAAACTGACCAGAAGCTACAAAATACTCAGGCAATTTGTGCATACGGGACTTTCAACCAGGAGGCTGGAGCCTTTTTTAAAAAGTAACTAAAGTTAGTGTTTAATACTTTGCCGGCGCAATTTAGGATTTCCGGATGAACGGTTACAGGTAATTGTACTAAGGGAACCAAAAAAAAGCGGCTGTCCCGTTGGAGACAGCCGCTTTCAACTATTATATTATTGGCTTAGAACGATTTGTTCTCGGCATTAAATTTTTTCAACTGGGGGCATTCTTCTGCAGTTCCGGGATCGATCATAACATAGTATGTGGGCAATTTCGCCTTAATCCATTTTTCCAGCGTCTGGCCTTTCTTTTCTTCCAGGGCAAAGTTTGAAATCCGGCTATAATCGTCCTTCATATTCATCCGGTGCGGTTCTGACTTTGATTTAAGGTACACAACACGAACCCCTTTTTTACCTTGCTCGCTTTCAAAAGGCGTGGGCTGTGAAAAATCACCCACTTTCATTTTTCCAAGCATGGCCACCATTTCTTTGTCCAGCTGGTCAATCGTCACAAACGGCGATCCTTCCCGGTTGGTGATAAAGGCCCCGGTATATTTCTGGGATTCCTCTTCACTGTATTTGGTGGCGGCTTCGTTGAAACCTATCGTACCGGCGATTATTTTGGAACGTACGGTATCCAGTTTGCGTTTTGCCTGGTTGATCTCTTCTTCTGTTACCGGGGGGATACGGAGGATATGACGCACAATGGCATCATCCCCGTTACGCTGAACCATCTGGATGATATGAAACCCGAATTTTGATTTAACCGGTGAGGAAATTTCTCCTTCCTTCATCCGGAAGGCCGTGGAAAGGAATACCGGGTCCCATGTTTTCTCCGCCCGGTTGATCTGGTATTGTCCGCAACGGTCTTTACTGCCCGGATCTTCCGAAACCTGCTTGGACAGGCGGCAGAAATCCGTGAGTTTACTTTCTATCTGCTTCTTATAGTTATTCATTTCCCCGACTATATACTGTTCCAGGTCACGGGAAGCTTTGGGGTATAAAATGATCTGCCCGATTTCCAGTTCTGTTTCGTAAAACGGGAGACTGTCTTTGGGGATTTTATCGAAATAGGCTTTTACTTCAATGGGGGTGATCCTCACATTATCGACGATCTTCTTCTGCATGGCCTGGGCCAGCTTCTGTTCTTTTACCGATTCGCGGGCGTCGTCTTTGATCTGGTAAATTGTTTTACCCGCCACTTCTTCCAGGGCTTCCTGGCTGCCAAACTGGTTGATATAGGTACGAACCCGGTTATCCAGGTCGGCTTCCACTTCCTCATCGGTTACCGGTAAGGAGTCTTTCATGGCCTGCAACATCAGCATTTTGGAAATAATGGCCTGCTCCATCAGCATACACTCTGCATTATCAGGAACCTGTCCTCCCTGGCGTACGATATCGGCCAGTGAGTTCCGGATATCCGAATAGAGAATGATCTTATCCCCGACAATACCGGAAATTTTATCCGCGATCACTTTTTTAGGCTGCCCCTGGGC
>CAZFLL010000087.1:3219-8688 GCA_964519865.1 uncultured Chitinophaga sp. | reverse complement strand
AGTCCTTATAATGTCCGTTTTACTTCTTCGATCTCATAAGCTTCAACCACGTCACCCGCCTTAATATCACTGAAGTTTTTAATCGTCAGACCGCACTCCATACCAGAAACCACTTCCTTCGCGTCATCTTTAAAGCGTTTGAGCGATCCCAGTTCGGCATTCACTCCTTCAGCGGTCGGATAGATCACGATACCATCCCGGATCAGGCGGATCTTCGAATCCCGCTTGATCTTACCATCCAGCACGACGCAACCAGCGACGGTGGCTTTATCAAATTTGAATACCTCGCGGATCTCCACATTGGCCACGATCTTCTCCTGTGTCTTGGGTTCAAGCATCCCTTCCATCGCGCTCTTCACTTCTTCGATCGCGTTATAGATGATGGAGTACATCTTGATCTCGATACCGGCTTTATCGGCCAGTCTCGAAGCCTGCAGGGAAGGACGAACGTTAAAGGCGATCACGATCGCATCGGATGCTTCCGCCAGTACGATATCACTTTCGTTGATCTGTCCCACACCTTTGTGGATCACACTTACCAGGATCTCATCCGTAGAGAGTTTCTGCAATGAGTCACTCAATGCTTCCACAGATCCATCCACGTCACCTTTGATAATCACTTTCAGTTCCTTGAAACTTCCCAGTGCCAGACGGCGACCGATCTCATCCAGGGTAATGTGTTTCTTGGTCCGGATACCCTGTTCGCGCAGGATCTGTGCCCGGCGGTTGGCGATCTCCTTGGCTTCTGCCTCGTCGGCATATACCTTGAATTTCTCCCCGGCCTGGGGTGCCCCGTTTAATCCGAGTACCACGGCTGGTGCGGAAGGACCCGCTTCATCTTCTTTTTTATTTCTTTCATTGAACATGGCTTTCACCCTTCCATAGTACTGACCACTCACGATCAGGTCACCATGACGAAGGGTTCCGTTTTCCACCAGCAAAGTGGCCACGTATCCACGTCCTTTATCCAGCGAGGCTTCAATAATGGTACCGGTAGCTTCCCGGTCGGGATTAGCTTTCAGGTCCAGGATCTCAGCTTCCAGCAATACTTTTTCAAGCAGTTTATCAATGTTCAGTCCTTTCTTGGCAGAAATTTCCTGGCTCTGGTATTTACCACCCCATTCTTCTACCAGCAGGTTCATCTGTGACAGCTGCTCATATATTTTCTGTGAATTTGCCCCGTCCTTATCGATTTTATTGATCGCAAAAATCATCGGTACACCGGCTGCCTGCGCGTGGCTGATGGCCTCACGGGTTTGTGGCATTACAGCATCGTCAGCTGCCACCACGATCACAGCGATATCCGTCACTTTTGCACCACGTGCACGCATCGCGGTAAACGCTTCGTGACCCGGAGTATCGAGGAAGGTGATCTCTTTACCATTCTGCAACTGTACCTGGTAGGCACCGATGTGCTGGGTGATACCACCCGCCTCACCGGCCACCACATTGGCATTCCGGATATAGTCAAGCAGGGAGGTTTTACCATGGTCAACGTGACCCATGATCGTAACGATCGGGGAACGGAACTGGAGTTCATCCTCATCATCCTCATCATCTTCATGCTCCATCTCCATTTGTTTCTCCATATCAATAAACTCCACATCAAAGCCAAACTCGCTGGCCACCAGTTCGATCACTTCCGCATCGAGACGCTGGTTGATGGAAACCATGATACCGAGACTCATACATTTACTGATTACTTCAGCAAAGCTTACATCCATCAGGTTGGCCAGTTCACTAACACTGATAAACTCGGTCACCTGCAGTTTGTTGCTGTCGGTGGCTTCGCCCATCGCATCGGCCATTTCCTGGCGTTTTTCCCTGCGGTGTTTGGCTTTCAGGCTCTTGCCTTTACCACCACCACCAGAGAGTTTAGCCTGGGTTTCCTGTATTTTCCGTTGAATTTCTTTTTCGTCGATCAGTTTGTCCTCACGGCGTCCGAGTACCGGGCGATTACCACCCCGGTGTCCGCCACCGCCGGTTGCACCACCACGACCACGCTGGAATCCGCCGGCACCACCGCCGGGACGTTTGTCTTCTTCCTTATTAATAAAGATTTCCCGCTTGTTGTCTTTCTTCTCGATCGGGATACGTTTCCGTTTTTTCTTCTCGTCTTTAACAGGACGGGTATCATTGTCCACCGGTAATTCGATCTTACCGAGGATCTTCGGCCCGGTTAATTTCTCCACTTCGATATTCTCGATCACCGCATGCTGTTCTTCGGCAACCGGTTCTTCTTTTACAGGAGCCACTTCTTCCACCGGCTTCACTTCGGCCACCACTTCTTCTTCTTTCTTCTTGCCTTTGGCTTTTACCGGCTTTTCTTCTGCGGCAGGGGCTTGCTCTTCTTTTTTAACCTTGGTTATTTTCTTCGGGCGGGTGGAAGAGTCGATAGCGGAGAGGTCGATTTTCTTCAGCACTTTGGGACCCTCGATTTCGGGCGCCTCTGTTTTCACCACCACTTCTTCTTCCTTCTCTTTTACCGGCGCCGGTTCTGCCACGATTTCCTTCACTTCCTCTTTGGCCGGTTTTTCTTCCGCCACAGGCTTCACTTCCTCTTCTTTCTCTTTCTTCGGCGCTTTTGCAGTGGCTTTCTCTTCTTTCCTGAAGCTGATTTCTTCTTCTTCTTTTTTCTTTTTTGCATCCGGCTGACTGCCTTTAGGCAATTCCAGCTGATCGCTCTTCATCTTTGCGGCCTTATCACCCTGGAACTCCTGCTGCAGGGCACGGTACATTTCTTCAGTCAGTTTTGACGTTGGTTTCAGGTCATCCTTGGGAAAACCTTTCCCGATCAGGAAGTCACTGATCGTGTCCTGGCCTACGTTAAATTCTTTAGCCGCAGCTAATAATCGTGGAAGTTTTAATTCTGCCATTAAAGTTTTTTAATTCAAAACGGTCAAATAGGTCAAACTTGTCATATACATCAAATGAGTTACACGGGTCAGCTAAGTCAGTTGAATCATATGACCTATATGACCCTACCTGACTTTTATGACGAGGCTCATTCTTTTTCGAATTCTTCTTTCAGAATCCTCCGCACATCGGCGATGGTTTCTTTCTCCAGGTCTGTTCTTCTTTCCAGTTCCTCGGGGGTCAGGTTCAGCACACTGCGACCGGTATCACAACCCACCCGTTTCAGTTCATCGATGATCCATGTTTCAATCTCATCGCTGAATTCTTCCAGGTCGATATCAAATTCCTCTTCTTCCCCTTCATTATCACGGTATACATCCAGTTCATAACCGGTCAGCTCGGAAGCCAGCTTGATGTTTACCCCGCGGCGGCCGATGGCCAGGGAAACCTGGTCGGGCTTCAGGTAGACATTCGCGTGTTTTCCTTCGTTGTCCAGTTCCATACTGGTGATCTTGGCCGGTGTAAGCGAGCGCTGGATCAGCAGCTGGATATTGCTGGTATAGTTGATTACGTCAATGTTCTCATTCTTCAGTTCGCGTACGATACCATGGATACGGCTTCCTTTCATACCCACGCAGGCTCCTACGGGGTCGATACGGTCGTCATAAGATTCCACGGCCACTTTCGCTCTTTCTCCCGGATCACGTACGATCTTTTTGATCACGATCAGGCCGTCAAATATTTCAGGTACTTCAATTTCCAGCAGCTTGGCCAGGAAATTCGGTGAAGTACGGGACAGGATGATCACCGGGTTATTATTCTTCATATCCACCCTGGCCACCACGGCGCGGATATTCTCTCCTTTTTTGAAATAATCCTGTGGAATCTGCTCGCTCTTTGGGAGGATCAGTTCATTGCCTTCCTCATCCAGCAGGAGGATTTCCTTTTTCCATACCTGGTAAACCTCGGCGCTGATGATTTCACCGATCCTGTCTCCATATTTTTTCGCGAGTACGTTCTTTTTCAGGTCGCTGATACGGCTGGCCAGTGTTTGTTTGGCAGCCAGGATAGCGCGGCGGCCAAAGTCCAGCAGGTCGATCTCTTCATATAATTCCTCCCCTACTTCAAAGTCAGGTTCAATTTTAACGGCATCGGAGTACCCTACCTGGGCCAGCGGATCTTCCACCTGCCCGTCTTCCACGATCATGCGGCGGCGGATAATTTCAAGGTCTCCTTTCTCGGCATTCACGATCACGTCGAAATTATCATCACTGCCATATTTTTTACGCAAGAGGGTTTTAAAAACGTCTTCCACCACTTTCATCATGGTGGGGCGGTCTATATTTTCCGCATCTTTAAAATCCTGGAATGCGTCGATCAGGTTAATACTTGACATAGCTCAAAATTTTGTAATCCGGTTTGATTAAAATTTAATTTGAATTTTTGTTGTTTTTATTTGGTCGAAGGGAATCGTATGCAGCACGGTTACTGCTTTTTTCCCTTTTCCTTTCACTTCTTCCACCACAATCTCCGTTTCAGTTGCACTCAGCAGTTTGCCTTCTGTTTTACTGCCATCCGCTGTCACCACTTCCACAAAACGGCCCACATTTTTCAGGTACTGCCGGTGCAGTTTCAGGGGTTCATCCAGTCCGGGTGACGAGAGCTCCAGGGAGAAATCGCCATCAGGATATTGCCCTTCTTCTTCCAGTTGTTTGTATAATTTGCGGTTGTACGAAACCAGCTTATCCACGCTAATTCCCTGATTACCATCAATATATATCTTAAAATTGTTGGTTGGTTTGATCCGGATATCTACCAGGAAATGGTCGGGTTCTTCGCTGATCAGGGCGAGTACCTTCTGTTCCAAATCCTTTATCTGTGTCTCGTTACTCATGGGTGTATAAAAGAAGAAGGGAACGGCACCGTTCCCTTCTATCGACTAATTCCAGTGCAAATGTAAGGGATTTACACGGTTCGCCCCAAATCCAATTCAGGTAAATCCACCCGTTAATAAATCGGTAAATGAACCCGAAAAACCGGTAACCAGGAACAGGCCCTTATTATCTTTACAGTCCGATGAAGTATGTATTATTGGCGATAGGTTTATACATCCTTTACCAGTTTATCTTCAAACTGGTGATACCGGTCGTTATCGCCAGCCGGAAAATCAAAAAAGGATTCCGTGAAATGCAGAGCCGCATGCAGGAACAAATGCAGCAGCAACAACAGCAACAGCAGGGCTATACCCCGCAGCCGGAAACCAGTCAGCCTGATTCAAAATATAAGGCCGGTGATTATATTGAGTTTGAGGAGGTGCTGGTTCGACAAGCTCACCATGACAAGAACAGCCCCTTGTCACCCTGAGCCTGCCTACCGGACAGGCAGGCCTGCCGAAGGGCAGCATGACACGCTCGCTATGACAAGAACAGCCCGTTGTCAAGCTGCCTGTCCCGCCATATGCGGGGAGTAGTCCCGCCAATGAAACGATACAGGGGTGCTGAACCATTACTTGCGGGACGTATCGAAGCTACTTCAACTCAAACTTCGCCTCCTTCACTTCCGCCGAACTGGTTCCTATAAACAAATTAAACTCACCAGGTTCATAGATAAACT
>CAZFLL010000087.1:0-3119 GCA_964519865.1 uncultured Chitinophaga sp. | reverse complement strand
TCCGCCGAACTGGTTCCTATAAACAAATTAAACTCACCAGGTTCATAGATAAACTGCAGTTTATCATTGTAAAAACGCAGGTCATTGGCGGTCAGGGTAAAACTGATGGTCTTTGACTCTCCCCCTTTCAGGAATACCTGCTGAAAACCTTTTAATTCTTTCACAGGTCTTACTACAGAACCAGTGATGTCACGGATATACAACTGCACGGTTTCGGTACCGGGTGTATAACTCTTATTGGTGATGGTAACCGTAGCAGTTAAACGCTGCCCCGGTTTAAATGCAGCGGCACTCAGTTTAATATCACTGTACTCAAATGTTGAATAACTCAGTCCATGGCCAAAGGGATACTTCGGATAAATGGATAAATCTGTATAGGCGGACCGGTAATTACGGTCACTGTCATTCTTAGCCGGCCTTCCTGTATTATAATGATTGTAATAAACGGGGATCTGGCCTTCTGTACGGGGAAAACTCATCGGCAGTTTACCGGATGGATTGTAATCACCAAAAAGCACATCCGCCATGGCATTCCCGGCCTCGGTACCCAGCCACCAGGTATATAAAATAGCAGGGGCATTGTCAGCGGTCCAGTTAAATACCAGCGGACGACCCGCACTGATCATCACCACGGTGGGTTTGCCCAGGGCCACCACCGCTTTTACCAGTTCTTCCTGCACACCAGGTAACTCAATAGAGCTGCGGCTTTTCGCCTCCCCGCTCATATCGCGGGCTTCGCCTACAGAGAGAATAACAAAGTCTGATTGTTTAGCCGCTTCCACCGCTTCTGCAAATCCACTCTTATCGGATTCAGTGATTCCGCATCCTTTTGCATACAGGAGTTTGGTCTCTTCAGATACCTTGGCTTTTACTCCTTCCCATAAGGAGACGATCCGGGTGGAATCATCGGGCCAGTCATAGCTCCAGAAACCAAGATTATCGCTTTTGGCTTTTACAAAAGGACCGATCAGGGCAATGGTGCCTGTTTGTTTGCAGATCGGTAAAATCTGTTTTTCATTCTTTAACAACACAATACTTTTCTTCGCGATATCACGGGCAACTTCAAGGTGCTGTGCGTTATTCCATTGAACCTGCTCCCTGTTTTCATTGGAGAATTTATAGGGGTCGGCAAATAAGCCCATCTCGAATTTCTTCCGCAGGATACGGCGGACGGCATCGTCAATCACCGTCATTTTCACTTTACCCTCTTTCACCAGGCTGGCCAGGTGCTGGATATAACTCCGGCTTTCCATGTCCATATCACTGCCGGCATTGGCTGCCTGCATTCCGGCTTCCTTGCTGTCTTTTGAATAACCATGGTTGATCATTTCACCGATACTGCCCCAGTCGCTCACCACAAATCCTTTGAATTTCCATTCGCCTTTTAAAATATCCCGTTGAATATATTTATTCCCGGTGGCCGGTATTCCATTAATATCATTGAATGAATTCATGAACGTGGCCGCCCCGGCGTCAACTGCTGCTTTAAACGGAGGCAGGTAGGTTTCGTGCAACTGGCGGAGACTCATGTCCACGCTGTTATAATCACGACCGCCAACTGCTGCCCCATAAGCGGCGAAGTGTTTGGCGCAGGCCATCACCGCACTGGTATCACCAAGGCCTTTTCCCTGGAAACCTTTTACCCTGACAGTGGCAATCAGTGAACCGAGATAAGGATCTTCCCCGGCCCCTTCCATCACCCTTCCCCAGCGTGGGTCACGGGCAATATCCACCATCGGCGCAAAGGTCCAGTGTACACCGGCCGCACTGGCTTCGGTGGCCGCCACCCTGGCGCCGGCTTCCATGGCTTTCAGGTCCCAGCTGGCCGCTTCTCCCAATGGAATCGGGAAAATAGTACGGAAGCCATGAATCACATCCTGTCCGAAGAGCAGGGGAATTTTCAACCGGGTCTGCATGGCCAGGTCCTGCAGTTCACGGGTACGTTTTACACCTGTTACATTGAGCATGGAACCCACTTTACCTTCCTTGATCTGTCCCACCAGGTTCCCTTCATTGGTCAGCGGACCGGTTGCCGCCCAGGGACCATTGTACTGGTTCATCTGCCCGATTTTTTCATCGAGCGTCATCAGTTTAAGCAGGGAATCCACCGATTTTTCGATCTTTTTTTCGGCTAAAGTCTGGGCAGAAACACTGGTGAAATAACAAAGAGAAAGCAGGAGTATGGCAAAGCGATTCATATAGGGAAAATTGAGGGGTAAAGGTACGGAATCCGGGAGGGGAAACGGGAGAAAAATAACTGTTTTTCCCAATGAAAAACCGGTCATCCATTCAAGCCCCCATTATTGCTTTGCAGGTACTATCTTTAACCCCTTTTCCACGCCAAAAACCGTTATTATGAAACACAGGATCTTTTTAGCATTGACCTTCTTCCTTTCCCTGCTGCTGCAGGCGCAGGAAACAAAACCGCTCTCGATCGGCGAGGTCCGGGTATTGAAATCAACGGTGTTGAAAGAAGACCGGACCCTGAATATTTATCTCCCTTCCAAGTATGATACCAGCAAGTCCTACCCCGTGATCTATGTGCTGGACGGAAGCATGAACGAAGATTTTCTGCATATCACCGGGCTGGTCCAGTTTTTCAATATGACCTTCAGTATGCCGGACTGTATCGTGGTAGGTATCGCCAATGTGGACCGGAGAAGAGATTTCACGTTCCCTACAACCGTGAGTGACCTGAAAAAGAAATACCCGACCACCGGTCATTCCGAAGCCTTTATCCGCTTTATCGAAACGGAGTTACAACCCTATATCAACCGGCACTACAAAACCAGCAACACCCGTTACCTGATCGGTCAGTCACTTGGTGGTTTGCTGGCCACGGAAGTCCTGCTGAAAAAATCAGCCTTATTCACCCATTACCTGATCGTGAGTCCGAGTTTATGGTGGGATGATGAAACCCTGCTGAAAGCGGCCCCTGCTTTACTGGCCAAACAGGATCTCTCCCGCAGCTTCGTGTACCTGTCCGTAGGTAAAGGAGAAGATACGATCATGCAACAGGATGCGCGCCGGTTGTATGAACTGCTGCAAAAAGGAAACAAACCGGGACCCGTGACCGCGTGGAAATTAATGACCGATGACAATCATGCCACGATATTGCA
>CAZFLL010000086.1:0-17481 GCA_964519865.1 uncultured Chitinophaga sp. | reverse complement strand
ACATCTTGGTTCTTTTTCTCCGGTGTCTCAAAATCCGTAATTTTGCCACGCAAATCACCTGAATATGCCAATCATCGCCCCTTCCCTCCTTGCCGCTAACTTCCTCAACCTCAGCAGTGAGTGTGAAATGCTGAATAAGAGTGAAGCGGACTGGTTTCACCTGGATGTGATGGACGGGCGGTTTGTGCCGAATATCAGTTTCGGACCGATGATCATCGAGTTTATCCGCAAAGCCACCACCAAAACCTGTGATGTGCACCTGATGATCGAGGAACCGGAGAAATATGCGGAGGAATTTAAAAAAGCAGGGGCCGATATACTCACCGTTCATATTGAAGCCTGTCGTCACCTGCACCGCAATATTCAGCAGATAAAATCACTGGGGATGAAGGCCGGGGTGGCGCTGAATCCGCATACACCGGTTGACGGATTGGCTGATATCCTCCAGGATATTGATATGGTTTGCCTGATGAGTGTGAACCCGGGGTTCGGTGGACAGAAATTTATTCCCTATACGCTGGATAAAATCAGGCAACTGCGGAAAATGATCAATGACCGGGGCCTGAATGTGCATATTGAAATAGACGGCGGTGTTACCGTGGAAAATGCAAAATCCATCCTGGAGGCGGGTGCAGATGTATTGGTAGCGGGCAATACAGTATTCAAATCCCCCAACCCGATTGCCACGATACAACAACTGAAGCAACTATAATGGTTTTTTGGTTGTCAACCAGATTATGCGTTATTTCTGCCTTATCCTCCTCAGCATTTTATCCACTTCACTGATCAGTTCCTGCGGCAGTTATCCCTGTGGCCCGGGCGAACTTCATTTCCAGCTGATGGGTTTTACGGATCATGAAACCGATACGATCATCATCCGCCGGCTGAAGAAGAACAGCCAGGAGATAATCAGTTCCACAGAGTATAATCCCGGCAACCCGGTCCGTTTTGAACGAATAGGTGACACCCTTCGTTTATCCGCTTACCCGGCAGATATCCTGTTAAAAAGTACTTATGATTATGAAATGGTCTTCCCGGTTGCCGGGCGCACCTTTCATATTAAAGCGATCACTGAGGAAATTTCTTATAGCAAAAAAAAGGGGCTCTTCGGCAACACCAAGGAATATTGTATGAACGGAATAACCACCTGCATGGTGGACGGGATACTCAACAGCACGTTTAAGTTCCCGAATACGGTATACCTCACCAAATAGCACAGAAACCGGCGGACTTAATTTTATTCAATTCTGCTTTCATTCCTCCCGACAATTCGTATCTTGTCGTATCATTCTCTTATGAAAATAAGTAACCGCCATTTCCTGCTGACTGTCACCTTCCTGCTGTTTACCCTCCTGTCTTTTTCCCAGAAAAAATATGCGTTTGTTTCCGGCAAAGTGGTGGATGAGAATGAAAACCCGCTGACCAAGGTATCGGTGGTCATACTCGGACAGGCAAAAGGCATTACCACCAATGATTCAGGCTATTTTAAGATCAAAGTGGAAGCGGATAAAGCCTTCGCCCTGGTATTCAGTTATGCCGGCCGGAGGGCCGAACAGAAAAACTTTCTCCTCAACGAGGGAGAAGAAGAAACGGTAACCATACGCCTGGAGAAAAGCGAAAATACCCTGCAGGAAGTGATTGTAACCGATCAGCGCGACCGGCGGGAGACCGGGCTGATCCGTCCCAATCCAAAAACAATCCTGAACCTGCCCTCTGCCATCACCGGCGTGGAGAGCCTGATCAAAATATTTGTAGGTTCCAATAATGAACTTACCTCCCAGTATTCGGTACGCGGAGGTAGTTATGATGAGAACCTGATCTATGTAAACGATTTTGAAATATTCAGGCCCTATTTAGTAAGAAGCGGGCAACAGGAAGGACTGAGCTTTATCAATCCCGAAATGGTCCGCAATATCAGTTTTTACAATGGCGGCTACCAGGCAAAGTATGGTGACAAAATGAGCAGTGTGCTGGATATCCAGTATAAGAAACCCAAACGATTCGGCGGCTCCGCCTATGTTGGTATACTTGAACAGGGACTTCAGCTGGAAGGCGCTTCCAAGAATTCAAAATTCAGTTACCTGCTCGGACTGCGCAACCGCAGTAACCGGAATCTCCTGAGTCGCCAGGATACGAAAGGCAACTATGTTCCTTCTTCGGCTGATTTCCAGGCACTGCTGAATTACCAGTTCAGTCCTAAATGGCAGGCCGAACTATTGAGCAATATTTCCCAGACAAAATTCACCCTGGTCCCCCAGTTCAGCCAGCTCACCACTTCCGTGTTCTCCCCGATCTACAGCGCCACATTGGGGGTGGATATATTTTTTGAAGGGCGGGAAAAAGACCAGTACCAGACCAATATGCTGGGCTTCTCGCTGATCAATCAGCCCAGTAAACGGCTGAAACTAAAATGGATGGCCTCCAGGTTTGCCAATGATGAATCGGAAAATATTGATATCACGGGGGCTTACTTATTCGGTGACCGGGATTTTGATAAACGTAACCCGACTTATGGACTGATCGTAAATCCGTTGGGTGCAGGGGTATACCAGAACTGGGCGCGCAATGAGCTGAATATGGAGAACTGGAATATTTCCCATAAAGGAAACTATGACCTGGGCAAACATGCCTGGCAATGGGGAATTGGTTATGATAAAAGCAAGATTGCCGACAAACTCAATGAATGGGAGTTCCAGGACTCTGCGGGCTATGCCCTGCCCTACCAGCCCAACCTGCTTCAGCTGAGTAAGGTCATCAAATCAAACGCCAGCCTCGATATCAATAAATTTTCCGGTTATATCCAGGACAACCTTTTACTCGGGGATTCTTCTCATTCATTTACCGTTACCGGGGGACTGCGCTTCAATTATAATTCACTCAACCAGGAATTCCTTCTTTCCCCCCGGATGGGGGCCAGCTGGAAACCCGCTTCTAAAAAAGATATTATTTACCGGGTAGCCATTGGCGCTTATCACCAACCGCCTTTTTACCGTGAACTCAGACGCTATGACGGCACCGTAAATACTGCCCTGAAAGCCCAGAAAAGTATTCAGGCCGTTGCCGGGTTTGATTACAATTTTATTGGTTTGAATGACCGGCCCATGCGCTGGACCACGGAGGCCTATTACAAACGCATGAGTGACGTGGTGCCCTATGATGTGGACAATGTCCGTATCCGGTATTTCGGCGAAAATATTGCCAAGGCCTATGCCACGGGTATTGAAATGCGCCTTCATGGCGAACTGGTACCGGATGCGGAAAGCTGGGTGAGCATCGGCATCATGAAAACTGCGGAAGATATCGACGGGGATCATTATTACCGTTATAAAAATGCGGCAGGAGAATATATCACGGCCCAAACGGATGACCAGGTGGTGACCGACAGTACCAGGTTTGATGTGGGCTGGTTACGCCGTCCCACGGACCGCCGCATTACTTTTGGCATGTTCTTCCAGGACTACCTGCCTACCAACAAGAATTTCAAAATGTTCCTCAACCTGCTTTACGGCAGTAACCTTCCCTATAATATTCCCGGAGCAGTTAAATACCGGAATGCAGCAGTGATCGAACCCTATATCCGGGCAGATATCGGTTTCAGTGCCCTGCTGGTGGATGATGACCGCAGTAAAAGACGCAGCCACTCCCCCTTCCGCAATTTTGACAATATTTGGGCCAGCCTGGAAGTCTTTAATATTATTGACCGGGCGAATATTATATCCTATCTCTTCGTTAAGGATTTTTCCAATACGGTGTACCTGATGCCTAACCGGCTTACACCACGGTTATTGAATTTCAAAATCGTCGCCCGCTGGTAATCCGGGCTACGTATGCATACGTAGATGATAAATAAAATAACCCCGAATTTGGCTAAATAGCCGGGCAAATACTTCCTGGTCTGACCTTTAGCTGTTTATTTTGTATCCGGACGAAAATCCAACTCCTTTGAAAACAATATGAGCCCCGTATCCTCTGTATCAATCAACTTCTAAACAACTTCAGGGCCATATAACCAACCCCGGTATTATTACCGGTTTTTTTTTTACATGTACCAGGGTAAAAATCAGCATCCGGTTTCCCGGAAATCAGTACATTAATCCGGCAATCCCTGTAACAGGGCCGCCTGCCCGCTTTTATTAAACATAACAGCATTTTATGAAAAGAATCCTGAAAAAAATTACCAGGTTCATTTTATACCTGATTGCAGGCATTACCGGGCTCCTGTTACTTTATATACTTTTCAACTTAAACCTCTTTCACAAAACAAAGGCCCTTGCCCCCGGTAAACTAAACGCCCTTTTACAGGTTACTGGTAAAAAGGAAGCCGACCCCTTTCGCTTCGTGGCAGATAAGTTCGACACCCATTCCATCGTTTTCCTGGGCGAACTGCATAAACGGAAACAGGACCTGGAGTTTTTCAGCAACCTGATTCCTTATCTCTACAAGGAAAAGAAAATAACAATCATTGGGTGGGAATTTGGCGCTGCTGATTTTCAACAGGACGCCGACAGCGTTGTAAATGCCCCGGAATTTGACCGGGCAAAAGCAATCGCCATTATGCGGAAGTCACTGTATTACTGGTGCTATGAAGAATACCTCCATATTTTCAAAACGGTCTGGCAATTAAATAAAACAATACCTCCTGGTGATGATAAAGTCCGTTTTTTACAACTCAACAAGCCTTATAATCCGAGAAAATTAAGATCTGCCGATCCGGCAATCCGGCAGGAAGAATCGCTGGTAAACTTTGACAATACGCTACCAGGAATTGTGGAAAAAGAAGTAATTGCGAAAAACAAAAAAATACTGATTTATTGCGGACTGCATCATTCCCTTACAAAATTCCATACGCCAAAATTCTTTTTCCTGAAAGACAAAGGGCGGGCAGGCCAGCTACTTTATGAAAAGCATCCGGGTATAATATTCCAGTGTAGTATTTTATCACCTTACCCGCCTCGCTGGTACATATATAATGAATTAACGCATAAAGAAAACTATCAGTTTGTTTTCCCTTACGACGGGGTATTTAACCAGTTGTATGACAGCCTGAAAAGGCCATTTGCCATTAACAGCATTGATCCGGCATTTGCAGACCTGAAAGATTATAATAGCTTCTATGCTTTTGATACCTGGGGAGGAACCAGGCTAAGGGATTTTTGTGACGGGGTTATTATGCTGGAATCATTTGACAAGATTCAGCCGGTGTCCATCATCAACGACTGGGTAACAACGGAGTCTGATGTTGCCGGGGTAAAAATCAGCTTGCCTGAAGAAGAGGCTAAAAGAATAAAAACACCGGCTGATTTCATGAATTATTTAAACCCGGAAACAGATATGAGGGCAATGAGGTCATATCACGAACTGAAAAAATTCTGGTAATTCCGGTATTGGAGCACCCGGGTTTTGTGATTAGTATTGTCCACTTATCTCATTGGTCATAAATAATATTTCGGCTACCTTTATTCTGCTTAATTATTTATCTAAAACAACTATATGAAAAAGTGGCTCACCCTCTGCCTGCTTTTTACTTCCGGTACAATCGCCGCCCAGTTTGTCGCTAAAATGGAAATCAAAGAACCAATCAAAGGCCTTTGCAATGAAAAAGATGTGTATGCCATCCTTCCCATTGGAGACCAAAAGGAAGCCATTTGCCCGGTGACTGAAGACGAAATTACCCGTCGGCTTGATTCTGCAGTTGTATTCCTGAAAGAGCATCAGGATTATAAGGATAAAGGAATGGTCAGTGTTATTATTAACTGCAAGGGGGAAGTGGTTAAATGTGAAATGGACAACAAGACCAAAGATCCGGAACTGGACAAACAAATAGTGGCCGTTTTCGCTGTATTGGGGCAATGGAAAGCCGGGAAAATCGGTAATAAGGAAGTGGACTCCGTGAAATTGTTCAGTTTCGAAATTAAAAAAGGGAAACTCAGGCTGAATTGAGTTCCCTGTGTCAATACCTGAAGCTGCTGGTTGTAACAGCAACCAGTACACTCATAATGCAGCCGGTTTCCGGCCAGTTATTCCGTTTCAATTCCATTAAAAGAACAGATACCACGGCCTGGTTTATCAGGAATAAATCCGCCGGTATCATCCCGGGAAACTCCACGTATTTTGCCGCAGGCGTTCATTTTGCCCGTAACCGGGAACTGGAGCTGAGTCTTGGCCGGACCAATGCGATCCTGAGTGAATATGGCCGGGGTATGGTTCAAAGAAATATCACCAGCTGGGGTTTTACCTATTCTTTGACAGAAATGGCCGGCCGGAATCAGCATACGGGAAAGTTCTTCCTGGAACATATCAATATCCCCCCGCTCCTGTTTGGCAATTTTGTGTTGCGAACCGATTACTCAATTAATTTCACCAATAAACATCAATACTTCCGTCCCTCACTGGGCATCACACTGATTTATGCCGACCTGCTTTACAGTTATTCTTTTAAAACCGCAGGCACCGGAATAAACCAATACCGGCATGGATTTACCATCAGGGCAAAACTATATGCGGGTAAAAGAAAATGGGAACGGGATTACTATATTAAAAACAGGCCCGCTTTTAAAAAACAGTTGGAACAGCTGTATAAACAAAAATGATTTAATCTGCTAAACGCTGCCTGGAAAATTCGTAGTTTCAGGCCTGCACCAATAACTCAGCACATGCGATACCTGTTTCTGTTGTTGTTTTTCGCCGGCGCATCAGCACAGGCACAAACCTATCATTTCCCCGCCTGGTCACTCACCGCAGATGGAAAAGGGTTTATCACCAGCTTTAAAGACAACCATACCGGTATCAATTATATAATTCCGGGACAGCCGGCCCCGCTGGTGTCGATAAAAACAAAGGATACACTGCTGCTGCCACAGAAAGCCAGGTACAGTAATAATTTTCACCAGGTACAATTGGAATTTGAAAGGGATATTATCATCACGGTCCGGATCACTGAAAAGAAAAACCACCTGACCTTTGAAATAACCGGGGTGAAAAATGAAGACCGGATTGATGCCCTGGTCTGGGGGCCTTATCCCAATAGTATCGGGGAGAGTGTTGGAGAAACGATCGGTATCACACAAAACAAAGACTTCACCCTTGGGTTACAGGCATTAAACCTGAAAACCCTGGGCGGTTATCCCTGGAATGATAATGACCACCTGCCACAACTGGATGCCCTTTCCCAGCCCGGTTACGAAAACTTTAATGAACCAAAGAAATTTGTACTCTATTCAGTTGAAGCCGCGCGTCCAGCCTGGTATGGCAGTTCATTGCAGGCTTATACAAGAAACCGTAATAAGGACAGGGTGATTGTAAACTGGGGCTATGATACTTACACTTCTCCTGCTTACAGAGATGGAGGCCTAAAAGGCTCTAAAATCGCTCTTTTTGGCTGTGCCACGGAAAATACACTGAACAGTATTGAAGAAATCGAACTGGCAGAAGGACTGCCCCATCCAACGATCAATGGTCAGTGGGTAAAAAAATCAGCGGCCATCAATTCCTCCTACCTGATCATGGATTTTACTGAAGCCAATATGGATAGTTGTATTGCCGTGGTGAGGAAATCGGGATTACATTATCTCTACCATGGTCATCCCTTTACAGACTGGGGTCATTTTAATTTAATCAAAGAAGAATTTCCCAATGGCTGGGCCGGCATGAAAAAATGCGTGCAGCAGGCTGAAGCCGCCGGCATTTATACCGGCACCCATGTGCTGTCGAATTTTATTACCACCAACGACGCGTATGTAACCCCTGTTCCGGACAAAAGACTGGCAACGGCCGGAAGCAGTATTTTAAAAAATAAAATCAGCACGACTGACACACTTATAGAAATCGCTGACCCGCTTTTTTTCAACCAGCACAAGAACGATAACCTGCACACGGTGATGATCGGACAAGAGCTCATCCGTTACAGCACGGTTAGCAGCCAGGCGCCGTGGGTGCTGAAAGATTGTGTACGAGGGGCATTTGGTACAATGGCCGCAGCCCATGCCCCAGGTGACCCTATCGCCAAACTGGCCGATCACGGATACAAGGTCTTCCTGGGCAATATGGATCTCAACCAGGAGATCGCCGGGAAAATCGCTTCATTTATGAATTACACAGGGGTACGTATGCTGGATTTTGACGGACTTGAAGGCAATCACTCATCCGGCTATGGTAATTATGGAGAAGCCCTTTTTGCAAAGGCCTGGTACGACCAATTACAACCTTCTGTAAAAAATCATTTCCTGCTGGGGGCGAGCCGCTCGGGGCATTATTTCTGGCATATTTATTCACGGATGAACTGGGGCGAACCCTGGTATGCGGGATTCAGGGAGAGTCAGACCGAATACCGGCTCTTTAACCAGAAATATTATAAACGCAACCTGATGCCGGGTATGCTGGGCTGGTTCAGGATGACCGCCTCCACCACCACCGAAGATATTGAATGGCTGATGGCCAGATCTGCTTCCTATAATGCCGGATTTGCCTTTGTTACTGATCTGAATACAATCCGGCAGAACGGGGCCAGTGACCAGATTTTCTCCATCCTGAATACCTGGGAAAATGCAAGGCTGGAAGGGAAATTTTCACAAGTGCAGATGGAACGAATGAAACCTCTGGAAAATGAATACAAACTCAAAAAGACTACAACCGGGGACTTCGTACTTACGCCGGTTTATTCTTATAAATTCAGCCATGTAAAAAAAACACTTCAACCAGGCCAGCCGGGTTTTAGTTCATACAGCATTGAAAACAAAGCCGCGGACCAGCCCCTGCGCTTTATAATCACCGCCACAGATGAAACCATTTCAGCATTAAAGATTGAAATGAATGGTGCAAAAACACTGGAGATTCCCATAACGCTTGAAAAAGGACAAACACTGAAGTATACTGAAGGCACTGATGCCGTACTGTATGACCAGCACTGGCAAATACTCCGGAAAATCCCGATTAATGCATCCTTGCTTCAGTGTGCTGCCGGCAATCAACAGGTGCAGGTGGATTGCCGGTTTGAAGGGACAAGTGAAAATCCAAAAGTAAAACTGGAATTCTTATTCTATGGACCGGCAGATAAACTGGAAGACCTCCGCTAAGTATGAAAGCCTATATCGCGATAAGTTACCAGGGGAGACAGCAGTTTCGTGAAGAACTGGATACTATCATATCCATTTTGAACCAATGCGATATCCGGGGATTAGTATTTGCCGATCATTATAGTTTCAGCGCTGCACAAGAAAAAGAAATGATGCAGCTTGCCATGGATGAAATAAATAAATCAGACTGGCTGATCGCTTTTGCTTCTGAAAAAGCAATCGGTATCGGCATCGAAGCCGGTTATGCAAAAGGAAAAGGCAAACCTGTCATTTACATCCGGCACATGGACGCCGAACATTCCACTACCCTCTCCGGCATCAGTGACTTTCAAATCATTTATACTGATTTGCAGGATTTAATGCAAAAACTGAAGCGTATTGTTGAGCAATTATTAAACGAGCAAACAAACCCCTTGCTTTCTTCTGACAAATCCGACTACTAACTACCGACTACTAACTACTAACTGGTTTAACTATCTCCATTTATTCTTAAACCTGTCCCAGGTTGTCAGTCCGATCTTCACCTGCACCGGGTTATTAAATTTATTGGCGACAGACCCAACCACATATACTCCCAGTTTTACGCGGGCCAGCGGATTGAATGGCCATTTTAATACGCGTTCCAGGCCGGCGAAAAATTCAAAATAACGCAGGGCTCTTTCCTTGGTTATCAGGAAACCACCCCCGGCAATTTCCTGGAGTTTAAGTTTTTTCAGGAATGGAACTTTATTGATCAGTGCCCCGTTGAATTCATGCAGGAGATTCCCCTGGAAAAAACGATCAAATACCGGGAAAGTGGAATCCAGTGCCTGGAAGGAATTCTGCGGATTCTGGAAGAATAAAGGGTCCCCCTGCCGCATATATTTATAATCAATGATGCGCAGGTCTTTAGTATTAAAGAAGTCACCGGTCTTGATGATATAGGACGTATTGCCCAGTATACCAAGATTGATATTTTGCTCAAAGCCCAATTCGAGGTAATCAAAATTAATCTCACTCTTAAAAAGACCGGGGATTCCTTTCTTCCACATCACATAAAAAGTCGGCCATTTGGAGCCCAGGAAGATTTTCTCCTTTGGTTCACGGATATACTTTAATCCGGGAGTGAGATAAAGTTTGATTTCATTATAGGTGGCATTATACGGATCGAAATCCACGGGTGGCTCATTGGGAATACCAAAAATACTGTCCGCATTATTACCCACTTTATAATCCGCTACTGATCGCCGGAAAGCCACTTCAAAGCGGTTCATCAGCCTTACCCCGTTGAATATCTCCAGTTCATGACTGGCTTCAATGGAATTATTCAGGTAAATATTACTGCGTTTCAGCACATTCACCCAGGCATCACCCGGATAGATGAATTCGAAATTGCGGCCTGCGGTTAAATTGAACTGTCCCTGGTTAAAGGGATTGTATTTTCTCCTTAAGCCGATTGTTCCATTTAGATCCTTATTGCGGAAACCATAGTTAAGGTCTGTTTCCAGCGACAGATTTTTCCTGGATGGGTAGGTCTTCCGGTAAGCACCACCTATTTTCAGCCGGGCACCTCCAAAAGCAATGGGCTGGATCAGGGAGGTAACCGGTGGCAGAATCCACATCCTTTCCTTTTTATGATCATTGAAGGTCTGTCCGAAAATGAGCATCTTGGTCCAGGTGATTCTGTTCAGTATCCTGTCCATTGAATCAAGATACGTCTCACTGCGCATGTACTTATAGACGCTGTCCTGGTACCGCACATACTTGGCCTGCTGTACCGACATCGGTTCAGTTCTTACTTTCTGCCAGAACAGGGAATCTTTTTCATAGGCCTGCTGGGTCGTGGTGCTTACTTCATTTCCGAAATGCCCCTTCTTAAAATTCTTCTTCAGGTCATACCCGGAATATACCGCAATAGTCTCTCCATACAGCCTGCCTCCTTTCACCTTGGTATAATAATTAAACTGTTGCCGGGTAATCATCCGGGCACTGTCACCCACATTGCCATACTCCTGCTTGACTTCCATATAATCAAACTCAGGCATATGGGCGGAGGGAATCCTGAATTCGGTGCTGAATACTTTCCAGGTACTGTCCTGTATCCTGATTTCCCCCTCAATCGTGGCGTTGCTCAGCTGACGCGGGCGGATAGCGATCGTATATATCTTTGGTTTGACGGTACGGTCAATCTTGATGGTTTTAAATTTGTAGGCCATCAGGCCGCTGTAACTAAGGGGTGAAACAAAGGGGATTTTTGAAACAGGCGGTGCCTGGATCATATTATTAAAAATATAGAAATCACCATCTGTAGTGGTCAGGTAGAACAGGCTTTCTTCATGTCCGCCCCTTTTATTCACCCCGATCCGCTCCTCACGAACCTGTCCTCCGGCACTTTTATCCAGGTGAAGGGAGACTTCAGTCATTGACATACCATCAAAATTCTCCCGTTGCACACTGTCGGTTTCCTCCGGTTTTCTCCTTCTTGCCACACCCGAATCCAGCTGGAAGGCGCGGATATATACATTACAGGAATAGGATCCTATTGCGTTCAGGATCGGTTCCTTATTCCTGATCACATTCCGGATGAGTTCTTCTGCCCGGTCACGGGACTTCACTTTGAGCACCACTTCGCCGAGGCTTTGCCCTTCATCGATCTCCATCATCACATTCTCAGTGATATCTTCATTATTGATATAGAAGGTAACCACCTTCGTCTTAAAGCCTACCATACTGACCACCAGGTCATACTTTCCCCTTTCCAGGAAAAAGGAAAAAGAGCCATCATCCTTGGTCACCGTCCCTTTGCGGAGTTCTTTGACCTCAACACTGGCCAGCTGCAGGGGTTCCTTTTTATTGTCCATTACCACCCCGGATACTTTATAAAGCTGCGCTCCTGCCGTAAATGCAGAAAAAAAGAAGAGGAATAAGATAAGATGTTTAACACTCATTTCCAGGGTGAGAATTACAGGTTAATCTGCAAATGTTGCAATTTGACACTACATATCCTGCACCGGTTTGTCATTTCAGGATTTTTTAACACCTGGGAATGAACAACCGGAAATACAGGCCTGACCCCACAAAAGTAGTTGATTATTTGTCTTTATATCAGCGGAACATGAAAGACGGTCTGCGGTTTAGCGGAGTGGTATTTCAACAGTGAGTGTAAAGCCCATGCCAGGTGAAGTATCAATAGTCAGCCGGCCGCCATAAATACTGACACGACCCCTCATATTCCGGATACCTATGCCATCGGTACCCTTTCCGGCATCCATGCCAACACCGTCATCTTTGATGATCAGCTGGACGTACTGTTTTTTGATCCGCAGTTTTATATCCACCCGGGTGGCCCGGGCGTATTTGATTATATTGGTACATTGTTCCTGGGCAATCCGGTAAATGGTGATTTTTTTCTTGTCGTCCAGTAACCCTTCATTAAACCCTTTCCGGCTGAAGGAGACTTTAATAGATTGCTGATAAAACATACTGTGTGCCAGTGTGGCCAGTTGCCGGGGAAGGCTCATCAGTTTCAGGTCGGGAGTAGCGAGTGAATGCGACAGTTTCCGGTTTTCCTCTATAGCCCGCTGTATATTCTGGATACTATTGTCCAGTACATCCCTGTACCGTTCGGGATCTTCAGCCACCACCGACAGGATCAGTTTGGTACCAACCAGTATCTGGTTAACATTATCGTGTAGTTCCTGCCCGAGGAAGTTCCTTTCTTTTTCCTGTGCTTCAAGAGCCGTTTCAGTTATTCGGATCTGTTCGCTTCTTTCCCTTTCTTTCAGTTCCTGCTCCAGTTTACGTTTCTCCGTAATATCATTCCGTATAGCCAGGAACTGGGTAGGTTTTCCTTTTTCATCCAGGAAAGGAACAATCGTGGTATCCGCCCAGTGCAGGCTGCCGTCTTTGGCCTTATTACAGACATCCCCTTTGAGCACCTCGCCTGATTTGATTGTCTGCCAGAATTTTTTCCAGAAATCACCCGTATGCATACCCGAATTAAGAATATTGTGATTTACCCCGATAATCTCTTCTTTTGAATAACCATAGAGTCGTTCAAAATTATCATTCACATAGGTGATATTTCCGGAAGGATCTGAAAACGAAACAATGGTGGCCTGGTCCAGCGCATATTTATAGGCGGATATTTCCTTGATACTTTCTTCAAGGGCTGCTTCGGCTTTTTTGCGGTCTGTAATATCCCGCCAGATCGTGTAGAATAACTGGCGTCCCTTGACAAAGATCGGGGTCAGCATTACTTCCACCGGGAAGTCAGTACCATCCGCTTTTCGGTGAATCCACTCAAAGCGGTTATACCCTTTTTCCAGGGCCTGATCAATCATCCTTTTGGCTTTCAGGGATGACAATTCACCATCCGGCTGTTTTTTGGGGGAAATTTTCCAGGGTGGCTGATGCAGAAATTCCTCCCTGGAAGAATACCCCAGCAAGGAAAGTGTGGCTTCATTGCAATCGATGAATTTAAGGTCTTCCAGCAGGAGAATCGCTTCATTTGATTCATGGAAAAGACGGTTCAGTGCTTCTTCACTCTCCACCAGGTCCTGTTGTGTACGCCTGAGTTTCGTAATATCCGTACCCATTCCAACGATACAGGGCATTCCTTCATAGATCAGGGCCATTGAATTAATGAAGATGGGCACTTTCCGTTTATCCTTGGTAGTCAGGATGACTTCCACGCCAGGTAATGTCTCATGGAAGTGATGGGCGATCCGGTTTCTTACTTTTTCCTTATCCTCCCCTTCATAAAAATCAAGCGGGTGCATGTGACGTATCTCAAAGGAGTTGTACCCTGAAATGGTTTCAAAATTCTTATTCCAGCGCAGGAATTCACCGTCCCTGGTATAGAGATAAAAAATACCCGGCATTTTCTGGATCAGGGAATCTGAAAGCATTTTCTCAAACTGCAGTTTTTCCTCAATCAGCTTTTGCTGGGTAATATCGACGTAAGCTCCAATCACCCGTACCGGTTGTCCTTCTTCATTCCGTATTACATAGGCCCGGTCCAGTACCGTACCCCAGGTTCCATCCGGTAATTGGTACCTGAAATCATCCTGCCAGGAATCCACCATATTTTTCCGGATTCGTTTCAGGCGGCCCACTATTTTATCCCGGTCATCCGGATGTACTTTCCGTATCCAGTCAGGCAAGGGAGGTACCGGCCCCGAAGGATCATACCCCATCATAGTGTAATAAGCTTCATTCCACCACATGCTGTCATTCAGAATATCCCATTCCCATACAGCGTCATTGGTGGCTTTGGATAAAAGCTGGATACGTTCATTAAACTGCCGGATCTGGCTTTCGGTTTTCCGGATCTCACTGATATCACTGAAGTTTATGGAGATCACTTCCACATCCTTTATATGGAGCAGGTTGGAAAAAGTACTTTCGATATAATGCCAGCTGCCATCCTTAAACCGGAACCGGTATTGGGCTGTAACTACTTTCCCCGGCACATTGATCATCTCCTGCAGAATAACAAGCAGGCCCGGCAGATCTTCAGGATGTGTAAAAAGATCGGGATCCGCCCCTACAATCGGATCATCAATATACCCGGTGATCCGGCGGGCCGAGTCACTGACAAATTTAAACTTGAAGGTTTTATCCAGTAATATGATTCCACTGGGTGAATGTTCGGTGATTTCCCTGAATAAAGTTTCACTTTCAGCTAACCTGATCTGGGCTTCCCGGCGTTGGGTAATATCGATGAATGAGCCAAACAGGCAGGCAGGTTTACCCTGTTCATCATGGATCACATTCGCCGAAAATTCAATGGGAAATAAGCTGCCATCAATACGTATTGCGGTGTCTTCCCCATGGGCCGAACCTTCGGTTTGCAGCAGGTGCATGGAATTGTATACCCCGTCTCCATAAAACACATCGGTCAGCTTTTTGCCCACCAGGTCAGCACTGCTTTCAGCCCCCCACATTTTTACGATGGCTGAATTCACATAGGTAATTGTGCCATCCAGCTCCGCCATCCCGATACCACTGAGGGTGGATTCGATAGCAGCGCCTTTCAGCCTGAGTTCACTTTCCTTCATCACCCGGTCCGTAATATGCTCATGGATACCAATAATTCTTAAGGCCCGGCCGGAGGAATCCCGGTCAGTCACTTTTCCGGTAAACCGGAACCATTTCATTTCACCATTCTTACAAACCACCCGGAAAGTGGCATCAAAGGATGGACTGTTCCCTTTGAGTGTCTGTATAAATTTCCCGACGGTTGTTTCCTGGTCCTCTTTATAAATCGCGCTCAGCCAGAAATCAGGGCTGGACAAATCTGTTTCATTCAGGTAACCCGTTTGTTCACGGGTTTTGGGAGAAATAAAAGCGCTGTTCTTTTCAAAGTTCATTTCCCAAACCCCCAGTTCACTGGTATCCAGGGCCAGTTTCCAGCGCAGCTCATTTTCCTTAATGGCATTCTCTGCATTCTTGCGGTCAGTTATATCCCGCATAAAAGAGACAAAACTGCTGTCTGTAAGCCGTCGCGTGGTTGTTTCCACATAAATACCACTACCGTCTTTTCGTTTGAAATAGCGCTCATTGCTTACGGTTATACCCAGTTTCAGTCCGATAAAACGGGGGGGATTAATCAGGAGTTCTTCTTCAAATGTGATATCTGTAACTTTCAGCCGGAGAAATTCTTCTTTTGAATAGCCGAACAATTCTGTCATCCGTTTATTTACACCGATGTAACAGTCTTTTTTTATATCATAAAAACAAACTCCATCGGCGCCTTCCTCAAAAAGGGTCCTGTACCTGAATTCGCTTTCCTGGATTTCCGATTCCATTTTCTTCCGGTCACTGATATCCCGGCCGATCACCAGTATCCGGTCCCCGGTCAGCAGTTTGGTATTCAGTTCTGCATAGAAAACGCTGCCGTCCTTACGCCTGACTTTCCTTTCCTGCAGGATAGCTTTGTGATCAAGTATCTCGGCCATCCGGATCGGAGGTTCACCAGGCGGGATGACCAGTAAATGAAAAATATTCAGCCCGGCCAGCTCCTGCTTTGTATAACCGGTCATTTTTTCGGCCATCGTATTGAAATCCTGGCAGCGGCCGTTCAGATCCGCTATAATAATGGCATCAGCTGCCTGCTCCACCAATGACCGGTACTGTTCTTCACTTCTGATCAGCAGTTCCTCGGTATTTTTGGTGGCCGTAATATCCCTGTAATACACAGATAACCCTTCTGCGGAAGGATAGATGAAATCCTCATACCATTTATTGGCGGATGAATAAAACAACTCAACCCGCAAAGGTTGCTGCGTTTCCATGGCCTGGTGGAGACTGGTATAAAAAGGTTCATTCACCACATCAGGGAATTCCTCCCAGATATTTTTCCCGATCAGTTGCCCGGCCGGGCGCCCATGTAATTCCTCCGCTTTACTGTTGATATATGTATAATTCCAGTTTTTATCCAATGCGAAAAAAGCATCCGTCACCCGTTCTAACACCTGGCTGATTGCGGAAGAATTGGCTGAAGGTGAGCTGACTGAAAGATTACTGCTTTCCCTGATAGTGCCCATTACCCCGATCACCTGCTGTTCATCCCGGAGCGGTCGCAGTTCCATCAGTAATACTCTGGGACGGATGGCACATATCCATTCAAAAAATACTCGTTCCCCGCCAAGAGCGCGGTATAAATGTTTACGGAAATCGGCCAGCTGAGCCGTAGTAAGATGATCTGTAATGGAAATAGCAGGTTTACCCTCCGTTGTAATCTCCTGGTTGCAGAGAGAGATGCAGGCCTTGTTCTGCCAGTTTAATTCCCCGCGGACATCAAACATACAAATGGCATCCCCGATTGCATCCAGCATCAGGGGGTACATAGCGCCTCCGCGGATGGGCAGATCCGTTTCGGTTAGTGGCTGTTGGGGGTTACGGTGGTGACCTGTAGGCATAGAATTGGATGACAATAAGCAGTTCTGTCATAATTTAGTCAAATCCCATCACTCAGCGGGTTATACGTAAAATTATTACGCAAACATTCGTATAATATTTACTTATTCATAATAGGAAACACTTACTACATTTTTTGATAGTATATAAATAGTTAATATAATAACCTGTTTTTATTTTCCTTATTACAGCAAAAAATTGACGCAGGCTTTTTGTAACACCCCGGGTCCGGGCCTGCCTCCTGAAAAAAAATGCTTCCTTTAATTTCCTTTTTCATAAAAAAAATAAGCCGTGAATTTCAACAGGAATATTTTGCTATACATAAAAAAGCGATACACAGCTCAGCCTGACCCTTTTCTCTATTCACAACCTGTGAATAAGTATGTGGAGGTATTTACATTATTGCTGATTAATATTGGAAAAGAAGGGCAGGCTTCTGTAATCGGGCAGGAGACGACAGATAATCCGGTACCGCCCTTTGGCCGGCTTTGAGAAACATAAACCGAAG
>CAZFLL010000085.1:8416-18136 GCA_964519865.1 uncultured Chitinophaga sp. | reverse complement strand
TGTCTCTTCCTGGCCATTATTGAATGTTTCCACAAAGATAGGTGTTCCACGGGACACCGTTTCAGCCTGAAACAGTGTCCCGTGGAACGGAACTAATGGATTGATTTTTAATTCTTATCAGAATTGTGTCTAAAACAGAGGTTAATTATGTAGAGAGAAGCGAGAAACAAGAGGCAAGAAGCTAGAAAGGGAGAATCTGAAGGATCAGCGTCTCAGATTTTCCGGTAGGCAGGGTAAGAGCCAGAAAATGATTTGTTTCAGTATTTCTCTGCATCCTCCGCGCCCTCTGCGGTTCATTTAGAGAAGTACCGGGAAAGCCAGTAATCCTCTTTTTTCCTCATAGTCACCACTTCATCCTTCTTTTTATCTCCATAACCACAGAGATGCAGGGCCCCATGAAAGATGACCCGGTGGATCTCCGACTTAAAAGAAACACCCAGGGTCCGGGCATTCTCTCTCACGCGGTCGATGCTGATATAGATTTCTCCCATGGTCGCAGGTCCGGCCGATAAATCAAAACTGATAATATCAGTATAGAAATCGTGCTGCAGGTACTGCCGGTTGATTTCCAGGAGACGCTTGTCTGAACAAAAGATATAATTGAGAGACTCCAGCTTTTTACCTTCCTTTTTGAAGAGGGATTCAATTTGTGTTTTCAGGCGATTGCGGGTTTCCAATGAAAACCCCCTGGTTTCGAAGAAGAAACAAACTTTTGATTGTGAAGGCATAATTTCAAAATTCGTAAAGAAATACCAACCAACAAGGGTAGTTTTGTGCTATTAATATTTTGGATAAATGATTGCAAGGCTTTCGGATTTAAAACCAGGACAGGAAGGGATCATTAAGGAATTTCAAAACAACGAGATCTTTCTGAAACTGATGGAAATGGGTTGTGTTCCCGGAGAGCGGATTCTGCTGGAGCAGGTAGCTCCCCTGGGAGATCCGATTTCCGTGAATGTGGCCGGTTATCACCTGAGCCTTCGGTTAAATGAAGCCGAACATATTCTCGTAGAACTAAAACATTGATTATCAATATTTTAAATGAAAATTGGGCTTTATTTTGGTTCCTTTAACCCGGTGCATGTCGGTCACCTGATCATTGCCAGTCATTTATTAAACGAGACCGACCTCGAGAAAATCTGGTTTGTCGTTTCCCCTCAAAACCCATTCAAACAGGAAAATGGCCTGCTCAACGAGTATCACCGTCTGCACCTGGTGAAACTGGCTACCGAACAGGATAACCGGATCAAAGCCTCGGAGATCGAGTTCGGATTACCCAAGCCCTCCTACACGATCAATACCCTCACCTATCTCGCTGAAAAGTTTCCCGATCATGAGTTCTCCATTATCATGGGGAGCGATAGTTTCCAGAACCTGCACAAATGGAAAAACGCTGAACTCATCCTGCGCGATTATTCGATCTATGTTTATCCCCGCCCGGGTTTCCCGGTAACGAATACCAGCCATGCCCGGATGCAGGTGGTGGACGCTCCCCTGCTGCAACTATCGGCCACGCATATACGAAAATGTATTGCCGACGGGAAGTCGATCCGCTATATGGTACCCGATATCGTGTTGGAGGAAATAGAAAAAGGGGGCTATTATAAAAAATAACCCAGGAGCAGGCAGGCTATCACGATCAGCGGGGGCAGCACTTTGGTAAACTGCAGCAACAGGATCGTTCCCAGGATCACCAGGATATTGACCTGGCTGATGGTGTTGGGCCCCACAAACGAAATATCCCGCATAATATAAAAAGAGGAAGCAAGCATGATGCCCACCACCACGGCATTGATTCCTTCGAGTGACCGGTATACCACGGCATATTTCCGCAGGTTATGCCAGATCGGGTAAAAGAACAATACCAGCAGGGCACTGGGTAAAAAAATGGCGATCATACCGATCAGGCAGCCCAGCACCTGCATTTCAGTACCCATATCTTTCAGGGCCATACCCCCGGCAAATGAAGCAATGGAAAAAACAGGACCCGGCACCGCCTGTACAATACCCATTCCTGTGTATAATTTATCCTGGTCGATCTGCACGGCGTTGGGGTTTCTTTCTTTTACGGATTCTGTTTCGGGTCGCACACTCCATTGTTCATACATCATGGGCATCAGCACCTGGCCCCCGCCAAATACAAGACTGCCCATCCGGTAAGTATTTTCAAAAAGATTGATGGGTTTTCGGTCCGGCCAGTCATTTTTACGGGCGGCTTCACTCAGTATACCTGCTGCAATAAAAATAATTCCGAATAACCAGAAGTTCCACCAGCGGATCTTGCGTGGTTTTTGTTCCAGCTGTGGAATACGTTTCTGGCTGAAGTTAGTCGCTATCCCACCCGCCACGATCAGTACAGGAATCACCCATGTTTTACCAAAAAGAAAATAAGTGGCCGCCACACTGCAGAGCATAATGATCCAGGTGATGGTATTCTTTATAGCGTGCGGGAAAATATGAATCACGGCATAACCCAGGAAGCCCGCGGCCATCGGGGGAATAAATTTGAAAATATCAGTCCCCAGTTGCCGCTTGTCGATATACTGTAATAAAAAAGAAAGAGCACCCATTAAAAAAGAAGCGGGGAGTATCCAGATGATCAGTGTGAGCACCGCCAATGGAACTCCCCCCCGTTTATAGCCGATCAGGGTCAGTGTTTGGGTGGAGGATGCTCCCGGAAGTAACTGGCAAAAGGCATTGTACTCCATGAGTTCCTTCTCCGTAACATAAGGGGTGCGTTGCACAAAAGTTTTCATCATCATACCCATATGCGCCTGTGGTCCGCCAAAAGCAGAAACACTGTGGAAGAAAACGGCCCTTAAAAATGGCAGATGACGTAACAGCATTGAGGTTTAAATATAAAAATTTTAAAGCTAGCAGATGCTGATTATAAATATCGGAAAGAATTACAGTAAATTCATTGTTACAAACAATATATCCCGACATGAAACAAAAACTGCTCCTTCTCCTCTTCTTTTCTCCTTTTATAATACAGGCCCAGAAAGGGGTGAATGATCTGACGGCAAAGATCGATGCGGCCGCAGATAAAATAGAACCGAAGTGCATTGCCTGGCGAAGAGACCTGCACGAACATCCTGAACTGGGAAATATGGAAACCCGGACGGCCAAAATCATAGCGGATCACCTCCGGTCACTGGGTATTGAAGTCACCGAAGGCGTGGGTAAAACCGGTGTGGTGGGTGTATTAAAAGGAGCCAAACCCGGTCCCTGTATCGGGTTACGAGCCGATATGGATGGATTGCCAGTCGTGGAAAGAGTTGACCTGCCCTTTGCTTCCAAAGTAAAGTCGGTTTACAATGGCCAGCCGGTCGGAGTCATGCATGCCTGTGGTCACGATACCCATGTATCTATATTAATGAGTGTGGCCGAAATCCTGGCAGGTATGAAAAAAGACCTGGCTGGATCTATTAAGTTTATTTTCCAGCCAGCTGAAGAAGGTCCCCCGGAAGGAGAAGAAGGCGGAGCCCCCCTGATGGTGAAAGAGGGCGTGCTGGAAAATCCGCATGTGGATGTCATGTTTGGATTGCACATTAACTCGCAAACCGAAGTGGGTAAGATCAAATACCGCTCAGGCGGGATCATGGCTGCTTCCGACTGGTTCAAAATAAAAGTAAAAGGAAAACAAACCCATGGTTCACAACCCTGGTTGGGCATTGACCCGGTGGTGGTTTCCGCCCAGATCATTAGCGGGCTTCAGACCATTATCAGCCGGCAGACAGAACTGACAAAGAATCCGGCCGTGATCTCTGTTAGCGTGATCAATGGCGGGGTTCGCTCCAATATTATCCCGGAAGAAGTAACGATGCTGGGCACTATCCGGACCCTTGACACCGGTATGCAGCGGATTATTCATGAAAAAATAGCATGGACTGCCGCAAAGATTGCCGAAAGTTCGGGGGCTACAGCCGAGACCAGTATTGACAAGAAAACCCTGGTAACCTATAATGACCCGGCCCTGACCAAAAAAATGCTGCCGAGTTTTATAAAAGCAGCCGGGGAACAGAATGTTGTGGAAACCGAAGCCGTAACCGGCGCAGAGGATTTCTCCTTCTTTGCGGAAAAAGTGCCATCGCTTTTCTTTTTTATCGGGGGAATGGAAAAAGGCAAGGATCCTAAAACAGCCTTTCCCCACCACACCCCAGATTTCTCCATCGATGAAAGCAGTATGAAGACCGGGGTAAAAGCATTCTGCCACCTGGTGTTTGATTATATGCAATCAACAAATACGCCCTCCAAAAAAGCATTCTGATGATAAAAAAACTGTTTATAAGCGGCGCACTCCTGTTGTGTGCCGCTTTTTCCATCCAGGCACAGCGCACGGACAAAAAACTGCAGGCTGAACTGAAGTCAATGATCAGCGCATACGGGGGTGATATCGGCATCTATGTAAAAAACCTGCGGACGGGTAAGGTGGCGGCCATCAATGCAGACAGCATTTTCCCAACCGCCAGCATTGTGAAAGTGCCCATACTGCTGGGGATTGCTGACCGGATGAACAAGGGTGAACTGGCGTATGATTCTTCACTCACGTATAAGGACTCACTATTGTATGAAGGATCTGATATCCTGGGATCATTTAAAAGCGGGGAAAAAATTGCCCTGAAAAAACTATTGATGCTGATGCTCACCACCAGCGATAATACCGCCAGTCTCTGGCTGCAAAGCCTGGCCGGCACCGGCACCCGGATCAATACAATACTGGATAGTCTTGGTTTTAAAGATACCCGCGTAAACTCGCGCACACCCGGAAGGGAGAATAACCGCACCCAATATGGCTGGGGACAAACCACGCCCCGTGAAATGGGTAGCATTTTCGAGAAGATCTATCGGTTTGAGGTATTTTCTCATTCGGCCAGCGAACGGATGTTGCGCCTGCTGGGCCGGAACTTCTGGGATGAAAATGAAGGGATTTCTGTAATTCCCCCTACGATTGAAGTGTTCAGTAAAAACGGATGTGTCAATGCTTCGCGTAGCGAGGCGATGATTGTAAATGTTCCCAAAAACCCCTTTGTGTTCTGCATTTTCACGAAAAACAATAAAGACATCAGGTGGACCAACGAGAATGAGGCCTGGACAATGGCGAGAAAAGTGGCGGGATATTTATATAACTATTTCAGCAACTGATAGACCAGCAAACTCAGCAGGTAAGCCAGCCCGGTCATGTATACCAGTTGTATTACCGGCCATTTCCAGCTGCGGGTCTCCCGTTTCACCACGGCGAGTGTGCTCATACATTGCATCGCAAAAACATAGAAGATCAGTAATGAAAGTCCGCTGGCCAGTGTAAATACAGGAGTACCATCCGGACGAAGCGCCCCCTTCATTTTTTCTTTCAGCAATAAACCACCTGCGCCGTCGTCTTCCACGCTGTATAAAGTGGCCATGGTACCTACAAACACTTCCCGTGCGGCAAAAGAAGTAACCAGGGCAATGCCGATCTTCCAGTCATATCCCAATGGAGTAATGGCGGGTTCGATCGATTTGCCGATAATACCGGCAAAGGATTTCTCCAGTTTTTCGGTATGGTATTCTTTATTCAGCTGAACAGTATTGGCACCGGGTTGTGCTTTCAGCTGATCATATTTAGCCGTAATCTCCTGCATCGTATTGCCCGGGCCGAAGGAACTAAGCGCCCAGAGCACGAGGCTGATGATCATAATGATCTTACCTGCATCCACCACAAAGATTTTTGCCTTGCTGATCATGGTGGGTAATACGTTTTTCCAACGGGGCGCCCGGTATGTGGGGAGTTCAAGGATAAAAAAGCTTTTTTCTTTAATATGGATAAACCACTTGGCGACATAGGAAACAATCAGCGCCATGACCAGTCCCAGCAGGTAAAGCCCCATCATCACGATGCCCTGCAGACTCATAAAACCCAGGAGATAGGTCTTTGGGATTACCAGGCCGATAAGAATGGTATAAACAGGAAGACGGGCCGAGCAGCTCATCAACGGGGTAATCAGAATAGTGAGTAAACGCTCCTTCCTGTTTTCAATATTCCGGGCACTCATGATTGCCGGTACCGCACAGGCAAAACCACTGATCATGGGCATCACGCTTTTGCCGTTCAGCCCTACGCTGCGCATCAGCCGGTCGGACAGAAAACTGATCCTGGCCATATAACCGCTGTCTTCGAGCAGGGTGATCAGGCCGAACAGGATCATGATTTGTGGAACAAACATCAGGATGCCACTCATGCCGGCAATGACTCCATTTAATAATAAGTCGGTCCAACGGGTATCGGGTAAGGTAGCGGCCAGGCCCTGGCTGATCTTTGAAAAACCGAGGTCGATCCAGTCCATCGGGTACTGGGCCAGCCAGAACACACTTTGAAACAGGAGGAACAATACAGCCAGCAGGATCAGGTATCCCCAGCGGCGGTGCAGGAGTACATTGTCCATCCGTTCGGTGAAAATGGATTTTTGCAGCGGATCCGGTTCGGTTACCGCCTGTTGCATGATCTGCCGGATCCGGCTATAACGTTGTAAAATCTCTTCGGCCTGGGTCTTGGTCGGGTTGAACTGGTTGCGGATTTCGATATTTTCGATTGTATCCTGCATGGCCGTATCCAGGTCAAAGGTCTCGTGATTAATGAGGTAATGGATCGCTTTATAGTCGCTCAGCAGCGGAAAATGCTTTTTCACCTCATCAATTGGGGTCTCTGCCAGGGCTTTATTGTCGATAAAATCCCGGACCGGGGTCTGCGATTTACTGGATTGCTGAACCGTGAGACTGATGGCCCTTTTCAGTTCAGTGATGCCCTTGTTTTTTCTTGGGTTAACGGCCACAACCGGTACGCCCAGTTCCCGTTCGAGGGTGGCCAGGTCGATCTTGATCCCTTTTTGCCGGGCCAGGTCCATCATGGTCAGCACCACCACCACCGGTACTTTCAGGTCAATGATCTGGGTACAGAAGAGCAGGTTTCTTTTCAGGTTACTGGCATCGGCCACGGCGACCACCACATCGGCCCTGATATCCTTGTCTTCCCCGATCAGGACTTTATAACTCACCCATTCATCCAGTCTTCGGGGGTAGAGGCTATAGGAACCGGGCAGGTCGATCAGTTCAGCATTGTATTGCCCAAAACTGGCGGCTCCCGTTTTTTTATCAACGGTTACCCCTGGAAAATTGCCCACCTGCTGGTTTAAACCCGTCAGGCAGTTAAACAGCGAACTTTTTCCGCTATTGGGATTTCCGACAAGGGCAATATGTAGCTTTTTGTTCTCCATTTGAGTGACAATCATCTGTCCGGGATGGCAAAAGTATTACGGTAAGGGGAAATGGCCTTACGAAATACGATTTTTAGCAAGGGCAATGCGGAAAAAGATTGGAGGAATTCCGGCAATATTCTCTGTAAAAAACAGCTCAGCTCAATACCTTTGCAACTTATCAATCACTTTAATATGCTTCGCGCTTTTTCAAGGTCCCTGGCCGCACTGATTATTTTCGTGTCAGCCTGTTCTCCGTCTAAAAAAATTAATAAAGATGAAGTACAGTTGCTCAGCAACCTGAAATCTCATATTCAGTACCTGGCCGATGATAAACTCGAAGGCCGCCGTACTGGTACCAGGGGTGAAAAAATGGCCATGGAATATATCAGCAACCAGTTCAGCAATGCGGGGTTATTACCCAAAGGAACCAGCAATTATTACCAGCCATTTGAAGTCAATGAAGGTAAACAGATTGATACCTCCACGGCTTTCAGCATAAACGGAAGTAAACTGGAAACCGGAAAGGATTTTTTCCCCTTCCCCTACAGCGCTAACCTGAAAATGGAAGCGCTTCCGTCCATAGCCGTACAGGAAGCCGATATGCCCTGGTTTGTGGATCTGAAAGACGCGCTGGAGGAGAATAAGACCAATCCGCATTTTGACCTGGCGGATTATATTTATACCAACTCCATTAAAGCAAAGAACAAAGGAGCCACGGCTGTCATTATCTATAATACATCTGCCACCGATGATAAACTGGCGTTTAACGGCAAGGATAAATCTGCCACGCTCAGTGTACCGGTCATTTATATTAAGAAAGAAGCCGCGGCCAGGTACCTGAAAGATCCCTCTGCCACCATCAAGGTAAAATTTGCCGTTTCGCTCAGTGAAAAAATCAGGACCGGGACCAATGTAATCGGTTACCTGGATAACGGGGCTGCCACCACCGTGGTGCTGGGGGCACATTTTGATCACCTTGGTTATGGGGAAGACGGCAATTCCCGCAATACATCCCTTGAACCAGCCATTCACAACGGGGCAGACGATAATGCCAGCGGGACCGCGGCTTTGATCGAATTGTCTAAAAAACTGAAAGCCTCTTCGCTGAAGAACAATAATTATCTCTTTATTGCCTTCTCCGGTGAGGAGCTGGGTTTATATGGGTCAAAACATTTTACAGAACACCCGACCATTGACCTGAAAACGGTGAACTACATGATCAATATGGACATGGTGGGAAGGCTGAATGACAGCAGCAAAGTGCTCACCATTGGCGGATATGGCACTTCACCGTCCTGGGAAAAAGCGATCAATAACCACGATTTTTTCAGACTGCCGTATAAAAGCAATACCCCCGCTCCTATGATTATCCGTACCGACAGCAGTGGTACCGGTCCAAGCGATCATACCTCTTTCTACCGGAAGGATATACCGGTGCTTTTTTATTTTACCGGGCTGCATACGGATTATCACAAACCTTCGGATGATGCGGATAAGATCAATTATGACGGGGAAGCGCTGATCGTCCGCCATGTGTTTACCGTGGTGGAAACCCTGAATACGGAGCCCCGTCTTGCTTTTCTCAAAACAAAAGAGGCGCAGACCAGCACGTCTGCGCGTTTCAGTGTTTCCATGGGTATTATGCCCGATTATACCTGGTCAGGCACAGGGCTGCGGGCAGATGGGGTAAGCGAGGGAAAGCCGGCGCAAAAGGCCGGACTCAAAGCCGGTGATATTATCCTGCAGATCGGGGATTTCAAAGTGACATCGATGGAAAGCTATATGCAGACGTTGGGAAAATTCAAGAAAGGGGATAAGGTTAAAGTGATTTACCTGCGGGGGAAAGACACCTTATCAACCAATGTTGAGTTCTAATCAGTAAATTACAGCATGGCCGAAAAAAACAAACTGGTGCTGGATACCAGGGAGCTCATGGAGGGCTTCTTTGAAGACACCCGTTTGCTGGGCGTTATGGCCCCGATCAAGGACTACCAGTTTTGCTGGCACCTGAATAATACGATCGGCCTCGATTTCCGGATCAATGATATTGAGATCAAACTGATCAAAAAGAAACGGGATTATTTTTTCTCTGTATACGAGTACCGGGTTCCCACCGGTTCGTTGGAACATTATATATATAACAACCAGTTTGACGGCGAATACCTGCTGCCGGAGTTCAAGCACTTCGATTTTCTCTGGCTGATGAAGGGAGACGAAGTGAATGACGAAAGCATGCAGGAGACCATTCAGACGATCAGGAGTATTAATAGTGTGCAGCTGGTAACTGAACTATCGATCGACCAGATAAAAAACAAGGAGAACCTTGTTTTTTAAGAACCCCTCCTTCGCTTAAGCTACGGAGGGCAGGCAAGATGCCAAGACACCAAGAACCAAAGAAGATCCAAAATTCAAGCTTCAAATAAGCACAAAAAACAAGAACCAACAGGTACTCCGGAGTATCACTTTGAATATGGTGCTTCTAAAC
>CAZFLL010000085.1:2205-8316 GCA_964519865.1 uncultured Chitinophaga sp. | reverse complement strand
AACGACTAAACGTCTAAACCTTTTCCCTCATGTGGACTCATACCGACAACAAACTCTACCGCAAATTCAAGTTCAGCAACTTCAGCGAAGCCTTTGCTTTTATGACCCGGGTGGCTATCGAGGCCGAGAAGATGGATCATCATCCGTTGTGGACCAATGTGTGGAATACGGTGGAGATCTGGCTGAGCACCCATGACGCCGGGGATATTGTTACAGAAAAAGACCAGCAACTGGCGGCAAAGATTGACGCGTTACTTTAACTTTAAAGCTATGATTAAGCAAGGACTACTGTTAATGTCTTCAGCGCTGCTGTTTGTTTCCTGTAATAACGGAGGACCGGTGGACGGGGGGCCCTGCAGCTATAAGGAAACCATACATCCGGCAAAGCTGATCAAACTGGAAACCAGTGACAGTACGCGTTACAACGCCTGGCTGGAACTGGAAGCCGGAATAAATTCCACCAATAAAAAAGATACGGTGTATTCGGAGCGGCTAAACGGGGGACCGCTTTATGCTGAACAAATAAAGAAGGATAGCATTGCAGTTGGCCGTATTTATAAACTCATTCGCAGGGAGATACTGAGTGGACACTGCACCCCCCGGGTGGATATGATCCGCTTTGAAAAATATTAAACCAGTTTATTGCCCATTGCTTCTACGATATTAATGGTTCGCCCGGCGGCTTTTGGATTTAATGCTGAAACAGCGGCGAATAATTTCTTCCAGCACAATCCCGGCGCGGACATACAAACGGTGCAACAAAAAGCGCTCGCCGAGTTTGATGCCATGGTAAACCTGTTGCGCAGCCTGGAGGTGGACGTTGTGGTGCTGGATGACAGCCAGGAGCCACCCAAGCCCGATGCCATATTCCCCAATAACTGGATCAGCACTTCTCCGGACGGGAAAATATTCATCTACCCCATGTTTGCCGCCAACCGGAGGACAGAGAAGAGAGACGACTTACTTAAACAGCTGACGGATCTGTTTGTGGTAAACGATCTCCAGGACTGGAGCGAATTTGAGGCAGAGGGGCGCTTTCTCGAAGGAACCGGCAGTATGGTCATTGATTATGACAATGAAATGATCTATGCAGCCATTTCTGAACGCACTAATTTGTCCGTGCTCGAAAAGTTTGCCGGTACAAACGGTTTCCAGGCGATCGTATTCCTGGCGACAGACAAAGAGGGTCACCCGATTTATCATACCAATGTGCTGATGGCCCTGGGCGAAAAGTTTGCCGTGCTCTGTGAGGATGCGATAGAAGAAGAATGGGAACTGATTGCAGTGAAACAATTACTGGAATCAACGGATCATGCTATTATTCCGATTACAAGAGATCAGCTCTATGCTTTTGCGGGTAATATGCTGGAACTGAAAAATAAAAAAGGGGAAGCCTTGCTGATCCTCAGCCAGACAGCCATGGACTCATTACGCGCTGATCAATTGCAGCAACTCGAACGGTATGCCAGGTTGGTTCCGGTGCCTGTTCCTACCATTGAACAAGTGGAGGGTGGCAGCGTACGATGCATGATGGCGGAAATTTTTTTACAAAGACGCTAACCCGGTTTGCTATGAAACGGTTTTTAATCCTGTTCACTGTACTTCTGCAACTGGCGGATGCCAGTGCCCAATTAAGGGATACAACGATCAGGCACAAAACACCGGCCACCTGGAAAAAATTAAAAATCGCACCCCGGATTGAATGGGGTACACAAAAGGCGTTTTATACAGAAGCCGGTTTTGCTTTACAACGATATATTTTTGAAGAACGCCACGGTTTCCTGGCCTATGCCGCCCATGCTTCTTTTCACTGGGTTCCGGCGCGGACCGGCAGGGAAACCGTCTATGGAATAAAAGCCGGTTTTGAATCGGTCAATAATGGTGGTTCCGGGGGGATTGACCTGATGTATGTCTGGAATACCGGAAACAAAGATGTTATGATCATTCCCAAAATAGGTTTCGGACTTGGTATGATCAACCTGTATTACGGCTACGCATTTTCCACCAATAAATATCCAATTGCAGGAGTTCGCAAAAACCAGTTTTCACTGGTGTTTAATACCAACCTGATTTTTTACCAGAATAAAATTGAAAAAGAGAAAGCTGACCGCCCCTGATTCATCATTTGATAATAACTGCTTTTTCCTGTTTTGAAGTAATGGTACCGATCGGAGTGGTAAATTCCGACAACCCCGCTTTTACCAGGCACTCTTTCACAGCTTCAACAGCATCAGGAGCTACACTGATCAGTAATCCACCATTGGTTTGCGGATCGGGTAACAACTTAAAAGCTTCTGCCACCGGGGTGCCTTTTTCAAATTTCACTTTCTCTCCATAACTGCTCCAGTTGCGCGTGGTGCCATCGGGGAAGACGCCTTGTGCGATATAATCTTTTACACCGGGGATGGCGGGAATTTTATCATACCAGGCTTCTGCGGTCAGTCCGCTGCCTTCGGCCATTTCAATCAGGTGTCCCAGGAAGCCAAAACCGGTTACATCGGTCATCGCGTGTACCCCTTTTATTTTTCCCAGCTCCTCCCCTGTTTTATTCAGGGTCGTCATTTGTTTTACGATCACTGCCAGTAACTCTTCGTTCAATAATCCTCTTTTCTGTGCTGTGGAAAGAATACCGACTCCCAGGGGTTTGGTGAGAAACAGGAGATCGCCTTCTTTAGCCGTATTGTTTTGTTTCAGGTTTTCAATGGGAAGTATTCCCGTAACGGCGAGACCGAAAATCGGTTCAGGGGAATCGATACTGTGGCCTCCGGCTAAGGGGATGCCTGCTTCCAGGCAAATACTGCGGCCGCCTTCCACTACTTTCTGCGCCACATCGGCGGGTAGTTTATTCACGGGCCAGCCCAACACTGCTATGGCCATCAGTGGCTTGCCACCCATAGCATAAACATCGCTGATGGAATTGGCAGCCGCGATGCGCCCGAATTCAAAGGGATCATCCACGATCGGCATAAAAAAATCGGTAGTGGAAATGATGGCCGTTCCGTTACCGAGATCATATACGGCCGCATCGTCGCGGCTGTGATTGCCCACCAGGAGTTTATCATTATCGGGAAATGCAACGGAAGTTTTTAATATTTCATCCAGCACTTTGGGCGAGATCTTGCAACCGCAGCCGGCACCGTGGGAGTATTGGGTCAGTTTTACGGGTTCACTCATAGTTCATTTTATTGACTGCAAATCTCGGTATTGTTTGGTTAACTTTAGTTGTATAAAAAATACAGGATGAAATCTGTTCAAAGATTCCCACTCTTTTTTTTACTCATCTGTCAATTGAATAGTATGGCACAGATCAGGAAACCCGGGGTGTTTGTCCAGGAAGTATCATCGCTTCCGGCTTCTGTGTCAGAAGTGGCCTCTGCGATACCGGCCTTTATCGGGTACACTGAAAAGGCAGACAATAAAACAACCGGTGATCTCCGGTTTACGGCCTTACGTATAAAATCGTTTACGGAGTTTGAACAGTATTACGGGAAAAGCGGGCCCGTATGGTTTTCAAAAATTATACTGGATGGATCTTCTACTGTAAAGTCAGCTGAGCCGGCCGCCAACGGGTATAATCTGAACCAGTCAGTACAATTGTATTTCAATAACGGTGGCGGCCCCTGCTATGTGGTTTCTATCGGTAATTACAGTGAAACATTTCAACGGTCCGCATTTCTCAGGGGCCTGGATATTATCAGCAAACAGGATGAGCCAACCTTACTGGTCATGCCGGAAGCCATCAACCTGACTGGTAATGATCTGTATTCCGTTCAACAGCAGGCTTTGCAGCAGGCCGGCCGGCTGGGTGACCGCTTTTGTATCCTGGACCTTAAATATGCCACAGATACAAGGAGTCTTTCGGACATGGTTACAGAATTCAGAACCGGTATCGGGATGAACCAGTTAACATACGGAGCGGCATACACGCCATTCCTGAAAACCCCCATTCCACACAAGGCCTATCAATACAGGTATTGGAAAAATGCACTCTGGACTGAAACCGGAAAAATTTCTTTGCCCGACCTGACACCGGACCCGGCCATTAAGCAAAAGATTGCAGAGCTGGATTTACTGGCCAGCGTCAACGACACCGGAGCAGAGGCCAAAGAAGCAGAGTTACTCATGCTGTTTCCGCTGATGAAGGGCATTGAAGATAAACTGAAACAGGCACCGCTGGTTTTACCCCCTTCCGGTGCAGTGGCTGGATTGTATTGTAATGTTGACAGGACCAGGGGGGTGTGGAAGGCTCCGGCCAATCAATCATTATCAGCCGTCAATGGGGTGGCCGTTACAATCAACGACCATGAACAGGAATCCATGAATGTTGATGTATCCGCCGGCAAATCCGTGAATGCGATCCGTTCCTTTACCGGGAGAGGAATAAATGTTTGGGGTTCCAGGACCCTGGCGGGCAATGACAATGAATGGCGGTATATACCGGTACGGCGTTTTTTTATCATGGTGGAAGAATCCCTGAAAAAAAGCGTGGAGCGGTTTGTGTTTGAACCCAATGATGCGAACACCTGGGTAAAAGTAAAATCGATGATTGAAAACTACCTGACCCTGAAATGGAGGGATGGTGCCTTAATGGGTTCGAAACCAGAACAGGCCTTCTATGTAAAAACAGGTTTAGGGACAACGATGACCGCCCAGGATGTACTCGAAGGTCGCATGATCATAGAAGTGGGAATGGCGGTAGTGAGACCGGCAGAGTTTATTATCCTGAAATTCTCGGTTAAAATGGCCGGAAAATAATCAGCAAGGTTTACTTAAGGGATTCAAAAATCCGGTCAATTGCCGGTTTGCGTATACTGAAGTGATTGGCATTCCCGATTTCATTTTTACGGATCCAGCAGCCGGCGTATTTGCGGCCGCTGACGGTGTTATAAAAATTACGGGTGGAGTAAAGTACTTTGTTTAAAAATTCGAGTCCGCCCACATAGATCGTAATATCGGCTTTCAGTGATTTGTGGGTTTTAGCATATTGTTCCTCTATTTTATCGAGCTCATTGTAATTGGCCCAAACCGAGGGACTGATGGCGAAATGTTTATCAAAGAGTTTATCCTCCCTCAGGATTGTATACAGGCAGAACAGGCCGCCAAAGGAGTGGCCGATAAAGACCCGGTCTTTTTTATTGGTCATGCTTTTTTCAATACGGGGAATCAATTCTTCTTTCAGGAAGACATAAAACTTATCGGCGTTCCCGAAATTGGATTCTGCGTTTTTACTGATTTCAGATGGAATAAAATCACGGCGTCGTTTTTCTTCCCAGTCACCGGTATGTGAAATGGCAATGATCACACAACTGTTCGGAATTGTGGCGGCCCAGGTTTTCTCTTTACCGAAGACATAATCCCCGATGCCCAGGGAACCATCGGTCATATACACGTGGTGGTATTTTTTTGCAGGAGTATAACCGGCCGGCTTACGTACTGTAATGACGAATTTGTCTTTGACCTGTGAGGAATAGACGGTATCAATACTGGTAGTCTGCCCGAAACTGAGTTGTACAATGAAAAGTAAGCATAGAAATAAACGACCTCTCATTGAATTAAGATAGGCAAAAATGCAGTACATCCCGGCTGATTTCAACAAGTGGAAACCCGGAACCACAAACGGTAAGTGTTAGTTTGTCTTGCGCCGGAATACAATACCTGAACTTTTCTGAAAATCCGAACTGAAGCGAAGATTGTAAACATCATCCCCGTCACGGATGACCAGCAGGCCGGTATTGGGCGGGTATTTACCCAGGCTTTCGGCAAACATCACCAGGGTAAAGGTCTGGGTCCCGTCATCCATATGAATGGTTTTCCGGATGGCCGAACTTTTCAGTCCCTGGCTGGGCATCACCACTTCGCCATTAATATATACGCTTACGGTATCGCCGTCGATTTCCCCGTTATCATAGAGGGTCAGGATCAGGCTGTCGGATTTGAAATAGACTTCCTGGCTGAACTCGGATTTACGGCCGGAGATCATCGTGGATTTTTTGATCGGGTCCTCGGATGACTGCTTAATCAATAAAGCCGAGGGATCAATTTTTTTCCGGGGTATTTCAGCCACAACCGGGGTGTTGATGGCCGGAGTTACAGGGACGTTCTTTTGTGCCT
>CAZFLL010000085.1:0-2105 GCA_964519865.1 uncultured Chitinophaga sp. | reverse complement strand
CTGTTTTTTGAACAGGTTTTACAGGAGTGGTTGTTGTTTTCACCATACTGTTTTCCTGTGCGGCAGGATTTGTTTTTACAGGCTCGGTCTTACCTGCAATAGCTATTGGGGCGGCTACCGTTTCGGAGGGCTTACTTTCTTCAGGTAATGACTGCTTTTTAACTTCAGCCACGACCGGATTATTTATTTCCGGTTTATTCGTCACAACAGGTTGTTCTTTCGGAAGAAGATCCGGTTTTTTATTCTCAATGACGGTGGGCGCTTTCGGTTCTTCAATGACGGCCAATTTTTCCGCAACTGGTTTTGATGAGGTGGGTTGATCAATAACTGTTACAGGAATGTCGGCTTTTTCTGCAGCAGAATTTTTTGCCAGGGGCTCTTCAATCGCTTTGGCGGGTTTAACCGGTTCAGGAAGAGAGGGTTTGTGTACCTGTACAATGGCTTCCTTTGTCTCCTGTAGTTTTTCAGCCTTTTCGGTATAAGAAGTTTGTATCCGTTCGGGTTTAGCCACTTTCACCATCGGGGCCGGTTCTTTCCGTTCTTTATAAAAAACCATTTCATCAGCCTTGTTCAGCTCTTCCAGGTGAGGAAAGAGTTTGGAGGCAGTCAGGTCTTTCTCTTCGGCCAACTTAACCTTTCCGGTAATGGAGTAATAATTTTTTGTCTTGTTGGTTTTCCAGTTGCCATCCAGTTGCCAGGTGCTATCGGTCTGGTTACGGCGGAAAGTGCTGGTGACTTTGATGCCTTTATCCAGTTTGCCCCTGAAATTATAAGAAATGATTTCATCATCGGTTACCTCACAGATATCACCTTCGATTGTTCCTTTTACCCTTTTTACAATATAATACAGGGTATCGTTTACGATAAACTCACTCCGGGAGTAACCAAAGACCTTGCCCCGGTATTCGGTAAGGGCGATTTCGAAGGACTGGTCCTTCCGCACGGAACTGCTATCGTTATGAAGAGCTCCCACCCAGAGACCGGTAAGGGTCTGGCCATAAAAAAACAGGGGGCTGAAAAAAAGGAGGAGGCTAAGCCAAATGGTTTTGGCCCGCGGCATTGGTTTCACGGATAAGGAGATCGGCATTTTCGGTACTGACGGATTTACAATTTATCTTATGTAATAACGCTTCCAGGCCCTCCCGATTGTGCAGGGACCGGAAATAAAACTTATCGTAGTACCGGAGCAAAATCTCGAAACTTTCACTGATTTTGCCCTCTTTTAGGTGTAAAATGGCCGTTTTTGCGTTCAAATGACCCAATTTCTGGCTGATTCGCTCAATTGCGCCAATCAGCTTTTCGGGGTCCAGCACCCCATATTCGGGGATAATATGTTTCAGTCTTTCCTCAAAGGGGATATCCAGGAACCAGACCTTCGACTGGCGCATGTTTTTCCAGATATCGCCGGGGATATTGACCAGGCCGATGCGTTGGGACTCGTCTTCCAACCAGATACAGCCAGTCGGCAGTTGGTAGTCGGTAGTCGGCAGTCCTTCCTGAGAACTAATAGCTGACAATTCTTTGCTTAGGAGATTTTCGAACATCTCCTGTGAGGGTTGCGGGGGGAGGCCGATGGCGCCGAAGGCGGAGCCCTTGTGGTTGGCGATGGCTTCCAGGTCGATCACCTTCTCCCCTCTTTCTTTCAGGGTTTTGAGTAATTCGGTTTTACCCGAGCCGGTAAATCCGCCGATGATGTTGAAGTGGTATGGTTTTTTAAAAGAATCGAGTACATGATTCCTGAACTTCTTATAACCGCCGATCAGCGTACAGACCTTAAAACCGTATGTGTCCAGCAACCAGGAAACTGCACCGCTGCGCATGCCGCCGCGCCAACAGTATATGAGAATGAGCTTTGAGTCACGAGTTACGAGTTGCGAGACAGCCTCCACTTCTTCCACCATCTTTCTCATCTTGGGACCGAAGTAGTCGAGACCGATCTTGATGGCCTGTTCGCGGCTGATTTGTTTATAGGCGGTACCCACTTCCTTTCGTTCTTCATCTGTAAACAGGGGCAATGATTTTGCACCGGGAATATGGGCGTGATTGTATTCACCCGGTGAACGTACATCAAAGACGGGATGTGTTTCCGCCAGTTTCAGGAATTC
>CAZFLL010000084.1:12585-18393 GCA_964519865.1 uncultured Chitinophaga sp. | reverse complement strand
AATACCGATACGATCCCGGCTTTGTCTGCTCCATAAGAACGGGTAACAAAGTATTGTCCAAGCAGGGCCGAAATACCCATCAACAGCATCCAGCCCCATTCAACACCCTGCGGTGCACGGAAATCAATGATGAACAAACCGTCGGCCTGAAACCCGAAGCTGTAATGCAGCAACATTGTAACGAGCGGAATAATGAAACCGGCGGAGAGAAAAGAAAGCACAATAATCCGCGGGTCATAAAACTTCGCCAGCCGGTTGACGGTCATATAGGCTATTGCCGAACTGATGCCGGAAATCAGGCCGGCCAGGTGATAATACCAGGGCAGGTGCATCACGGGTTTATAGATCAGCAGCATACCGGCAAAACCCAGGATCACGGCAAATGCCACACCGCGTCCATGATGTTCCCCGAAAACCATCCAGGAAAATACCGCAATGAACAAGGTGGAAGTGAGGTTATAACTCATAGCGGTACCCAACGGAATATGCAGAATGCAATACAACAATGTATATAAAGCCGTTGCCCCCATACAGCCCCGGAAAACCAGGCGGAGCAGTTTACCCCCCACCTGTACCGGCGGTTTTATGAAAAGCCCGGGCAATAAAAACAACAGGCCGATCCCGTTACGGTAGAGCACCAGTTGACCGGCACCGAAACTTCCTTTCAGCGCCTTGGCCGCCCCGCCCATAATAGAAAAGCCCAGGGCTGCGAGGAGCATAAATACAATGCCTTTATATCGGGGGTCTCTGATCATAATAATGGTGACTGCTTGTAAAAATAGATTATTGTTAATGAATGAACGGTTGGTAATATGAATATGACAAGATCAATATGAGTTCTTAGAATATAGATTCCTCCTTCGTCGGAATCCACATAGTGGATACGAAGGTTGCCTTTATCCCTCGCTTCGCTCGGGATGACAAGGGTTCTTTTGGAGCCAAGGTAACGAGACCCTCTTTGCTTCTACAGAGCACTCCAGATGGCAGTCTGTCCTATACTCTTTTTATAACTAACTTTTCTCAGGATGTCAGGGGTTCTGCCAGAATCAAGGCAATGAGAAGCGCACTCTATCCCAGATCCATTACATAAGGGTTGTCCGGAGGAATCAAATAATAAAGAACCCAATTACCGCTCACTTTACTTCGGGATGACAACCATGCTTAGTACGGCTAAGTTCACTCACTCTTAGGCAAACGCAGGGAAAAAGATCTTGATGCCCCAGCAGCTAAGAAAACTTGTCACCCCGACCGAAGGGAGGGGCGGAAGCATTCTTCTTAGAACTGAATAATGATTCCGACGAAGGAGGAATCTTGTATTAATACAAAAGCCCGGAAAAAAACGCTCAGATCCGGCGATGGCTAACTTTTCAAATTGTTTTCCCCTATAAATTTATTCCAATAAAAACTTTATCAATTATGAAAAAAGACATTTTTTATGTTTACATGTTGACAAATCCACAACGGAAAGTGCTTTATACGGGGGTGACAAATAATCTTGTATTGAGAATTATACAGCATTGGAGAAACAGGGGCATGTCGCAAAGTTTCACAGGAAGGTACTTTTGTTACAACCTGATATACTTCGAAGAATTCAGGTATATCAACGAAGCAATTGCAAGAGAAAAAGAGATAAAGGGTTGGCGGCGGGAAAAAAAGGAGGAATTAATAAAAACGAAGAACCCGACATGGGAATTTTTAAACTCGACAGTTTGTGGATCCTGGCCACCTTTGAAGAATCAGATTCCTCCTTCGTCGGAATCGTAATAGTTTAAAAAGGAGTCGTCTTTATCCCTCGCTTCGCTCGGGATGACAATCTTTTTTAGTACACGAGCATTCGCCATCCCTTCGCCAATCAGGGGTAACCCCGTATTGCTAAAAAGCTAAGAAACCTTGTCACCCCGGCTGCAGTCAGGGTACAGATTCCTCCTTCGTCGGAATCGTAATAGTTTAAAAAGGAGTCGTCTTTATCCCTCGCTTCGCTCGGGATGACAATCTTTTTTAGTACACGAGCATTCGCCATCCCTTCGCCAATCAGAGGTAACCCCGTATTGCTAAAAAGCTAAGAAACCCTTTCACTCCGACCGAAACCAGGGTAAAGATTCCTCCTGCGTCGGAATCAAAACAGTTAAAATACCGGTCGCCCTTATCCCTCGCTACGCTCGGGATGACAAGTGTTTCTCCGACAGGTTGACAAATGTATTTTTTCCTAATAAAAGGAAGACAAACTAATACCCGGACCGCTGCCCCAAACCGCAACCACAAAGGAAACTTGTTATCCCGACGAAGGAGGGATAAAGGGATAATGATATTGTTCGCAATTGAAATTCCGAGCGTAGCGAGGAATCTTGTATTTGCTAAACAGGGAGAGTAAAAAAATGTCCTAAATATGCACCAGTTTTTCCACAGCCCTTTCCAGCGTTTCCCTGTTTTTAGAAAAACAGAAACGAAGCACTTTATTATCTTTTCCATCCTGGTAAAAAGCAGACACTGGTATCGTGGCCACCCCGGCCTCCTTGGTCAGGCGGATCGCAAAATCCTTGTCGGCCTCATCAGTGATACGGCTGTAACCGGCACAGATAAAATAACTGCCATGGCTGCTGAGCATATCAAAGCGGGTGGATTTCATCAGTTCGATAAAGAGATCCCGCTTTTGCTGCATTTCAGCGGATAAGCCAAGATAGGCTTCGCGTTTTTTCATAAACGTGGCCAGTCCTACCTGTACGGGTGTATGGCAACTGAAACAATTGAACTGGTGTACTTTCCTGAACTCCTTCATCAGCGGCTCCGGGGCAATGCAATAACCCAGTTTCCAGCCGGTGCAGTTATACACTTTACCGAGGGAGAAACAAACAAAGCTTCTCTCCAGCAGGTCCGGGTACCGCAACATACTCTGGTGCGGAATACCATCGAAGATCAGGTGTTCATATACTTCATCGGCGATGATGAAAATACCCGTATCCTTCACCACGCTGCGCAGCTCAGCGATATCCTTTTCACCGATCACGCTGCCGGTGGGATTGTGCGGGGAGTTGATGATGATCGCTTTTGTTTTCGACGTGATGGAACTGCGCACCATGTTCCAGTCAATATGATAATCCGGGTACACCAGGGGAAGCCGGATGGCTTTGGCCCCGTTGATCTCAATATTTGGGATATAACTGTCGTAAGCCGGCTCAAACACGATCACTTCATCACCCGGGCGCAGAATAGCAGTGAATGCAGAATAAATCGCATAAGTACCACCGGGTGTAATCGTGATTTCGGTGCCGGGATTGATCTCCGCCCCATAAAGAAAAGCGGCTTTTTCGGCAATACTCTCCCGTAGTGGCAGCCAGCCGGGCATCGGGGCATATTGGTTATAATTTTCCTGCATGGCCTTACCGACCAGGCCGGTTAATTCATGACTCATCGGAAAATCAGGAAATCCCTGGCCCAGGTTTACGGCATTGTATTCAGTGGCCAGTCCGCTCATGACGGTAAAAATGGTGGTGCCCACATTGGGCAGCTTGGAGTCGATAGTGGGTATCATATAAAAAAACAGGGCTTCCCGTTATTGGAAAGCCCTGCGAAGTTCTGTAAATATTGATAAACAAACTATTTGACGGAGATCCGGGCAAACTTTAACTGGGTCTTCGCCATCAAGTGCATCCGCCAGGATGGTGCAATGAGTTCATTTTTCTGTACAAACGCATGCCTGGGCATCAGGATGGTTTCATCGTTGTTGGAGGCAATGATCTTCCGGGTCATCTTACCGGTGGCCAGGTCGATCGAGATGCCATACACATTGCTTCTCTTCCTGAAATTACTCACCGTCTTTACTTTATTCCCGTATTCCGGATTCACATTATTGCTGGTATGGTCATTCAGGATCAGCACCAGGTTATTGTTCAGCAACACACTGGCAAAAGAAGAATAAAAGGGCATACCGCCGGCGCTGGCGAAATAACCACCCCGGTCATATTCATAACTGAAACCATAACCCATGCCGCTGTTGGTCGTCCGCACTTCCTCCAGCTGTGACTTCGGCAGGTCGTTGATCCATTTGATATTTCCGTCTTTGTCCGCATTGATCACCAGGATATCCTGGTTGGTAAAACGGTGCACATGGGTGGTCTGGTAGTTCCAGCTGCGGGTGGCACTGTTATACGTGCTGCTGGTATAACTGTAATAGGAATATTTAGAAACCTCACTGGTAATGATCACGGAATTATCCACCGGGCTGATGTCCACCGATTTGATGATATAGCTGTTGGGAAACTCCTCTTCCTCATCATCGTCTTTCGCCTTCTTATCCGCTTTTTTATTCGCCTTGATTTCTTCATCATCATCGGCCTCGTCATCAAAACCCTTTCCGAGCATACCGGCATTGATCTCTTTAAAGGAGCTCAGGGTCATTTCCCCCAGTACCGGGTTGAGTTTATTGATAAAAAATCCGTTGAGGTCCTGCTTTTTGGCATCATTGCAGTAAAAACCAGCCAGCAACAATTCACCGCTGGGCTGTTCGATCAGTTTTCCACTGATAATGTACCGGTCGCTCGCGTCCACCACCACATCTTTTTCTTTCTTCCCGTCATTGTCATAGATCCCCATGACGTATTGTTTAAACACCAGGCGCTTTCTTTTCCTTTTACCATAAGCCACTTCTTCAAATTCTTTCCCGAGTAATACAATCTTTTTGTCTTTGGTAAACTGTACATCCTGCAGCTGGTAGAGACCGGGATTGAAGGAGAGATTGATCACCGCGCTTTCTTTGCGTTTCAGGGTTTTGTCGAGTACGCTGATGGCCAGGGAAACACGGTCTTTATTCGAAATATTGGTCACCATCAGGAAGGCTTTCCCGTTCTGGATCGAGGACACCCGCATTTCATAATCATCCCGCTTGCTTTCCAGTCCGTAAGTACCCAGTTCCTGGAAATCGCCCGGGAGGTCGCCGCTGCTTTTATCCACTTTGGAACCGAGGATGATAAACTGTTTTTCTTTCCGGTTATAATCGGTGGCAAACATATAGAGATCCTCATCAAGGGGCTGGAAACTGTGGAAGTCGAGCCCCTTCAGTTCTTTCTTGTATTCTTTGTCGAATACCTCCCCGAAATTTTTATCGAGTTTGATGAGTTTGTGACTGCTACCATAAGTGGCGCCGATCAGGAAATAGCTTTTCAGCTTCTGCCGTTCTTCAGTAAAGAAAAGGCCGCTGTTGTCCGCCATGACAATATCGAGGTCGGCCGTACCTTTTTTCAATTTGATTTCCTCTCCCCAGGATATTTTATAGGATTGGGAGAAGACGGCTGATGATAAGATCAGCAGGCAGGAGGATAAGAGTATTTTCTTCATAAAGTGAATTGACTTGCAAATTATGTATCTATTATTTTATAGAGGAAAATTACAGATATTATTAAACTATTATTAACGCAAAGGGGGTCAACTGAAAGATAACGCCTTGTTGCGGTAATGTATGAGATCCCTCCCTTCGGTCGGGATGTAAATGGCAGAAGGGGTAAAAGCGCCCTATCCCTCCTTCGTCGGGATGACAAAGGATCTTGTGGAATGAGGGCAACGAGGAGCCCCGATTTTTTTCTGTGCTATATCTACGTAGAAAGCTTGTCACCCCGACGGAGGAGGGGCAAGGCAATCATAAAACATCAACTATTGGAATTCCGACCGAAGGGAGGAATCTTGTATTTGAGAGAGACGCCCCAAAAAGAGAAAGCCCGTTCTCGGCAAAGTATAAGATCCCTCCCTTCGGTCGGGATGTAAATGGGTGAGAGGGAAGAAGGGCCTGATCCCTCGCTGCGCTCGGGATGACAAGGG
>CAZFLL010000084.1:9481-12485 GCA_964519865.1 uncultured Chitinophaga sp. | reverse complement strand
CGGGATGACAAGGGTTCTTAGGAAATTACTTCTTCTTCTCCTTCGGCGCCACCAACGTATACGAATGATCGATCCATTCTTTCAGGAGTGCGTTGGAAACCGAACCATCAACCACAATCGTGTTCCAGTGTTTTTTATTCATGTGAAAGCCGGGCAGCACACAGGGATATTCCTCCCTTAATTCAAGGGCCTTATCCGGATCGCATTTAACATTAAAGCGGAGGTCTTCCGCGTCCAGTCCGACGAGCAGGAATACTTTACCATTTACTTTAAACACAAGTGTATCCGGACCAAAGGGCAGGGTTTCTTCGGCGCCGGGTTTGGAGAGACAGTATTCGCGGAGGGATTCGATATTCATGGTTGTATAAAATTAATGCTTCGACAAGCCTGCCTGTCCGGCAGGCAGGCTCAGCATGACAAGAAGAGCCACCGGTTTTATAAGATCACCGCCGTCGCCTCAATCTCAATCAGGTACTCCGGATCGATCAGGCCCTTTACTTCGATCATGGAGGTGCAGGGTTTTATGCTGCTGAAAAATTCACCATGGGCCCGGCCATATTCTTCCCAGCGGGAGATATCGGTGACAAACATACGGGTGCGGACCACATCATTCAGTGAAGCGCCGGCTCTTTTTAATACGCCTTCAATTTTTTCAATGATAAAGCGGGTCTGGGCATAAGCATCATTTTTACCCACCAGTTCGTTGTTGGCATCAACGGCTACGGTACCGGTGACTTCAACCGTATTCCCGATTTTAACGGCGCGGCTGTAGCCCACAATATCTTCCCATTTGGCCCCGGAGGAGTAATTGATTCTTTCCATAATTATTTTATTTCAATGTTTTCTTCTTTGATCAGTGATTCACCACCCATGCGCAACAGCACCTGTGCCACCGTCACCACATCTTTCTGGCAATAGGTAACGATCCGCGGCAGGTTCTTTTCTTTCCAATACACTTCCCATACCATACTGCCATCAATATCATCCTTGGGAGTAGGTATACCCAGCGTATGGGCCAGCAGGTTCAGGGAAGTATAACTTTTAAAGTCACCGAATTTCCAGAGTTCCATTGTATCCAGGTGACTCACTTCCCAGGGTTTTTTACCCGCAATATTCAACAGCGATGGGATCTCCAGTTCATTGATGATCATGCGGCGGCAGAGATAGGGAAAATCAAATTCCTTCCCGTTGTGCGCACAGAGATAGCGGTTGCCGGTGGAGGACCATTTATTCAGCATATCAATAAAAGCGGCCAGCAGTTCTTTTTCATTATCACCGGCAAAGGATTTCAGGATCAGTTTTTTCTCCGCCCCTGCTCCCTGCATAAATCCACAGCTGATACAGATGATCTTTCCAAACTCCGCATAGATCCCTGCCCGCGGATATATGGTCGATGCATTTTCTTCCTCCTTGTTCCGCAACAGCGGCTGCGATTTCAGCTCCCATAGTTTTTTCCATTCCTCCGGCAGCCCGTCAAACGAAGGTTGCTGCGGAACGGTTTCGATATCGAGGTAGAGGGTGTTGTGGTAAGGATACATTTCTCAGGAGGCTGGTTTAGTGGGTTGATGTTTAAATTTTTCAAGAGAACCGGTAAAGGCTGACGGGTTGATAGGTTGAAAGGTTGACAAGGAGCACCCTAAGAAAAGGTAGCAAAGATTTTGAACTATTTGCATATTTACCGCTCAGGTTTTTTCCACTTCCATAAGACTCTTTCTGGTTTAAGGCCTTGTCAACCTGTTAACTTGTCAACCCGTCAACCGCAAAAAGAAACCCCGGCAAAAAACCAGGGCTCTTATAATTAATTTCATTGCTAAGAATATCTACAGATACTTATCCCCCATATTCCTCTTCACTTCCGCCACATATTCCTTTATTTCCTGTTCTTTTTCTTTTTTACACACGAGGAGAACATCCTTTGTGTCAACGAGGATATAATCGTTCAGTCCCTGGAGCACCACCAGTTTATCATCGGGTACATGCACCATACAGTTTTTGGCGTCCATCACCATCACTTTCTTGCCCTTGACTGCGTTTCCGAAATAATCCTTGTCCATATTATCCCAGGCACTGTGCCAGGTACCGAGGTCACTCCAGGTGAAGCCGGCAGGTATGACATACACGTTTTCCGCTTTCTCCATCACGCCGAAGTCGATCGAGATATTGGTGCACTGCGGATAGATGCGTTCCACCGCTTCCTGTTCCGCAGCGGTATTGAAGCTTTCCTTTTCTGCGGCGAAGACATCATAGACTTCCGGCAGGTGTTTTTCAAATGCCTTCAGGATGTTTTTCACTTTCCAGGTAAAGATGCCGGCATTCCAGAGAAAATCACCACTGGCGATAAAGGCTTTAGCGATTTCCTGGTTCGGTTTCTCGGTAAAGGTTTTCACCATGTAGATTTCCGGGGCCGCTTCAGCGGTTTCAAACTGGATATAACCATAACCCGTATTCGGGTAAGTGGGTTTTATACCGATCGTCACCAGGGCATCGATGCTGTTAACAAAATCCAACGCTTTTTTGGCTGTTTTGGCAAACTCATCTTTTTCCATGATCAGGTGGTCAGCCGGCGCAGCCATCATCAGCGCTTCCGGATCTTTCTGATACAGTTTGAAAGCGATATAGGCAATACAGGCGGCGGTGTTTTTCCGCGAGGGTTCTGCGATTATATTATCTGCCGGCATATCGCGGAGCTGGTCCTGTACAATGTCAACATATTCATCAGAGGTAACTACGTAAATGTTTTCTTTGGGAACAAAAGTGGCATACCGGTCAAAAGTCTGTTGAATCAGCGTTTTCCCGGTTCCGAGAATATCCAGGAACTGCTTGGGAAAATTGGTACGGCTCATAGGCCAGAAACGGCTTCCGATACCCCCGGCCATGATGGCTACGTAATGGTGTTTGTTCATTTTATAAGTTTAACTCTCTATTCTCGTTTTTAACCGCTGAGAACGCGGAGAGCGCAGAGAAATACAAATATTCCGGAAAAGCCCTCCTTCTAGCTTCTCGC
>CAZFLL010000084.1:0-9381 GCA_964519865.1 uncultured Chitinophaga sp. | reverse complement strand
CTTCTAGCTTCTCGCCTCTCTCAAATCAGTCCCTCTCTTATCAAATCGTGCAAATGTATGATTCCTTCATATTTCCCGCCATTTGTCACCGCCAGCTGTGAGATTTCATTTTTCCGTAACACATCCAGCGCGCTGATGGCGAGTTCTTCCGAGCCAATTGTTTTGGGATTGCGGGTCATGATATCACCGGCCTTCACTTTTTCAATATCACTGTTTTTCTCCAGCATCCTCCGCAGGTCACCATCGGTAATGATGCCGAGAAGGCTGCCATCTTTTTCCACCACAGCGGTAATACCCAGCCGCTTAGCGGTCATTTCCACAATCACTTCTTTGAGCGATTGCTCTGCCAGCACCTGTGGCTTCTCATTATCGGCGTAGAGATCAGATACCCGGAGGTAGAGTTTTTTACCCAGTGAACCACCCGGGTGGAATTTCGCAAAGTCGGTGGACTGGAAACCGTTCAGTTCCATCAGGCAGATCGCCAGGGCATCGCCCATCACGAGCTGGGCCGTGGTGGAACTGGTGGGGGCCAGGTTATTCGGACAGGCTTCCTGTTCGACCGTGGTATTCAATATGATAGAGGCGTTTCGGGCCAGGTAGGAATCGGTATTCCCCACCATGGCAATCAGGGGATTGCCGAAATTCCGGATCAGGGGAACCAGGACCTTGATCTCAGGACTCTCCCCGCTTTTGCTGATCACCATCACCACATCGTTTTGCTGTACCATGCCGAGGTCGCCATGGATGGCGTCGGCCGCATGCATAAAGATGGAGGGGGTGCCGGTGGAATTGAAAGTGGCCACGATTTTATGGGCAATGATGGCGCTTTTGCCGATACCGCTGACCACCACCCGGCCTTTTCCCGAAAAAATCGCCTGAACGGCTTTTTCGAAATCGTCGTTGATAAACGCGGACAGTCCGGCTACCGAACTGGCTTCTAACTCTATGGTTTTTAACGCAACCTCTTTGATCGTCGCCATAATATGGCCGCAAAATTAGAGATAATTAGGGGGAAAGCGGGTTTTCAGTTCATTGGCCCACCGTTTTAACAATCCCGGCTCCCCAAAGAAGGCGAAGAATGTGTAAATTCGCCGTCCTTTTGACGGGGTACCGGTCGTGTGAGATAAATTCCTGCAGGTAGTACAAATTATCCAGAGGCTGTCAGGCCAACGAAAATCTTCCGGCTTATTTAATTAAAAAGGACCCCGTAAAAACGCTTAGGAGCGGAAAATTTTCGCGAAACGGCAAAGCCGTTCGGGTAAAAATGATTACCTTAAAGAACCAGCATTGATTTCAGTGCTTTTGTCTGAAAAGACACTCCTATGATGAAAAACTTGAGAAATGGGAACTACTGTAAAGAAGCCGGCTGCTAAAAAAGCCGCGAAGACGAAGGAAAAGGCACCCGCCAAAAAGGACCGTTTTGATCTGCACAAAGCACTTCATGAGTACTTCGGTTTTGATAAATTCAAAGGCACACAGGAAAAAGCGATTGAGTCCCTGATGGCCGGACGTGATACGTTTGTGATCATGCCTACCGGGGGAGGGAAAAGTCTTTGTTACCAGCTGCCCGCCATGGTGCTCGACGGGGTGGCCATTATTGTATCCCCGCTGATCGCGCTGATGAAAAACCAGGTGGACCTGGTCAGGGGTTACAGCAGCAACGATGAAGTGGCGCATTTCCTGAACTCCACCCTGAATAAAAAAGAAATCAAGGAAGTACACGATGACCTGCTGGCGGGCAAGACCAAGATGCTCTATGTGGCCCCCGAAACCCTGACCAAACAGGAAAACCTTGAATTCTTCTCCGACCTGAAAGTTTCCTTCTTTGCCGTGGATGAAGCACACTGTATTTCCGAGTGGGGACATGATTTCCGCCCGGAATACCGCCGCCTGCGCGAGATGATGATCCAGATAAATCCGGATGTACCCGTGATTGCCCTGACGGCTACGGCTACGCCTAAAGTGCAGAGTGATATTGTGAAGAACCTGGACCTGCGCGAACCCAATATTTTTATTTCCTCCTTTAACCGGTCCAACCTCTATTATGAAGTGCTGCCCAAGATCAAGAAGGCGCAGACCGATGAAAATATTGTTCGCTTTATCAAGAGCATGAAGAACAAGAGCGGGATCATTTATACGCTCAACCGTAAGACCACCGAAGAACTCGCGGATATATTAATGGCCAACGGGATCAAGGCCGTGGCTTATCATGCCGGGCTGGACAGCAAGCTGAGGGCCGAGCGCCAGGATCTTTTCCTGGGAGAAGAAGTGCAGGTGATCTGTGCCACCATTGCCTTTGGGATGGGCATCGATAAACCGGATATCCGCTTTGTGATCCACTATAATATTCCCAAGAGTATTGAGAACTATTACCAGGAGACCGGTCGTGCCGGCCGTGACGGACTGGAAGGGAAATGTATCTTGTATTATTCACATAAGGATGTCAGCAAGCTCGAACACCTGATGCGCGACAAACCGCTGAGTGAGCGGGAAGTCGGGGCGCAGTTAATTAATGAGACCGTGGCTTTTGCCGAGACCGGTGTATGCCGCCGTAAGATACTGATGAGTTATTTCGGGGAAGAATATGAGCCCGAGAATTGTGGCGAGTGTGATAACTGCAGGCATCCGAAAGAAAGAATCGAAGCGAAGGACGAGGTGGTGTTGGTATTAAAAGCCATCAAGGCGCTGGATGAACGTTTTGCCACCGACTATGTGGTACAGATCATCAGCGGAAAGCTTACCCCACAGATCCAGATGTTCAGGCACGATGTGCTGGATGCTTTTGCCAGTGGCAATGACCGCGACAACCATTTCTGGAATTCACTGATCCGCCAGATGATCCTGGAAGGATTGCTCACCAAGGATATTGAAGAATACGGGGTGTTGAAGTTTACGAAGAAGGCCGAGGGCTTTATGAAAAAGCCGAAGTCGTTCAAGATCGTGCTCAATAACCTCTATGAAGACGCCAATGCCGATGATGAGGAAAATGTGGAAGCCAGCACCGGCGCCACAACGGATGAGCAGTTGTTTGAGATGCTGAAAGACATGCGGCAGAAAGAAGCGAAGAAAAAGGGTCTTCCTCCATTTGTCATCTTCCTCGAATCCTCGCTGCAGGATATGGCCACCTTTTATCCCATTACCCTTGAAGGCCTGGAGAAATGCCAGGGCGTAAGCAAGGGCAAGGCGATAAAATACGGTAAACCCTTTGTGGAACTGATCAAAAAATATGTAGAAGAAAATAATATTGAACGTCCCGATGATTTTGTGATGAAGAGCGTGGTCAATAAGAGCGGGAACAAGGTTTATATCATCCAGAACACCGATAAGAAGGTGTCCCTGGAAACCATTGCCAAGAACAAGGGCTGGAGAATGGATGAGATGCTCGAGGAGATGGAAACCATTGCCGCCAGCGGCACCAAGCTCAACCTCACCTATGCCATCGATGAGATGCTGGACGAGGATGACCAGGACGAGATCATCGAGTATTTCAAGAGTTGCGAGACCAGTTCGCTGCAGGTGGCGCAGGAGGAGTTGAGTGAGTATAACTTCAACTGGGAGCAACTGAAGATAATGAGGATTAAGTTTTTGAGTGAGTACGGGATGTAGAAAGGCGCCCTTCGATACGACGCAGGAGGTATTACTCAAGCCCTGAAAGATAGGGTTGGCGTCTACTCAGGATGACACGAACATAGTGCTCCGTAGGATGAAAAGCGGGAGCCTGAAGGATTTGTAAGAAAGAAATGACCGGAAACGTATTAAGCGGATTGGTCGAAAAAATAGAAAAAACGCCTCAAATGGGCGTTTTTTTCATTAAAATGAGTCAAAAATGGGCAAAAAAGCCTGAAAAAGGCCCATTTTACGCAAGAAGATAAAAGGGATGTTCACTGTCCCCCGCGGGCGGGGGAAGGGTTTCAGATTTAAAGAACTTATCTGAAGGGGGTGGATAAGAAGATCTTCTTCAGTCCACCCCCATTTGAGAAATCTTTCAGGTGGTACATCCGGCCCCCGCCAGTCTTGATCCCGGTGACAATCGGGGCGGGGGACAATGCACCGGCTTAAAGACCGGATGGCGTAATCCAGATGCATCTATGTCCGGGCAACGAAACCCTCTCCCGGGTTGTCTTAGAAAAAACTCCTGCTATGCGACGAATTATAGTACTCATTTTTTCCCTGGCGATTTTTGCAGGATGTAAAAAAGAGGGCGGAGCGAAGGTGGAAATCTACCTGCTTAAATCTTACAGCGTCGATACTGTTCAGGGGAATCCTTCCTGGGTGAGTATTAAAAATGCGGTACTTGACATAGCCCCCTTCGTGAGAAATGAGGATATTATTTATTATGATCAGCTGATCCATATGTTCAAACTGAACCGGGATATCCTTCCAATCATCAAGGATTATGGTCCGGACAAGGCCTTTGCCGTAACGGTAAACGGCGAGCCCATTTATTATGGACATTTTCACCCGGCGTATATGAGTTCTATAACGGTCGGGGTGGCCACGATCGATCCGATAATTTTCTATCATAATGAACTCACGATAAATTTTGTGACGATCCTGCAGAGTCCGGCCTTACAGCTGCTGGATAAACGAAATGACCTGCGGATACTGAATGCGTTCCGGGCGACGGGGAGGCTGAGGTAGAGAGGCGAGAAGCAAGAAGCTAGAAGCGAGAAGGGCGTTCAAAGGAAATTTGTCGGGGGGCCGTGGGGTTTTAAGAAAGAAATAAACGGAAACGAAATAAGAGGGTTAGTCATGAAAAACAGAAAAAACGCCTTAAATGGGCGTTTTTTTCATTAAAACGGGCAGATTTTGATGAGAAACAGCCAAAAATCAATAGAACCGAAGAGGACGCTTCTTCGATACGCACCGCATGCTTCGGCAGGCCTGCCTACCGGACAGGCAGGCTCAGCATGATAGGGGCTGTTGTCATCCTGCCTGTTCCGCCAAATGCGGGGAGTAGCCGTTTAGAAACACTCCAGGGGTGCATACAAATAAAACCCGGCGTATCGAAGGAGCCCCGGGTTTTAACACCGGGTCCGGGTTTCCGAATATTCCCCTGGAACCCTGAAAGGGTGACATTATTATAGAAAAGAGAGGCAAAGAAACCGGAAACTGAGAAACCCCGAAGGGGTGGCATTATTATAAAATGGGGAGGGGTGATACAATTATCCCACCGAAAACAGCATTCCTGGTAATCTCAGGATTTTCAGAAAATGGCTTAAAAAAACCAGTTTTATCCCCAAAAAAGACCAATTTTTAATAAAAACAGCCAAAAATAAAGGAAACCGCAGAGGGCGCTGAGAGCGCAGAGGAATACAGGAACACCCACTTTTCTTTATTATCAAAGCAAGTTCCCCAACGCCCCAAAATCAAACCCTTTCACAAATCCTTCCGTAATCCCTTTTGAAAACTGTTCTTCGGCTTTATAACGGTACTGCACCTGGAAAAAAAGCGGCTTCGCCGCCTGTGTTTTCAGCTCCGCCGCCAGGGCTGGATTCAGGCGATAGATCGTTTTGGCGGCTGGTCCGGCGTAGAAGCCGGCGAAGACCATTGATTGTTTGGGGTAGCGATTATCGAACCGCATGGGCTTGGTGGGATCCAGGGTGGCCGGCTGCTGCAGCCAGGCCGCTTCCTTTTTCAGGAGATCCCCCGCCAGTTGTTTTTTGCCCTGGATGATACCGGCGAGTTCGGCCAACTCTTTTTCAGCCTGCTGTTTATTTTCCTGGTGCGACTGGTACATGGCTTTGTTGCCGGACTTCTGGTATTCGGCCATGTATTTCACCGCGTCATTGATTTTGATCTGCAGTCTTTTTGAAAAGAACAGTTTTTCGCGGTCATAATATTCCAGCAGGCTTTCCAGGAATTCTTTCCGGCTTACCGTAATCAATACCTGTGTACCCGGACGGGTGATAAACCAGTTGCGGTATACATCGGTATGTTTATAGTAATCGTTTCCCTTTGTATCATCAAAAAATCCTTTGCCGCTGCTGATCGCTTCACCGGTGGATGCCGGCATACTGAGGTAGCGGAAGATCGGGATCGCCAGGTAGCCCGACTTTGCACGGTTCACATAAAACTCATCCGTACCCGGATCGGAAGCAAGGAAGTACTTACTGCTAAGGTTGGGGTTGGCGGTAATGCTGAAGTCAACCGTGTACTCGCTGCTGTTTGTTCTTTTCCCATTTACACATACATGCTGGTAGAACCCGATCTTCAGTCCGTAACTGCTTTGTTTGTATACATCATAATATCCTGATTCATTCACCGAAAACCAGGCGCTGGCTTCTCCCCCTTTCAGCGAAAAATTTTTCTTACACAGATTCTCTGCAGCGATCAGGGTCTTCATCGCCACTGGTTTCTCCGAAGCCGAAAAGGAACCGCCACCGATGGGGGTTTTGGTATGATCCTTTAAAGAACCGGGAATGGAGAGGAGATCATCATTGGATTTGCAGGGTTGGGTATAGGCAGTATTGGCGAAGAGAAGAGCAATCAACAGGTATTTCATGCAGTAAAAAATTTTGATAAAGATGCGGAACAGCCCCGGGTCGGGAAATCCTGTTTATGGGGGATTTTTCAGCCGGAACCCTGACCTGCCCACGAAGCGTTCCTCCTTCACCAGTGGGTATGGAGGATAAGAAGCGAAGGGGGGGGTCAACCGGTAAACCACCATGTTAGCAGATCACCATTATTTGTCAAATCCCTCTAATAGATTACTTTAACTTATGAAAAAACTTGTTTTTCTATCCCTCCTTGCCTGCTGTGCTTTCAGCAGTGCAAGATCCCAGCAGCCATTAGTCGACAGCATTACCAAAGAACTTCAGCAATCCATGCCCGATACCAGCCGGGCGGTGAGTATGATGCGGCTGGCCATTGATTATGAACTGGTGGATACCGCGAAAGCATACAAGGCTTATATGGAGGCTATCCGTTTTGCACAGAGTAAAAAACTTACCTATAACCTGGGGCGTATTTACCAGAACCTGGCCATTTTACACAGCAACTCCGGCCGTAATGAACTGGCTATTGCCTGCCTGGATACGGCTATCATGAATTATCAGCAATCCAAACACCCCAATACAACCAAAATGTTAGCCGGGGCTTATAATAACATGGGCGGGCGGTATAAGCAGATCAATGAAGAAGATAAAGCGGTGGAGTATTATCTCAAGGGGATTGCCCTGCTGGAGCAGGCGGGTATTGTGTCCGAACTGGTGACTCCCTATTGTAACCTGGCCAACACGTTTGGGGATATCGGTGAACCGAAACGGCAGAATGAATATGGATTTAAGGCGCTGGACGCGGCCAAAAAGACCGGTGATCCGAAGAAAATATTCATGGCCTGTTTTACACTCGCCAATGCCTTTATCCATACCCAGCAGAACAACCTGGTCATGGCTAAAAAGTATATTGACACAGCGGGAATATATTATGACGAGAAAGCGTTTATCAACAGTGCCGATATACAGTTTTCGTATTACCTGATCAGGGCCCAGGTGTTCCGGCAGCTGGAGCAGTTTGATTCGGCGGAGTTTTATTTCAAAAAATGCTATTCCGTATCGGAGACCTATAATTACAATTACGGTAAGGCCGAGGCGCAGCTGCAGCTGGGCGGGGTCTCCATCCAACAGAAAAAATATGCGGAAGCGGAAAAATATCTCAAAGGCGGCATCAGCCTGGCCGACAGTATCGGCTATTTCAATATGCTTGATGAGGGCTACCGGTATATGTCGGATGTATATGCAATGACCGGTCGCTATAAAGAGGCCTATGAATATTACCAGAAGTATAAGGACGTGAGTGATTCGGTCACCAACCTTGATTCAAAAAAATACATCACCGATCTCGAAAAGAAATACGAGACCACGAAGAAGGACAAACAGATTGCCGAACAGCAGGTGCAGTTGCAGAAACGGAAAACCCTGAATTATATCCTGATCGGTTCAGCCGTTGGTTTGTTATTATTTTCCTTCCTTATTTACCGCAACTATAACCAAAAGAAAAAACTGCAGCAGCAGCGGATCAGTGAATTGGAAACACAGCAGCAGTTAACCGCTACGGAAGCCATCTTAAAAGGCGAGGAGCAGGAGCGTACAAGACTGGCCAAGGATCTGCATGACGGACTGGGCGGCATGTTATCCGGTATCAAGTTTTCCTTTCAGACCATGAAGGGCAACCTGGTGATGACTCCCGATAACCAGCAGGTATTTGAACGCAGCATGGATATGATCGACAGCTCCATCAAAGAAATGCGCCGCGTGGCACACAACATGATGCCCGAAGCCCTGGTAAGGTTCGGTCTCGATACCGCGTTGAAGGATTTCTGCAATGATATCAACCAGTCGGGCATGTTGCAGATCACGTATCAGTCTATTGGACTTGAAAACACGGAGGTAGATCAGACAACCGCCGTCAATATTTTCAGGATCATCCAGGAGCTCATCAATAACAGTCTCAAGCACGCCAATGCAAAGACCGCGATTGTGCAGATCATCCGGAAAGACGGATCATTCAGCATTACCGTGGAGGATGATGGAAAAGGCTTTGATCCCGAAACACTGAAAGCTGCCAAAGGCATCGGCTGGACCAATATCCAGAGCCGGGTGGAGTACCTGAAGGGGAGCATTGATGTGCAATCGGGGGAAGGGAAGGGAACTTCGGTGCATGTGGAAATTTGAGGGCCTAAAGGAGGGTTTCCGCTCGTCCGCCTTCGATACGACTGCCTCAGTGTTATAAGTTCCACCATGATTATTTCGTAAAGAGCAGTCTACTCCCCGCATTTGGCGGGACAGGCAGTCTGACAACATAATTCCGCTTCGTATGCTTCGATACGTCCCGCATGATGTTGATACACCAGCCCTGTGGGTCAACTTTTGCGGGACTACTCAGCATGACAACAAAATTCCGCTTCGTAGGAAGAAAAGCGGGAAGGCCCTTAATTACAGAGGCACTCACTGCCACCGGATTTTCAAAAAAACGCCCGAAAACAATGGTTTTTTACTAAAAATGACCCGATTTTCATTAAAAAACGGTCAAAATACATAAAAACCGCGGAGGGCGCAGAGAGCGCAGAGGAATACATAAAAAGCCCCTTTTAGGTCCACCTCTCTTCTAAACCGACCTTTCATACTCGTTCTTCTTTCAACCCCCCATAAACCCTTCTTTCAGACTCTTTCTCCTTTCAACGACCCCATAAACCTTCCTTTCAGGCTCCTTCTACTTTCAACGCCCCATAAACCCTCCTTTCAACGCCCCCTAAACCTTCCCAAATACTACTTTTCTCACATTTCTCCGCAGCCTACCGCCTGCTATCTTCATTACATAATCATCTAAAAACTGAATTATGCTAAAATCAATCCGTTCAGCCGTTTATTCTGGTTTATC
>CAZFLL010000083.1:0-19022 GCA_964519865.1 uncultured Chitinophaga sp. | reverse complement strand
CCACAGTCGACAGTCGACGGACGGTCGTTTAATGCAGGGAGGGTATGAAAGGGGGGGGGGAAGTCCACAGGCGACAGTCCACGGTCGACGGACGTGGCCTACAGCAGAATAGGCTGAAAGGTTAGGAGGTAACCCTTTGTTACGCAGGAGGAAACTCTTGTCTACATCCTGGCAATCTTTCAATCCTTAAATACTTTTCCTTCTTAAAACGACCGTCTGTGGACTGTGGACTGTCGACCGTGGACTATAACAAAAAGCCCCCGAAGCAACCAGTACTCCAGGGGCTCTTGCATATCATTCTAAGAAAAACTACTTTTTCTCGAAGTCATCTGCAGTAGGCAGAATGTCCTTGAAATTCCTCAGCTTACTGCGCTTACGGCTGTAGGCAAAGTAAACCACGAGACCAATACCCATCCACATAAAAGCTACTTTCAGGGTCTGGGCATCCAGGCCAATGATCATCAATGTACAGATGATTGCACCCAATGAACTGACAATCGGTACCAGCGGGGTACGGAAAGGACGTTCCAGGTTGGGGTTCTTCACCCGCAAAATCCAGACACCGATGCTTACCAGTACGAAGGCAAACAGGGTTCCGAAACTGGTCAGATCACCCGCTACGTGTCCGGGTACAAAAGCGGCAAAAGCCCCAACAAATACAAACAGGATCCAGTTGGCTTTATACGGTGTTTTGTATTTCGGATGCAGTTCGCCAAAGGCTTTAGGAATCAGTCCGTCATTACTCATCGTGTAGAAGATCCGGCTTTGTCCCATCAGCATCACAAGGATCACTGAAGAGAAACCAGCCAGGATGGCAATGGTTACGGCTTTCGCGAGCCAGGCATAACCGGTCATATAGGTACTGATGGCATAGGCTACAGAAGCTTCCCTTCCTTTTTCAGGATCCACAAAGTCCTTCCAGGGGGCCACACCCGTCAGTACGTGTCCGAAGAGTATATATAAGATGGTACAAACCACGAGTGAACCAAGGATACCAATGGGCATATCTCTTTTCGGGTTCTTGGCTTCCTGGGCGGCTGTACTCACCGCATCAAAGCCAATGAAGGCAAAGAATACGATCGCTGCACCTCCCAATACGCCTCCCCATCCGTGTTTGTTCCAGCCACTGTAATCGGCAATTACTTTACCCGCCTGGTCGGTTACGGCCTGGGTACCTTCCGGAATCATATATGGTGTATGGTTCTCCGGTTTGATATACTGCCAGCCAATCGCAATGAAGAGGATAACAATGGCCACTTTAATGAATACAATGATCATATTCACAAAAGCGGATTCCTGAGTGCCCTTGATCAGCAGCAGGGTCAGTGCCAGCAGGATGATCAGGGCGGGGGCATTCATGATACCGGAGTGATGTATACCGGCTGTATCCGTGAAACTTTCAAAGGGCGAGTGGCACCATTCATATGGTATCGCCCCTCCCAATAGCTTGTTTAAATATTCGCTCCAGGCAATAGAAACGGTGGCCGCACCCAGGGCATATTCCATGATCAGCGCCCATCCGATGATCCAGGCGATCAGTTCACCCATGGTTACATAAGAATAAGCATACGCACTACCCGCGATCGGGATCATAGAAGCAAACTCTGCATAACATAAACCGGCAAAGGCACAACCAATGGCCGCTACCACAAAGGAGAGGGTCACCGCAGGACCAGCGGCTTGTCCGGCAGCCGCTGCTGTACGTACAAACAGGCCTGCACCAATAATGGCTCCGATACCCAGCGCGATCAGGTTGCCGGCTCCTAATGTTCTTTTCAAGCCCTTTTCAGAATCTGCCGCTTGCGCCAGAATCTGATCCAGAGGCTTCTTGACAAATAAACTCATGAGTTGGGTTTTAGTGAGTGACTAAGATAAGTATAGATACGTTATTTAATGCCGTCTTTTTTTTACTGGCTGACCCCTTTTTTTTGAGTGGAAATGGCTATATAATACAGGGGAATCCCGATCAGTACAATGATAAAGCCCGGCCAGGTGAATTCAGGCTTGAAAATGATCAGGAGTATACAGAATGCGGCCCCCATTAATATGTATAAAAATGGTAATACGGGATAGCCAAAAGCCTTGTATGGCCGCTCGGCATCCGGCATTTTTTTCCTTAATATAAATATGCCAATGATCGTCAGCATATAAAATAATACCACGACAAAGGAGATCATATCCAGCAACTGACCGTATTTACCACTCAGGCTCCAGACGGATGCCGCGATACACTGGATCCATAAAGCCACCTGGGGTACGGCGTTTTTATTGAGTTCGCCTACCTGCCTGAAGAATAAACCATCCTTAGCCATCGTATAATACACACGGGCACCGGCGAGGATCAGGCCATTATTACAACCAAACGTAGACACCATGATCAGGATGGCGATCAGGATGGTTCCAAAAGAGGGGAATATCTTATTCGCCGCAGCCACGGCCACCCGGTCATCGGCCGGGAAAGCCAGTTCGTTCAGCGGCAGTACATTTAAATACATCAGGTTGGCCGATACATAAATAAGGGTTACGATCAGCGTACCCAGGAATAAACTCAGCCCGATATTCCGCTTGGGATTTTTCATTTCCCCGGCAATAAAAGTCACATTGTTCCAGGCATCACTGCTGAAAATAGAGCCGACCATGGAAGCCGCTATGGCACCCATTAATGCGGAACCGGAAATGCCGATCCAGCTGATGGGATGCAATTGACCGGTGGCATCTTTTTGCCCGAAATCCTGAACCGCAGTAAAACCGGTCTTCCAGTTTTCGGCCCAGAAACTTTCCTTCACCAGCAGGAAGCCAAAAGCGATCAGTCCGAATAAGGCAAAGAGTTTGGCCGAAGTAAATATGGTCTGTATGAATTTACCTTCCTTGACCCCTCTTGAATTGATATAAGTCAACAGGGAGATGATGGCAATAGCCACCAGTTGCCCGGAATACACTTTAATAATACCGGCATCAAACAGGAAATAGTTATTCCCTAATTCGGGAACCAGGTAAGCCAGGAATTTGGAAAAAGCCACACCCACGGCGGCGATGGTGGCGGTCTGGATCACAGCGAAAAAACTCCAGCCATAAAGGAAACCCATCAGGGGGTTATAAGCTTCTTTGAGGTACACGTATTGTCCGCCGGCCTTGGGAAACATACCACTCAGTTCGCCATAACTCAGGGCCGCAGTTAGCGTCATAAACCCCGTGATCAGCCATACGGCGACCAGCCAGCCGGCGCTGCCCACATTGCGGGTGATATCGGCACTGACAATAAATATACCGGACCCGATCATGGAGCCGGCAACGATCATGGTGCCATCAAACAGACCCAGTGTGGGCTTAAAGGAACTTGCGTGTTCTGCCATACAATCAGTTTTGAAGCCTTGGTTAAAAGGGTAAAATACTGATTTCCGGCTAATCGCTTAAAAAAGAGTTATTAACGGCGGTTTTTTAATTTTTAAACCGGGTATTTTTCCCGATTTTCGGACATTATAATACCGCCTGCTATGTCGAAAACGAACAAGCTGACCCTTTATATTTTTGTTGCCATGCTGATCGGTATTGGCGTGGGTTACTGGGTGCATGAATCCTATCCGCCGGATACGATCAAAGTGTTTTCGGATAATGTAAAATTGCTGACCACCATTTTCCTGCGGCTGGTGCAGATGATCATTGCTCCTATCGTATTCTGCACCCTGGTGGTGGGTATTGCCAAACTGGGTGATCTGAAAACAGTCGGCCGGGTGGGAGGTAAGGCCATGCTCTGGTTTATTTCCGCCTCACTTATTTCACTGGCACTCGGACTGATCCTGGTTACTTTCTTTGAACCTGGGGTGGGAGTGGATGTACATAATGTGGACAAGGCAGCGGTATCTGAACTCATGGACAAATCAAAGGGTTTTTCCCTGGCTAAGTTTGTAGAACATGTGGTGCCGAAAAGTGTGGTGGAAGCTATGGCCACCAATGAAATTCTGCAACTGGTTGTATTCTCCATTTTCTTTGGTATTGCCCTCACCGCCTTAGGCGAAAAAGGGAAGTCGATCATCAATGCACTGGATACATTAGGTCATGTGATGTTGAAAATGGTGGGCTATGTGATGTACATGGCACCACTTGGTGTGTTTGGGGCCATGGCCTCCGCGATTGCTAAAAACGGACTGGACATTCTCCGGACCTTTGGTTTTTATGTAGGCGAATTTTATATCGGACTGCTGATACTCTGGTTAATCATGCTGGGTGTCGGTTACCTGATCCTTAAGAGAAGATTACCCCACCTGCTCCGCCGTATCGCCAGTCCCATGGCCATTGCCTTCAACACCGCCAGCAGTGAAGCGGTTTATCCCAAACTGGTGGAGGAAATGGAACGCTTTGGCTGCAAGGATAAAATTGTTTCGTTTGTACTGCCCCTGGGTTATTCATTCAACCTCGATGGCAGTATGATGTATATGACATTTGCCAGTATGTTCATCGCCCAGGCCTATGGCATTACATCCATAACGGGTGATGTGAGCCAACAGATCGTCATGCTGCTGGTATTCCTGGTTACCAGTAAAGGTATTGCCGGTGTGCCAAGGGCCTCCCTGGTGGTGGTACTGGCGACAGGACAGATGTTTGGTCTTCCGCCCGAAGGGGTCGGACTGATCTTAGCGATCGATGTATTCTGTGATATGGGCCGAACCATGACCAATGTGCTGGGCAATGCACTGGCCACGGCGGCCGTGAGTAAATGGGAAGGTGAACTGGAGCATACAGACCATCACCAGCACCCGCACAATTAATTCATTTAATTAAAGGAAGGATATGTTTTTACTGGATGCATTTCACTGGACCCAATTGTTGCAGCCTCAATGGTACGTGGAAAATGGCGGGCTCTGGTTGTTGCTGTTTGTGGTGTTTGCCGAAACAGGATTGTTTGTAGGTTTCTTTTTACCCGGCGATTCCCTGCTCTTTGTGACCGGTATTTTTGCTCATGAAATAAAAACAAGTACCGGTGCTGTAGAGCCGGGCCTGGGTTACCAGTTCCTGAAACTGTTCGGGATTGAATATAATTACCCGCCGGTCATAGACCTTTTCGTATTGGTCGGACTCATATCCCTGGCGGGAATCCTGGGTAATATGGTGGGCTACTGGACCGGTCGTAAAGTGGGACCAACCATGTATCACTGGCGTGACCGTTTCCTGTTTAAGAAAAAATACCTGCACCAGGCCCATGATTTTTATGAGAAGCACGGAGGACTGGCGGTTATTGGTGCCCGTTTTCTTCCGATCATCAGGACCTTTGCTCCTATTGTGGCTGGTATCGTGGAAATGGACCGGAAAAAGTTCCACTTCTTCAATGTGGTGGGTTGTGTGGCCTGGGTATTCACCATGATCTTCGGCGGGTTTTACCTGCAGAAATGGATCATGGACTGGTTTAATTTCGATCTGAAAGAACACCTGGAGATCATAGTACTGGGAATTGTGGCGATCACCACTGCACCGGTCATAATACAGATGATCGCCAAACCCAAACCCAGGAAAGGGGATAAACCTCCAACGGAAACAAACTAACGAAGCATATGAACCAGGCCAAACCGGCTACCCTCCTCAATATCGCGGTGATAGTGGCCGCATTGGGTTATTTTGTTGATATCTACGACCTGCAGTTATTCGGGATCATCCGGGTGGCGAGTCTTCGTTCCCTGGGACTGACTGAAGACCAGATCAGGATCGAGGGTGAATCCATCCTTCAATGGCAGATGGTGGGCCTCATGATCGGCGGTATTATCGCCGGCATTATGGGAGATAAAAAAGGAAGGCTCAGTGTTCTCTTTGGTTCCATTGTCCTTTATTCACTGGCCAATATTGCGAACGGATTTGTGGAAACAGTAGAGCAATATAAATGGATCCGTTTTGTGGCCGGGCTCGGGCTGGCCGGCGAACTCGGGGTGGGTATTACCCTGGTTTCAGAAATCACCAAAAAAGAAAAACGGGGCCTGGCTACTTCATTGGTAGCCGGTATCGGGCTCACCGGTGCCGTGGTGGCCTTTATCATGAAAGAAAATTTCAGCTGGCGTACCTGCTATTTTATCGGCGGAGGGTTAGGCATGTTACTCCTCATTCTGCGGATTTCAGTATATGAATCAGGCATGTTTAATGCGGTAAAGAAAACAGATGTTCAGCGCGGGAATTTCTTCATGCTGTTTACCAACTGGGATCGCTTCAAACGATATTTATTTGGTATCCTGATCGGCCTGCCCACCTGGTATGTGATCGGGGTGCTGGTCTATTTCTCTTCAGATTTTGCCCGTGAATTCGGCATTACGGAGAAAGTGGACCCGGGTAAAGCCATCATGTATGCCTATGCCGCCATTTCACTGGGTGATATCCTGATCGGACTCGTGAGCCAGCGCCTGCAAAGCCGGAAAAAAGCCCTGTTTATTTTCTATGGCATTACCCTGGTCTTTATGCTGTTGTTTTTTACGGTTCAGTGGAACGGGTCGGCTGAAAAAATGTACTGGATCTGTGCCGGGCTTGGTTTCGGTACCGGGTTCTGGGCCATTTTTGTCACCATGGGGGCCGAACAGTTTGGCACCAACCTCCGCGCCACTGCCGCCACCACCATTCCCAATATGGTACGGGGAATGCTGGCTATCTTTATACTGCCGCTTTTTAAGACCTTGAGGAATATAGATGGTATGGGCTATGTGAAAGGTGGAATTTATGCAGGTATAATTATAATGACCATTACTGTAGTGGCCGCCTTACTGAGCAAAGAAACCTTTCATAAGGATCTTGACTATGTAGAGGAATAGAAAACAATCAACTAAACAGCGATCGTTCTGGTCATGGAAACTACAGAGCTGACAGGAAAGAAAGAAGGGAAGAAATTTCTCATTATCCGTTTCTCCTCCATCGGGGATATCGTACTCACCACCCCGGTTATCCGCTGCCTGAAGCAACAGGTGCCCGATGCGGAAGTGCATTTTCTCACCCGCGACCGGTTTCATTCCGTGGTCGAACACAATCCTTATATTGATAAAGTGCATCAGCTGGCCCATAGCTGGGAACTGATGATCGAGGAACTGAAGACCGAGGACTACGATTATATCATTGACCTGCACCATAACCGCAAGACATTGCGGCTGAAAAAGGCATTGAAGAAAAAATCTTTTTCTTTTTACAAGCTTAATATTCAGAAGTACTTCCTGACAGCCTTTAAGATCAATATGCTTCCAAAGCTGCATATTGTGGACAGGTATATGAAGACCGTGGAATCATTTGGGGTGAAGAACGATGGGAAGGGGCTGGATTATTTTATCAGCAAGGAAGAAGAAACACAAATGCATGATATTCCCGTTTCACATACCGCCGGTTATATAGCCTGTGTGATCGGGGCCGCCCATGGTACCAAGCGCTGGCCGGTGCATAAATGGAAGGAGTTTTGTGCCAAACTGAATCACCCGGTCATCCTGCTGGGCGGACCTGAGGATGCGGCCAATGGGAATGAGATCGCTTCGACAGACGATATTAAAATTTATAATGCCTGCGGCAAATTCAAGCTGAATGAAAGTGCCGACCTGGTGCGCAAGGCGAAACTCGTGATCAGCAATGACACGGGACTGATGCATATCGCCGCCGCCTATAAAAAAATAATCATCTCCCTTTGGGGAAACACGGTGCCGGCTTTTGGCATGACTCCATATTACGGGGATTTTTCCATGACCTCTTTACAAATGCAAACAAAGGCCTGGTGCCGTCCGTGTTCCAAGATCGGCTACGATAAATGTCCGCTCGGACATTTTAAATGCATGGAAAAGATTGAAGTGGAGGAACTCTTGGAAAGAGTCAGGCAAAAGATTTAATACCCCCTCCTGTGGAGAAGACTTTTGCCTGGCTCTTACAATAATTTACAAGAGTCTGCAGCAGATTAACTGTTCAGGAAGAATAATGCCAGCAGGGTGAAAGTAACGATGAAACCACCGATTACTAAACGTGCCTGCACATCTTCATTCTTCATTAAGAGTTTAATTTTCTTCATAACCTGTTTTTTTAAAGTTTTCAAAAAAGGAATACTTACCAGGTTTTCAGGGGGACTGGAAAAGGCAATCGAGAGGATAACGAATTAAGTGGAGTACAGCAAAAATAGACTACCTTTTGATATCCTGCAAGAACCCGGCCGGTTTTTTTGGTTAGGAAATCTACGATAGGCCGGATTTAGCTTAAAAAACTACCTTTAAAGAGCTATGCGACTGGTAATTATACTACTATGCCTTACTGGTAGACTGGTTTCTGCCCAGTCAACGGGCGGCCAGATTGACTCTTTTCGGTTGTACAAGCAGGTGAAAGTGACCATCGACCGCCCCCTGAGGCTCCCGAAGGGCCGCCCCCTGCACCTGGTTTTCTTTGCCCTGCCCAACGGAAATTCCACCGCCTGGACCATGGGAAAGCGACTGCAGGAGGGGGATGACTGGCATTACGATATCCAGCATATCAAAGCGCAGACTGCTTTTATCCGGCAGGCTTTACCCCGGGAAAATTTTGTGGTGATCTACCTGGAAAATGATTTCAAGAGCTGGCCATCAATGAAATCAAAATACCCGGACTACAAACTGATGTATGCACATATCCTCGATACAGTGTCCGGCCTTTTTAAATCAAAACATAAAAGCATTTACCTGAACGGACACAGCGGGGGTGGGAGTTTTATTTTCGGGTACCTCTCAGGCCTGGAAAAAATTCCGGCCCGTATCAAACGGATCAGCTTCCTGGACAGTGATTATAATTATGACAGTACTTATTATCCCAAACTCAGGGAATGGTTGTCACAGGTTAAAGACAGTCACCTGAATGTATTTGCTTACAACGATAGTGTGGCCCTCTACAACGGGAAACGGGTTGTTTCTGATTCTGGCGGCACCTGGTACCGCAGCCGGCTGATGTTAAAGCACCTGCAAAAGGATCTTCATTTTTCCGAAACGCACACCGATAGCCTGCTGATTTATAAAAGTGATAACAACCGGGTACAGTTTTACCTTAAGTACAATTTTAACCGGGGTATATATCATACCCAGCAGGTGGAGCTGAACGGCTTTATACATTCCATACTTTGCGGGACAAGGAAAGAGAATGAGGGGTACCAGTATTATGGAAAGAGGGCGTATGAAGTGTACATAGAATGAGAATGGAATAACGCCTTAAGCTTAGAGTTGCGAGCTACGAGTTGCGAGACCGATAGTTCAGCTACTCATTACAGGCTCGAAACCTGCCTTTGCCGGCAGGCAGGCTCGTAGCTCGCAACTCGTAACTTTCCCTCGTAGCTCGCCGCTCGAAGCTTTCTCTTAAAAATCGTAATCAAACCCGGTCGCGAGCGTATACGTCGTCGATGGCGCTGTGCCCGCCGGTTTACTGTCATTAAGATAATTGAATTTCACCCCCAGGGAAATATGTTTCCCGGCCTTTACCCTTACCGATAACTGGTTCAGAAAACGAAAATCAGTAAAGTCTTTTAAGAGGGGCTGATAAAAGAAAGTATTGACCAGCTCCAGTTGCCCGTTGGGTATTAAGGATAAGGAAACATAGCTGCTGTTGCGCAGGTCTGTATGTGAGACTACCGGATTGGTCAGTTCTTTTTCATCCTCCAGCATCAGCAGGCTGGCAGCATAAAGACGGGTTTTATTCTGGCGGTAGAGCCTGAACCGGGGGCCTGTTCCCAGCAGGAAACGGTGATCGATAAACAGAACCGGGTTATTCTGGTACTGTCCAAATATTTCCCAGCGCAGCCAGTTATTTACTTTGTAATTATATCGCAGATGGATAAACCCCTGGGATACCAGTTTGTCTTTTCCGGCTTTCAGGAAACTGTAATTGCCCAATAAGAGCCAGATACTTTTTTGCGAAGGGGCTTTGTACTGCAGTTGAGATTCCAGGTTGATCCCCAGGACCTGTACCGCATTTTTATTCAGGTTGACCGAAGCGCCGGCCCCACCCATCCAGCCGGTGGTATCGGAATGGAGACGGGAATTTTCCACATTGATGATCTGGCCATGGGAGCTGAAGAAGCTCAACAGGAAAAGGAGTATGATGAAATTCGGTTTCATGACAAATAATGGACAAGCTTCGAGTTTCGAGCTACGAGTTTCGAGACTTAAAGAGGTTTCTGTACTAAAGGTCTCGCAACCTGCCTTTGCCGGCAGGCAGGCTCGCCGTTCGTAGCTTTTTCCTTAAGAAACGAAATGATCGTGTCACCCTGAGTAGACGCTAATGAAAACCTTCAGGGCAGAAGGTAAACGATCTGCGTCGTATCGAAGGGCTAGATGATCTCACTAAGCTCCAGCCACCTGAACTCCTTCTCATCCAGCAACTTTGCAATTTCTCCTATACGTACAGACAGCTTTTGCAATTCATCAAACGGGGTGTCGCCGCTATTGAGTTTTTCAGTAACGGTGGTTCTTTCTTTTGTCAGCTCACTGATCTCTTTTTCCAGCAGTTCAAATTCCCTTTTCTCTTTAAAACTGGGTTGTCTTTTTGGCGCAGCTTTGGTAACAACCGGAGCAGGGACAGCAATGGTCTTAAGTTCTTTTTTTTCCGGGGCTGTGGCCGGTTCTTTTATTTCATTCCGGTACAGGGTGTAATTACCGGGGAAATCACGGATGACTCCATCCCCTTCAAATACAAATAAGTGATCCACGAGCCGGTCCATGAAATAGCGGTCATGCGATACAATGAGTAAGCAACCGGGAAACTCACTCAGGAAATTTTCCAGTACACCGAGGGTAGGAAGGTCAAGGTCATTCGTGGGCTCATCCAGTACCAGGAAGTTGGGGTTACGGAAAAGGATGGATAATAAATGCAGTCTTCTTCTTTCGCCCCCGCTGAGTTTACTGATATAGGTATACTGCTTATCCGGATCAAATAAAAACAATTGTAAAAACTGGGCAGCGCTTAATGAGCCTCCGCTGGCCAGGGGGAAATGTTCGGCGATGTTTTTCACGAACTCAATTACCCGCATATCTTCCTTCACGATTAATCCCTGTTGTGAATAGTTGCCGAATATAACGGTATCGCCCACATTGATCTTCCCGCTGTCGGGTTGTTCAATCCCCTGCAACATATTGATGAAGGTCGATTTTCCCACGCCGTTTTTCCCCACAATCCCGATCCGGTCTCCTTTCTTAAACGTGTAATCAAATCCTTTCAGGATCACTTTCTCCCCGTAACTTTTATAAACTTTTTTCAGTTCAATCACTTTTCCACCCAGCCGGTTCATCTTCATATCCAGTTGCAGTTGCTCATCGGCCACCTGTTGTTTGGCTTTTTTCTCCACTTCATAAAAATTATCCTGGCGGCTCTTGCTCTTGGTGGTACGGGCCTTGGGCTGCTTCCGCATCCATTCCAGTTCCTTACGGTAGAGGTTACGCGCTTTGTCAATACTGGCCACTTCACTATCGATACGGGCTGCCTTCTTTTCCAGGAAATTGGCATAATCACCCTTGTAAACATACATATTGCTGTTGCCATCCAGTTCCCATATTTCTTCACACACCGTATCCAGGAAATAGCGGTCGTGGGTAACGAGTAATAAAGTCACATTTTCCTTATCCAGGTAGTGTTCCAGCCATTCCACCATTTCCACATCCAGGTGGTTGGTGGGCTCATCCATTATGAGTAGTACATGTTTATGTTCAAACCCGATATCGATCAGGGTTTTGGCCAGGGCCACCCGTTTCCGCTGACCACCGCTCAGGGTATTGACGGCTTGTTCAAGGTGATGGATATTCAGTTTGCCCAATACCTGTTTCACTTTTGTATCAAAATCCCAGGCATTCAGTTCATCCATTTGCATAATGGAAGCACTGATCCGGTCGTGGTCCTCCGTTTCTCCGGCCGCTTCAAATTCCTTGATCGCGTTGATCACCGGGTGATCATGGAAAAAGATATTGTCGGAGACGGATTTTTCTTCCACAAAAACAGGATCCTGCTCAAACAACACCACATCCACTTCTTTATTGATCCATAACTTCCCATCATCCGCTGTTTCCTGTCCGGCCAGGATACGCAGCAAAGTGGATTTCCCGGTGCCATTCCTGGCCACCAGGGCTATTTTATCGCCTTCTTCTATATTAAAGGAAATGCCCGAAAACAGGGGCTGGATGCCATAACTCTTGGTCAAACCCTCAACTGAAACATAATGCATGGCGCAAAGATATGTTTACCGGCCTGTAAGATAAATTATAAGGCAAATTAATACGGTGAGCAGGAGGGCCAGCAGAACACCATATTTTTCCCGTTTATTCTTTTTAAGCGACAGCCTGAGAAAATCCCGGAGCTGATCGGCGATAAACGAATCTGCCGGAGCTATTTTCTGAAGTTGTGCGGCCATTTGTTCGGCCTGTTGCGGGTTTAAAGGCTTCATTGCCCGGAGTACCACCGAAACGATTGTATGATTGGTTTCCGGTTCATTAAAAGTCCGCAGTTTTTCCAGGGTTTCATCCGAATACAGGTCCAGCATATACTGCAGCAGCCCTTCCCGGTCCATCCGGAATTCATCCAGTTTGGACACATACCTTTCCAGGTCCAGGGATTGTTTAAGCAGGGTAACCGGGGTGATTACGGGCTGTGTTTTGCGCCATCCCGCGCTTTGATTGTACCAACGTTGCTGCAGATAGTATTCTTTTTTAGCCGGATCGGTCAGTACTTCATAGGCTTCTTTGATATCGGCAAACCGGGCGGCGGCATAAGGGTCATTCCCGGTTTTATCCGGGTGCAATTGCAGGGCCAGCCGGCGGTAGGCCTTCCTGATTTCAGGTAAAGAAGCCGAAGCTTCCAGTTCCAACAGTAAAAAATAGTCTTTGATCTGCATCCGGGTGGCGAAGATAGCAGCAGACCGGGTATTTTAACAGAAAATACAACCTCTTAAGGTGGTTTTTAGTCTTGGGAAGTGGAATTAGGGGTAACTTAGAATGTAAAAAGTACGAGGTACGAGGTACACTGACGTACTTTGGAGTAAAAGTTGCGAGATGTGAGTTGCGAGTTGCGAGTGAATTACGTAAAACGAGTAATAGCCGGCTATTAAGATTCAAACTTCTTAGAACGGGCTGTTTCCCTTCTCCCTTCTCGCTTCTGGCTTCTGGCCTCACTAAGGAGGGGCCGTTTCCTGGCAACTGACATCGATAACAAAAACTACTAAGAAAATTTGTCATCCCGACCGTAGGGAGGGAACTATTAAAGAAAAACAACAATGAAAAGAACAACTACCAACACCCGTCGTGATTTTATCAAATCCACTGGCAAAGCCGGACTCGCAGCCGGATTATCAATGACCGTTTTGCCTGCCCTGGCTGAACGGTATTCTGGCATGGATACTGGTTTCGGCTGGGTGGAAGATGTGCCGTATGAGCAACAACCCCTGGGATATGGTTATGCGGCGCTGGAGCCCGTGATCGATGCAATGACCATGGAGATCCACTATTCCAAACACGCGGCGGCCTATGCCAAAAACCTGGCCGATGCGGTGAAAGCTGAGGGGGTTGATGCTTCAAAAGAAAAACTCACAGCTTTGCTGGGCCGGATTTCGAAATTCTCTCCGAAAATGCGGAATAACGGGGGTGGCCATTATAATCATGAATTCTTCTGGAAGTCCATGCGGCCCAATATGGAGAATAATCAGCCCGGAGGCGAACTGGCTGCAACGATTACCCGTGATTTCGGGTCATTTGACGCATTCAAGACCCAGTTTAGTGATGCCGGCAAGAACCGTTTCGGAAGCGGATGGGCCTGGCTGGTGCTGAATAAAGAGGGGAAACTGGTCACCGGTTCCACCCCCAACCAGGATAATCCGCTCATGGATATCAGTGATTTGAAGGGAACACCCTTACTGGGACTGGATGTGTGGGAACATGCTTATTACCTGAAGTACCAGAACCGCCGGCCGGATTATATTGCTGCCTGGTGGAAACTGGTGAATTGGGATGTGGTGAGTCAGCGTTTTGGCAAATAAGTGGTTTAATCACTGTCATTGCCTGATTTGACTTATTTTATTATTTTGTCAGCTATATGTTAAGTACCAAATTCAACCGGCTGCTCCTGCTCGTTATGTCAGCAGGACTCTTCTTATTTTCCTGTCAGCGTGAAATTAAATGGCCCGATGTTCCTGCGGGTCCCACGGATACCCCGGTAATAGATGCCGAACGGGTAACCGGTGGGGTAAATGGAATCGTGGTCAACGAAAATAACCAGCCACTGGCCGGGGTAACCGTGAGCAGCGGTACCAATACCACCACCACGGACCGTTATGGTGTATTTCATTTCCGGAATATCCAGTTATCAAAAGCTAACGGAGCGGTTAAAGTGGAGAAGAATGGTTACTTCACCGGCTACCGGACTTTTGTAGCTGTAGAAGGCCGGGTGAATAATGTACGGATTAAATTGCTGCCGAAAAATAACAGCGGAACTTTTGTAGCTGCTGCCGGAGGGAATGTGAGCCTGGGTTCAGGCGTAAAACTCGTGATGCCGGCCAATGCGGTTACGGATGCGACCGGCAGTGCTTATACCGGCAATGTAAATGTGGCCATGACCTGGATTGATCCTTCTTCCGCTGATCTTCCTTATACTTTAATGGGTGACCTGCGGGGTATTACTACTTCAGGTGCGGAGAGAGGACTTTCCACGTATGGAATGATCGGCGTTGAACTCACAGGCGCAACCGGGCAGGCACTGAAAGTGGCGGCCGGTAAAACCGCTGAACTGAGTTTCCCGATCCCGGCTTCTTTACAGGCTTCTGCACCTGACTCCATTGATCTCTGGCATTTTGATGAAGCCACCGCCCGCTGGAAACAGGAGGGAAAGGCCGGTAAGACTGGCACTATGTATGTGGCCAATGTCAGTCATTTCTCTTTCTGGAACTGTGACGCGCCCTTCCCGCTGATCGATCTTTGTATGTCATTTAAAACAGGCGACAATTCACCGTTGATCAATGCACAGGTACGGATCAAACGCCTGCTCAACAATACATATGGTTACGGACGTACTGATTCTTCCGGAAATCTTTGTGGGAAAGTTCCAAAGAATGAGAACCTGGAATTACAGGTGCTTGATCTCTGCAATAATGTGATTTACACACAGGCCATAGGTCCGTTTACGGCCAGTACAACATTGCCTGCTATAACGGTGAATATTCCGGCAGTAAGCAGTCTTACAATTACCGGCACACTGACCACCTGTGCCAGTACCAATGTGGTAAACGGGGCGGCTGCTATTTACCTCGAAGGGGGGCATCAGTTTACCGTGCCTGTGACGAATGGTGCTTTTAGTTTAACCATTCCCCGCTGCGGTACAAATACAATAAATTTCACCGTGATCGGTGTTGATTATGCAGCTTTGCAGCAATCAATACCTGTAGCAGGATCCGGAACCACCGGTTCTGTGAATGTGGGAACAGTACAGGCCTGTGGAACTTCCTCTCTTGAATTTATTGAAGTACTGATCGACGGGGCGCCTTATACTTTTGCTTCACCACCAGATGCCATTAATTTCAATGATTCCACGAATATAGCCGGACCACAGCCATTCCAGGCTTATTTCAGTGCTTTCCGTAATCCGGGCACTAACTCCAGCCTGAATGTAATATTCCAGGCACAGCATAATAACGCGGCCGGGAATGGGTTACCCTTGAAACAGGTGACGGTGAATCTTGGAAATGGCCTGAGTGCCTCACAAGCATATGCCAATGGAGCGGCTTCCATTAATTATACCGCATTCAGTCCCACCCCAGGTGGATTTATCGAAGGCAACTTCACCGTAGTGATGAACTTCGGGGCTACTCCGAGAACGGTGGCTTGTAATTTCAGGGTGAAGAGATAGTATGGGAGAGGGGAGAGGAAAGAGGAGAGAGGAAAGAGGGGAGAGGAAAGAGGAGAGAGGAAAGAGGAAAGAGGAAAGAGGAAAGAGGAGAGGGGATCAGGAAATAATCTTAAAATATAAAGAGCCGGTACAATGTGTGCCGGCTCTTTTTTTATAAGTTGATATTTTATTTAAGGTATTTATTGAAGAAGGCGATGCTCCGTTCCCAGGCCAGTTTCGCCGCCGCTTCATTGTAACGGGTAGGTGCGGTGTCATTGTGAAAGGCATGCTGTGCGCCTTCATACATATATAATTCGTAGGTGACTTTGTTGTTCTTCAGTGCTTCTTCATATGCGGCAATTCCCTTATTCACTCCTTCATCCAGGGACCCGTAATGTAACTGGACCGCGGCTTTTATTTTCGCTACATCCTCAGTGGCCGGCTGTCTGCCGTAAAACGCGACGGCCGCTTTCAGCGAGGGTACATTTACCGCCAGGCTATTGCTCATGGCGCCACCCCAGCAGAAACCCACACAGCCATATTTCCCGTTGGCATCTTTCCGGGTACCGAGGTAATCAAATACTTTAATAAAATTCTGCAGGTTGTCCTCCGGTTTCAGTTGCTGGAATTTGGTCCGGGCTTCATCCGCATTTTCCGGTGTGCCGCCGAGGGGGGATAGTGCATTGGGAGCAATGGCCAGGAAACCCGCTTTGGCCGCCCTCCGGGCCACGTCTTCAATATGTGCATTTAACCCGCGGTTTTCGTGGATCACCACCACGGCCGCGTATTTCTTATCATCTTTGGGACGGGCCACATAAGCCTGCATATCGCCATTGATACCCGGGTAACTGATCCGCTCCGTGAACAGGTCATCCTGCGGCGTAACTGCCGCATGCGCGTAATTCACTTCCAGCAGGGGGAGTAGGGCCATGGCGGCTGCCGTGCTTCCGGCCAGCATCGTTAACCGCCGCAAAAATTCCTGGCGGGCCAAAGGTTTGTGTGTATACTCGTCGTAGAGGTTGATATATTGTTGGTCCATAGTTGATTTTTGTTCATCTTAAAGGTATGGTTTTTTTAGAGACCCTGGAAGCGAGAAGCAAGAAGCCAGAAGCGAGAAGCTAGAAGAGAAACAGCCCGTTCTAAGAAGGTTGAATCTTAATAGCCGGCTATTACTCGTTTTACGTAATTCACTCGCAACTCGCAACTCACATCTCGCAACTTCTCAAAGCCCGGTGCCAGCCAGCAGTCCTTCTGATAAACATTACATTAACACAGTACAAACTCATTTGTGAAAGCTTTTTGTACAATGTTTTCATAAAATGGATTCCCGGCACAATCCCGACTAATCCTATGGCACAGAAATAGCGTCTCTTATACAGAAAGAGTGAAAACCATTTAACAATTATTGCATGATGCTATTACTACAAAAACAACAAGACATGAAACGAACATTCAAATCAGCTGCATTGGTACTGTTCATAGTACTGGGCAGTTCATCCTTTCAGTCAGTTTTTGCCCAGTATGCCAATGATGGACGTGACCGGGAAGTCACTTACCAGGACTTCTATGATCAGTTGAGTCCTTATGGCCGCTGGGTCGACAATCCTGACTATGGGTATGTATGGGTACCCGATGCCGGACCGGATTTCCAGCCTTACAGTACCGAAGGGCACTGGGTATGGACCGAAGATGCCGAGTGGATGTGGGTATCTGATTACGACTGGGGCTGGGCTCCTTTCCACTACGGGCGTTGGGACCAGGATCAATATTATGGCTGGTTCTGGGTTCCCGGTTATGAATGGTCACCGGCCTGGGTCGCCTGGCGTGATGGGGGTGATTATTACGGATGGGCTCCGATTCGTCCGGGTATCAACATCGATATCAACTTCAACATGGGTACCTATGCACCGCCTTATGATTTCTGGTGCTTTACCCCGAGACGTTATATACTCTATCCCCGTGTAAGGGATTACTGCGTGGACTATCGCCGGAATTACTCCATCTTCAGTTCCACCACGGTGATCAGTTTCAATATTGGTGGCCGCTGGGGTTATCGCTCCGGTCCGCGCCGCTGGGAAGCCGAACGTTATTGCGGTACCATCCGCCCCGTTCGTTTCCGTGACAGTTATACACCTGGCCGTACTTATTTCCGCGACAATGAAGTAAGACTTTATCGTCCCAATGTACGTCGTGATGAAGGCCGCGGGTATGCGCCACAGCATTTCGAACGTTTTGACCGTAACAATAATTTCCGGGGTAACCGGGATAACGGGAACGGACGTATAAATAACGGTAACCGTGATAATGGAAACGGCAACGGGCGGTTCAATAATGGTAACCGGGATAACGGCAACCGCGATAATGGACGCATCAATGATCCCCGTGGCGGAAGAATAGAAAATGGCAACCGTGATAACGGGCGTATCAATGATCCCCGTGGTGGTCGTGTGGAGAACCGCGATTTCCGCCGCAATGATAACGGAGACAGGCAGCCGCAGAATAACGGCAATCCCAATACAAACGGGGGCCGCCGTTTTGAACGGAATGATAATAATGGGAACCGTGACATGAATCCGGGTAATGGTAATCCACGTACCGGTCCGGGGGCCGATCGTCCTCAACGTGACAGGGTGCCCGCAGATAACGGGAATATAGATAACCGCCGCATGGAAAGACGTCCGCAGGAACAGCCTCAGTCACAACCCCGGCAGTTTGACCGGAGATCACAGCCGCAGGAACAGCCGCGTCAGTTTGAACGGAGATCACAACCGCAGGAACAGCCTCAGTCACAGCCAAGGCAGTTTGAACGGAGATCCCAGCCGCAGGAGCAGCCGCAGCAGCGTCAGTATGATCGCCGCCAGGAATCCGGCGGAAGCAATGGGCCCCAGCGCCAGGCACCCCAGGTAGAACGCAGGAGTGAGAATGGTGGAGGAAATGCGGGAAGAAACGGGGGAGGGAGGAGAAGGTTTTAGTAAGTCAAAAGTCAAAAGTAAAAAGAGGCCGCCTGAGAGGGTGGCCTCTTTTTTTTATGAGGAGGATTGTCTTGAGGGTCAACACAAATGATATAACTTCAAAATAAGTATTTCTATGGAAGTGAGGTCTTAAAATCAGGTGAGAGAGGTATATATTTATGACTTCAGCCGGCATTATATACTGACTTTAAAAATGAATAGTAATGAAGAAAATAATCCTTGGTTTGTTTTTGTTTAGTTCGG
>CAZFLL010000082.1:0-19122 GCA_964519865.1 uncultured Chitinophaga sp. | reverse complement strand
TAATGGTTGAATACATGTGTATGAAAATTTTCTTGAATCAATCAGTTTATAAACTTGGTACCAGTTTAATATAGTCTAATACCAGCGGGTTCACCGCCTGTGTGGTGGAATTGGCTGCCACGAGATACATATTGTAAACAGGCTGATACTGGGCCAGGGTAAACTCACCCAGGTAGACCTCGTTAAAATCATTTAATGCAACCACTGTATAGGGGAAGGTGGTCGCGGTAGCAATACCCGGTGCCAGTCGCTGACTATAGGTAGCTGTCTGAAAGTCGTTCACAGCCACCCAGTAAGCTTTGTATTTTATGGAAGGCACTTCCTCTATCTGGTAGCGGATATTGAACAGGGCCACTCCATGGTTTAACACTTCCACATCCCTGAAATCCAATCCGGTTAACGGATTGAACCGCTCCCTGAAATAGGTATTACTGCGGCGGTCATGACTGGTGCCACTGTAATTTTCACCCTGGATCAGGATGGTTTTAAGTTTGGAAGCGGGTTGTACATTAATCCGGCTCATGATATATACAATACCATTGCTGGTACGGATCGTATTTACAATGGCGGAACGCTCAACGGGTACCCTCGTACCAAATTTTGACGTGACTGTATCCGGAACAGTACCGGGTTCATACAGGGTATCCACGGCAAAGTCACGAACCACATTCCAACCGGTCACGAGTTTGTTGCTGTCAGGTGTATTCGTAATAAAATATGGGTTAAAACGAACCTGATCAGCATCCCAGGCCGCATCGGCGAGCATAAACAGGGTGAATTGTTTTTTCTCATCGCGCAGGTCATATACTTTATTCCAGAACAGGTTGGTGTACACTGAATCCGTTCCGGCCTGGTAGATCGGTGCACCGGTAGTAGGATTAACGCCGATCACGACTCCATTGGTAGGGTCAAACACATTGCGGAATAAGGAAAGCATAAAGGCTTTCTGTTTGGCAGGTGCCTGGCTGTTGTTCGTGACAAACTCCCAGCAGTTTTCCAAAGCAGGAAGCATTTTGCTCACCACCTGTAATAAACCGTTGGACGCATAGGTGTCGGCCGTGGTAATGGCGCCGGTACCGATGGCAGTACCCTTCATGTTATTGTACTTCCCGCTCAGCATCTGGATACGGGTGGTAGTGGTTACCTCTTTCGTACTGTATAACTGGGTGGCAATATGGTTACCAATAAACAGTTTCAGTTTAACGGGATCATTTTTTATAGCCGCGTCCAGGGTGGCCAACTCCGTATTCCCGGGGGCGAATACCGTATAGGTCCTGGAAGAAGCGATCACCGCATCATAACCTGTTTGTTTCAGGTAACCGGCAAATGTGCTCAGGTCCGCTTTCGCACTGATCAGTTCCATCAGGTTTTTGTTCAGCGATGGGTCTGTCACCGCGGTCTGATCATCGATTGACTTTTTACAACCGCTTCCGAAGAACCCGGCAGTCATCAGCGCACAGGCCATTATCCAAATCCTGCTTTTCATGTGTCTTATTATTTATTATAGTCAGCGCGGGTGGTTAACCCGCAATATGCTTAGAAGTAAATTTTAGTGCCATCCGGTCTGAACCGGGGTAAGATCTGGTTTTCATCCACCGGGATGAAATGGATCATATCCAGGTTATTGTTATTCTGTGTACCAACCAGCGGTGTGATCCGGACGATCTGTTGTTTGGTGGTAGTAAAATCAATCACTCCCACCTGGCGGGCGGCCCAGAGATTTGATGTATTCTCAGTGTACCGTTTCCATCCGATCGCTTCCAGTTCAGCATCCGTTCCGGCGGGCCTGGTTTCAGTGAAATTCATTGTCCGCTGCATCAGGGTGCCGTTTACTTCCACCTGGCAAAGCATATTGGAGCTGCTGGATTGTTTTTGTTGCCTGTACGTAATCCATACTTTGTAACGGCCTTTTACAATGGGCGGTGTCCTCATTTCCCACCATACAGGACGGTTGGGTAATCCCATCGGGAGTATATTCACATCACTGTTGTACGCGTAATTGGTAATAGAACTGGCCGCAGAATAAGAATAGGTCAACGTATTGGTGCTGGCCAATGGTCCCCAACCCCAGTAACTGTCCTTGATCGGGTTATCCGCTTCAGTAGCCCGGGTGAAACTGTAATTGGCTCTTTTATAATAAGCCGGCAGCTTCATGATTTCGGTGAAGGAAGAAACATCCCAGTAAAGGGCCGTAGGTTTCCGGTATTTTACCATATAATGGGCTTTGGCATCATGCCATACCCCGTTAGTGGCGGCGATATCACTTTTGGAACGGTCGATCTTCACCCCGATCTCCAGTACACCATTGAACTCATCCTGGTTGATCACCACATCCTGGTCAATCAGTTTAATACTGATCACTTCCTGGGGCAGCCAGGTTTCATGGGTGGCGGTACCAATGATATCACCCAGGAATTTCAATCCTTCAGTGATATGGTAAGCCACGTACATATTGAGACTGTCATTCGGTAATGCCGGATTTCCTGTCTGTGAATATTTTGTTTTTAACTGCGCATAAGAAGTAATACCACTGTCGGCCAGGGCCTGGTTGCTTTCGGCGATCACGGTTTTCCAGCGGGTGGTCAGGTTGGGATCCACTACATTCAGCCGGCTGTAATAACCGGTAGCCTGCAGGGCCTGAACGAAAATGGAATACTCCGGTTTGGCCGCCAGTTGTTCGGCGATTGTTTTTGTAGCAGGTAACAATACTTCATCAATCACATGGATAATTCCATTACCCACGCGGATATTTGATTCGGATACGGAGGCCTGCCTGTTCACCAGATAACTGGACACCCCGGATTTATTAATAACGGAGGTAACCAGGAATTGCCCGTACATGGTGATCACCGGTAATTTGCCATCGGTAAAGGAGCCGGTATATACAGTATCCTCAAGCAGGTGCAGGCGGACCATATCCTTCAGGGTATTCAGGTCAGCTGCTTCCACGGTGGTCACTCCCAGTTTGGCCAGGTAATTACGCACCCCGCTGTTGGTAGGGGCGAAACAGGTATAAGCCCCATACGCATTCAGGAAGGCAGAGGTTTCTGTCCTGTCCAGTATCTGGCGGAAAAGGGAGAAAGAGTCCAGCCTTTTATCCAGGTAACCGACTATGTTTACGTCTGCGGTGGTTGATTCCACAATTTCCGTCTTCCTGCACGATTCAAGTGCAATCAGGGCGGCCATAAACATGAACAGGCCTGTTAATACGAACAAGTTTCTTTTCATACTGCTTGTAGTTATTATTTGTAAAAAGGATTTTGTACTAATAATTTATTGGTCTGGAGTTCATACAGGTACACCGGTAAATAGTGACAGTTATGGTCACGCATTTTTGTTTGTGCGGACTGCTGCATATTGGATGGTACGCTGATGGCCACCATATTCAGTAATATACTGAGGCGCTGGTAATTATTCCGTTTGGCATTCCGCAGTACATCAAACCAGCGCTTGCCTTCAAAACAGAATTCCCTTGATCTTTCCAGCAGGATAAAATCCTGGATGGTATTCTTATCCCCGGGAGCCGGCGTAAGATCAGTGGCGGCGAGCGCATTGGCCCGCTGACGAATCGTATAGATCAGGTCAAGGGCTGCCTGTCCCTGTCCCAGTTCATTCAATGCTTCCGCCTTCATCAGCAGGATATCGGCATAGCGGTAAAAAAACCAGTGGGCATAGCTCTGATCGAAACTACGTTGAGCAGTAGCCGTAACACCCACATATTTCCATACTGTGGAGGTAGCCGCTCTGACAGAACCTCCGTCCGCACGGATATCATAATTCTGGTCATTGGTGAAATCAACAGTGAACACCCGGTCCATGATATCTGCCGCGGCAGTCCAGCGACGGCCACTCAGGTTAGAAGAGAACATGTTGTAATAGGGATTCAGCTTTTGAGCATCATACTGCAGTTCAAATATCCCTTCGGCTGAATTACCGGTATAATAAAGGGCATTGAACCAATCCCCGTTATACTCATACGTCGGGGGATTGATGGTGGCCCCGCGGATCAGGCCGAATTTCTGTGAATTAATAATTTTATTACAGGCGGCAACTGCTTCTGTATATTTATCCAGCCACAGGTACACATCAGCGAGAATCGCATTCACCGTGTATACCGTAACACGGCCTTTATCCGAAGCCACATCTCCGTAGGTGATGGGGGCTTTGGCTTCGGCTTCAGTAAGATCTTTTACAATCTGGGTCAGTACATCGGCCTGTGGGGTTTTGGCAATGGGAGTAATATTCTCATCACTCAGGGTGGCATCCAGTTTCAGCGGCACATCCCCAAAAGCGCGCACCAGGTAGAAATACATCAGTGCCCGGATGGTTTTGGCTTCGCTCAGATAACTGTCAAGCTGGGCCTGGGTGAAGGTGTTATCATTGGTCAGTACTTCCGGTGCTTTTTCAATTACAGTATTACAGAAATTGATCGTCCGGTAAAAGGGTCTCCAGTTGGCATTCACATTGGTTTGCTGGATATTCACGGTCGTCAGGTCAATATCATCCCGGCTCGTAAACGTGGCAGGCGCTAAGTTGTCCGCACGGCCTTCCCCCCATACAAAAAAGAGTTCCGCCATGGAAGGCACATAAGTAGGCTGCCCGTAGGCACCTGATGAACTTTCCATCATAGAGGAGTAAACACCGAATACGGCGGCTTTCACCTGTTCCTTGGTCTTCCAGAATTCTTCCTTCACAATACCATCCTGCGGCTTAAGGTCCAGCCATTTCTTACAACTGGTGGCCGGAAGCAGGAGAAGGAGCATCAGCGTGTATAAAATAGTTTTTTTCATGTCTTGCATTATTTATCATTAAAAACCTGCCACCAGGCCGAGTGTGATTGTTTTTGCCGGAGGGGTCATGGAATTATCATACGATACCCTGAACGGATCGGAACCGCGGAAGGAAACTTCCGGATCCTGTCCCAGGTACTTGGTAAACGTGATCAGGTTTTCCGCGGTGAGATAAGCACTCAGCGTTTTCATTTTCAGTTTTGATACCACTTTCTTATCAAATGTGTAGCGGGCTGTAACGGTGCGGAAACGGATATAAGAGGCATCTTCCACATAGCGGTCACTTCCGAGCCAGTTGTACCCGCCATTGATCAGGGCCCTGGGTATATCGGTCACATCCCCTTCTTTTCTCCAGCGGCGGAGTACCGCTGTACTCTGGTTGTCGTAATAATACATATTGGTGGTACTCATCTTGGTGCCGTTGACCACATCATATCCCCAGCGGAAACTGAAGAAAGTGGAGAGTTTAAAATTCTTCAGGGTCAGTGAAGGACCAAAACCACCGGAGAGTTTGGGGTTACTGTTACCGAGGTAAACCACATCCATATAGTTAATGTTTCCATCATGGTTGATGTCTTCATACATCGCATCCCCGGGCTGAAATACATAATCGATCGTGGGGTAGCTGAAACGCATGTAGATCACCTGCCCGTTGGGGCCGATAATGGGTTTACCATTCGGGCCACGGGCGATGGTGGCATCCCGGTCGGTATATACTCCTTTATAACGGTATCCGTAGAAGGAGCCGAATGGATTATTCACCTGCAGCATGCGGAGATATTCCCCGTTGTTGGTTACATTTCCCTTGCTGTTGGGATAGTATTCGGAAATCTCCCGGATGATATTCTCATTACTTGAGATATTAAAGTCGAATCCGATCGTTGCTTTCTTGGTTTTAAGGGGTTGTGTCCATACGGCTACTTCCCATCCCCGGTTATCCATGGTACCCACATTCATGAATACAGAATTGTACCCGGTATAGGACGCGATCTGTAAACCGTCAAAAAACAGGTCCCTGGTCCGGTTACGGTACACTTCCACATCCATCCTGAATCGTCCTTTGAACATACTGATATTACCACCAATATTGATCCCCTCCAGCTTCTGCCATCTCAGGTTTTTCAGTTCCATGCGGGAAGGAACCACACCGGCCTGTCCGAGATAGGAATAATCGTAGGTGGTATAGGTATTAAAAAACAGGTAATCCCTGCTGGGTGTTTCACCAGAAATACCATAGCTGGCCCTGAAACTCAGGTCATCCAGTTTTTTGAACTTCTCCATGAATTTCTCATTGGATATTCTCCATCTGAATGATACAGAAGGAAACATACCATAGCGGTAATTGGGGCCAAAACGGGAGTTGCCGTCCGCACGTACAGCGGCATTAATCAGGTATCGGTCATCATAACCATACTGCGCACTTATAATACCACCAATTGAACGGCTCTGGCTGGTGCCAGAAACCGCCTTCAGTTCAGAGTTCTGGGTGCGGGAAGGTATGGAAGGATCCACCAGCAATGAAGAAGCCGTATTAGAAGTCATTACTTCCTGGTAAACCGCTTTGTAATCATTGGTCAGGAATTTGACAAACCCGAATATGTTGTGCTTCGCATTTTTCAGGTGCGGCGTATACTGTACGGTGGACTGTGTGGTTACATTAAATGCATCGATATCGCCATCATAGGCCCTGTTCACTACGGTTTCTGTATTGGGTCTTCCGGTAGCGATCTGGGGCAGGAAGCTCTGGTTCTTGGTGTTGTTGATATCGAACTGGATATCAAATGTGGCTTTCAGCACTTTACGGATGATATCATAATCCACCTGGAAACGGGGTACGACCCTTTCTCCAAGGATATCATATTTTGCTTTAGCCGCCATTGACACCGGGTTGTAGATACGGCTGTACTGACCCTGCACATTATTAGCCGGTGAAAAATAAGTGGTGGAGAGATTGCCCAGTTCATCGTATTCAAATACACTCATATTGGGCATTTTGATATAGGCCATCCCGCGGATGGAAGCTTCGCCACTGGCTGAGTTGGTACCGAGATAGTTACGTGACTGGTTGGTATGCGTAAAGGATACGCTGGTAAAGAATTTTATTTTTTCTGATACATTATAGTCCAGGTTGATCCGGGTATTCAGTCGCTGTAAGGAAGTACCTATCGTGATCCCTTTCTGATCAAAGAATCCCACAGAAGCGAAATATTTTGCTTTCTCCCCACCCCCGGTCAGGCTCACGGTATGATCCTGCAGGTAGCCTGTTCTTGAAATTTCATCCACCCAGTTGGTGTTATTGCTGTAATTATAATACCAGTACGGATCATTGGGGTCATAATTGAATTCCCGGATTTGTGTGGTATTAAGCGGTGTTCCGGTCCGGTTCATAAAGGCTTCCGGGATCAGGGTGGAATACTGATCACCATTCAGTAAAGGAATAGCACTGGGCACCAGGGAGGTTGATCCTTTAAACGTATAATTAATGGAAGGCTTTCCGATCACCCCTCTTTTTGTAGTGATGATCAGAACCCCGTTGGAAGCACGGGCTCCCCAGATGGCTGTGGCCGCTGCGTCTTTCAACACGGTAATATCTTTAATATCGGAGGGAGAGATATTCAGTAACTGGGCATAGCCTTGTTCATCGGCTGTACCGAAATTGAAATCGCTGGGGATCTCTGTTTCCAGTGGCATTCCATCCAGCACGATCAGCGGAATACCGGTAGAGTTAATGGAAGAAACCCCACGGATCCGGATATTCATCGCGGCACCGGGGTCACCGCTGCTGGCCGTAATATCCACGCCGCTTAAACGTCCCTGCAGGGCCTGGTCGATACTGGAAGAATTCATTTCCTCCAGGTCCCTGGCACTGATCTTTGACACGGCCGTGGTCAGGTCCTTATCCGTAATATTAATCATCCCGTTGGACGATGTCGGTCTTGACATGATCACTACTTCACCCAGGTCTTTCTGGACATCTTCCAGGGCAAAGCTGAATTCTGTTTTATCCCCGATCGGCTGGGTCACTGTTTTATACCCGATGATGGAGAGGGAAATCCTGTTCTTCGCATTTACATTTTTCAGGACAAAATTCCCTTCAATATCGGTGGTTGTACCACTGACAATCCGGTTATCCGCATCAATAATTGAAACAGATACACCTTGCAAGGCGGCTCCTTTTTTGTCCAGTACTTTACCTCTGATGACCACCTGTGCTGAAACGGTCAGCGCGAAGGTGAGCAACACCAGTAACACCGTACATTTCCTGCTTACTGTATTCCACATATAGCGTAGTTTGGGGATGATTAGTTCTTTCTTAAATAATTATCGATCAGGTGAATGGTCGCCCGGTTGGTCAGGTTATTGCTGCTCGCCACCACCATATTGGCGGTGCGGTTCATCATATCACCCAGGGTCACCGTATTGATCACACTGTTGTTCACGAAAATCGTTGACGGATCACCATTCGGGAACTTATACAGTGTCTCAAAGGTTCCGCTCTCCTGCCCGTCTGACCCGATATTTTTCTTATTCAGGATATGGTAATAAATGAAGTTGGCCACTTTCTCTTTATCCGCCAGTGAGGTGGGATTGAAAGTAGGCACCATATTCGGTGCAGTACCGGTACCAGGCAATTGTCCGGCATTCACCGCTGCCACAATCGCAGCATTGTTTGGCACGAAGAAAGTATAGAAGGAACCGGAAGCCACACCTACAATTTCCTTGGTGGTGGCATTCCACACGGTGGAGCTTTTCAAATACTGGAAAAAGTTATAGAACTGGGAGGTCGTGGGAGTACCGAGGATTTCGAGACGGACCCCGGGAACCTGTTCACCGAATTGCAGGATTTTATCCAGGTAATAAACGGTCCCGTTCTTAGCGGTTTTGGTAGCCACCACATTGGCCACATTGGCCGCATCTATATTACCTGCTGCCACCACGGTATTCGCGGAGTACTTGATAAATTCACCAGAATATGTCATACCTACCCCTGATCCTGCCAGGCTGGTGATATCACGGCCGGGGATCACATGCATGTTGAGTATCCGTTGCAGTCTCACGAGTGCGGAAGAACCGGTGAGCTGGGTGCCTCCTCCCGGCGGGGTATACCGCCATTGTTCGTTTACATTATTACTTACTGTTACATCTGCAAAATAACCAGCTGCATTAAAAGCGGCATTACTGATCAGGAATAAGGTGTATTTCTGGCGGATATTGGAAATCTGGTATTTCAGGTCCAGGTTCAGCAGGCTGGTCATGATGGAATAATTGGGATCGAGATAGGCTTTCCCATAAACGCTGCTGAATACATTCGCTTCCTGTACTTTATTGGTCCCGTAAAAAATACCATTGCTGAGTACCTGTTTATCCGTTACGTTGGTGGCCGGGTCAAATCTTGCTTCCTCCCCGACTGAATTGAAGGTGCTCGCAAACTTAGAGGGCCATACAGCGGTGCGCCACATATGGGCATTCACAAAATCATAGATCACACTGGCCGGTAAGGCATCCAGGTTCGGATAGTACTCCAGTAAAACCGTATTTATATAACTGAGCAGGGCCGCGTTTTCCGGAACAAACATGGTATAAGTGTCCGCCTGCGCGTCATTGTCCTGCAGTTTGAGGAAGTTTTCATTGTTCGGTGAAAAAGCCAGGCTGGCATTGTACACTTTGGTGAATACATCCGCATTGGTACCGGTTACACTGCGGTAATTATCCGTTACTGTGGCATTGAGCACATACTGCACCAGGTATTTATCCAGGATTTTTTTAAACTCACTGTATTTTGGATTGCTGCCGATATACTGATCAATACTGGGCAGTGAAGTGATCACGCGGTCCACCACATGGATCACCCCGTTCTCCGCAGCGATATCTTTCTGCACCACTTTGGCATTGGCCACATTAAACCCGGTAAAGGTGGAAGTCGGGTAGAAATAATTATAATCTGAAGCGGTAAGTCCTTTACCGGTCATGAAACTGCTTTCAAATAAAGGGATATGCTTGTTGTTATTATCCGCATCCACATAGTACTGTGAACCCGTATTGTTCCGGTTGGAAGCAATGGCTTTAATACTGGCCCCGCTGGTATTCACGGCATCATATACCCCGGTATAATTGGCGGTTCTTCTTTTAAACGCGGCCCCTTCGATCCAGCCGGTATTGGCCTGGTAGTCCGAAATGCGTTCCTGCTTAAAAGCATTATACACCAGTGAATAAGTAACGAGCTTCCGGCAGGCGGCTGAATCCAGTGCATCAATGCCACTCAGCCCGTTGGCCGTGAAGTAAACCTGGAAGGCGGAGTCATGCGGTACAAAAGCGGTCCAGTAACCGGCGCCCGCCAGTGTTTGTTTATACCCGGCCTTATCCACCGCGGCGAGATAGTTTTTAAAATTGCCCTTCCCCTGCAGCACGGTATAAATACCCGGCTCGAGGTTTTCGGGTCTTCCATAATAATCATCCAATGCTTTTTTACGGCACTGAACCAAGGTAAGCGCGGAGATTACCACCAATAATAAACTGAGTTTACTCCTGTACATACGGTATCGATTTATTAATCACCTGAATAAAAAAACCGGGTAAGGCAGGAGCCTTCCCGGTCAAAACAGAAATTTCTTTAGTGCAAACAGATGCAGCCTTATCCTGTAAAATAATCTTGTTCATATAAGCAATTAGCAATCCTCTGGTTGTTAGCAGTCAATCATATCACCAGAAACAGTCGATAAACTGCATAAAATAACAACAAGTAATAAAAAAAACTGTCCTGCGGCATCCTGCGAACGGGAAATCACGATATGCCTCGTATTGGGGCCGGATGCCATAACGCCCCCCTGATTTGGCTGTAAAAAGAAGCAGGTAAATTCCTTTACCTGCTCTTTGCTTATGCTAACGATTGCCACGAGAAAATGTATTAATAGCCCGGGTTCTGGTAGGCGGCCATATCGGCTGCCGTCATTGGCTGTCCATTGACCTGCTGGGCAATCATTTGCAGGTATGGAATCGGCCTTAATTTATGGAATTGGGCAAAACTGGCGCTGATATCCGGGTTGTACAGCTTGGTACGTTCAAAGAAGGTCTCTGTCCTTACCAGGTCTTCCCAGCGGTAAAACTCCCCGCAAAGCTCGCGGGTCCGTTCATTGAGCATAAAGTGGATAAACCGGCTCTGCGTGGTGTTTGCGGATACGGGATAATACTCGCTGGGGGTGTTATTATCAAAAAGTGACTGGGTAGCCAGGTTAGGTGTCTCCGTATTGGCCAGGGTATTCGGTCCACCCATAAACTGCCAGATCTGGGGACTTCTTTCTTCACTGGCTTTGTAGGCCGCCCTTCTGCGAAGAATATTCACATAATTCAGGGCCGTTGTATAATCGCCCTTGCGACCATAGGCTTCAGCAATAATAAGGTAGGTCTCTCCCAGCCTGGCCAGTGTGCCATTGCGAATACCACGGGCTTCATTATTGGTGGTAGTCAGGCGGATCGGATCATTGAACTTCCACATTGCCAGGTACTTATTATTGGAAAAATCGGTAGTGATGGGGCCGCCGACTGTTGTTTGCTTGTTCCTCGCATAAACGGCATAATACCGCATGGCAGCCAGCTGGGAAGTCAGGATCGGCATACTGGCCGGGTTAACAATAAATACAGCAGCAGAATCTCCCAGTCCTACACGGGGTTTACCCACCAGGGCCGGTGTGGGGGCATTGGCGGCTGTAAATACCGGTAAACCAGAGTTGGAGGCCACATTCCTGTAATACACGGTCTGGAAGGTCTTGAAGAAACGCGAATCATTGATCTTATCGAAAATATCCATCGTATAGTCGGTGGGCCTTAATCTCCTGAAAGGCCTTCCGTTAAAGAAATCACGGGTCATACCGGGCATACCTGCATCATACTGTCCGGGATAATACAGGTGCGTGGTATTATTCAGACCAGCCAGGTTGAGGTTGGAGCTGAACTGGGCCGCGAAGATGATTTCATTGCTGGCATTATTCGCATCAATTTTTGCTTTGGAACTGGCGGGAGGTGTACCATTCTCTCCTAATGCAGGAATCTTACCATCGGGATAGGCTGCATTGAATAAAGAACCATAATCAGCTTCGAGTGCATGACCACTGCGGGCAATCACTGAATCGGCAAATACGATGGCACTGTCCATATCTGTGGGTTTCTGTCCACGGACATCAGTGACTGCACTGCCGCGTGTCAGGTAAGCTTTGGCCAGGAAATGATAGGCCATCGCGCGGGTGGCACGGCCACGATCGGTGCCGGTATAACGCCAGGGAAGATTTGGTCCGGCGCTACGGAAATCGCTCATGATCTGATCATATACGGCGGCAACAGAAGCCCGCGGAAATTCATACTGAGGGGCTGAAGGCACAGCGGTGATCAGCGGAACACCACCAAACTGCTGGACCATTTGTAAATAAAAGAATCCGCGTAACGCTTTCAGTTCGGCGATACGCAGGTCTTTCTGTGCCTGGGTACCCAGTAAACGGGAAGAAGGATCGTTGAACGCAGCGATCATTTCAATACCCTGGTTGCAACGGCGGATACCGGCATAGTTATTATTCCAGAGATCATTCACAAAAGCGTCATTGGCGTTCAGGTTCGCATCGTAATCACTGTAGCGTACGTTGTTGAACTGATCCCCTTCGCGGAATTCATCCACGCCGAAATTGTGCATCGCGTAAGACTGTTCACCGGTGAATTTCCATTGCACCGGGGTGTAAGCGGATTTCACCAGGTCTTCCAGGCCGGCATCGGTTTTATAATAATCCTCGGTGAGGGTGGTCACGAGTTCTTCCTTGATAAATTTCTTACAGGAAGACACCGTGAGCAGCAGGGCCCCGGTCATCATCCAGCTTATTCGTTGAAAAGTAAGTTTCATATAATAATGTTTTAAATAGTCAGTGATTGATTATAAATCCATTCTTACGCCAAACACATAGCTTTTATAGCTGTAAGAAGTAGGCCCTGTCTGGTTGGTGGTGGTACCCGGGAATTCACGATAGGGTACTGTCTCCGGATCATAGTTCTTATCCGCATTGTGGATCATAAACGGATTCACCGCACTGAAATACACCGCCATGTTGTTCATGTGCATTTTGGTGGTCAATGCCTTGGGCAACCGGTAGGTCAGTGAAATGTTTTTCACTTTCATATACGTGGCCTTGCGGTAAGTCAGGGCTTCCCAGTTCAGGGGCACATCACTGGTTTGTGTGGGCTGCTGGTAATCATTGCTGGGGTTGGTCGGCGTCCAGTAATTGACTTTACTGGATTGGTAACGACCCACCAGGCCTGGCCGGGGCGCACGGTACATACCCCCTACCCTGAAATAGGCCAGTACATTCAGCTCAAAATTTTTGTAGCTCACGGTATTGCCGATACTCATGGTATAGTCCGCATTATGTGAACCCAGGATAATACGATCGGCAGGACTGAACGCGGTATCATGGTTGGCATCCTGGATACGGATACGTCCGGGCTGGTAGTTCACGTTGGTGCGGTTACCTGCTTTCTGCCAGTAGTAAGTAGCGAGTATTCCTTTACCGGGAATGGTATCCTCATACTGGAAGATGCCTTCTTTCTGGAATCCCCAGTATACCTGCAGCGGTTGTCCAAGAATCCACAGGTTGGCAAAGTTGCTGTTGCCGCTGCCATCGATATCCGCGATTTTTTCTTTGTTTCTGGTGAACACAAAATCAGTACTCCAGCGGAAATCGCCTTTTACAATGTTTTGTGTATTCAGGGTGATTTCAATCCCCTTGTTGGTTACTTTACCCAGGTTGACAAATACAGAGGTCACCCCATTGGCTCCGGGGATTGATTTACTCTGCAATCCATCCCTGGTATCAGAACTGTAGACATCAAAAGCACCGGTGATGCGGTTTTTAAATAAACCGAATTCAAGTCCCACGTTGGTGGTACTTGTTTTTTCCCAGCTCAGATCCGGTGTGCGGAATGTGGAAGGAGCTGTACCGATCGCTGCTGTACCATTACCCCAGTTATAGTTGGTAAAGGTCAGTGGTCCACCGGTCTGGTAAGGAGCAATAGACGCATTACCCACGCGGCCATAACCGGCACGAAGGCGGGCACTGCTGACAATTTGCTGTTTGCGGAAGAAATCCTCGCGGTCCAGCTGCCAGGCCACAGATGCAGAAGGGAACCAGGCTCCTTTGTTTCCTTCAGCCAGTACGGATGAATTATCATACCGGTTACTGACGGTCAGCAGGTATTTGTTTTTAAAACCATACTCCACACGACCCATATACGACAGGTATTGAGTGGCGGAATAGGTACCGGTACCGGTTACGGTGGCATCGGTGTTCCTTCCTAATGAATACCATTTCTGCGCTTCAAAGATCAGGTTGTTGGCACTCATGGTCAGGGAAGAGGCCCTGTTCAGGCTTTGCAACTCCTGCAGCAGGGTTACATTCACGGAATGATCTGATTTGATCTTTGTATTATAGGTCAGGATATTATCATATACCCAGGAGGAAGAAGTATTGGTGGTTTGTGAAGCATTGGCCACACTTCCCAGGCGGATAGAAGACTGGGCGCCGTTGAACTGACCACGGATAGAATTCCGGGAATCCAGTCCAAACATGGTCCGGTATTTCAGTCCTTTCAGGAAAGTAACCTCGGCGTACACATTACCAAATACCCGGTTGATCTTGGTATTATCAAATACGGTATTGCGGTCATTAATGGCGCTGACGATCTGGGCGTCCCGGTTCGGGAACATCACCCAGTTGCCCGTGGAGTCAAACGGTTCCACCAGGGGAATCATACCAGAGGCATTGGCATAGGTGCTGGTACTTGTATTGGTGATACTGTGAATAAAATTGATCGTGGCCCCAAAGCTGATGAATTTAGCCGGTTTGAATTCCGCTGAATTCCCGATGGTGTAACGGGTATAGTCCTGGGCATACTCAATCCCTTTCTGCTTATAATAACCGGCATTGAAGGAAGCTTTGAATTTTTCACTTCCGGCTGTTACACTGATATTATGATTGGTGGTGGTACCATGACGGAGCCCCACTTCATTCTGCCAGTCAAAACTTTTTACTTTGGATGGATCGTAAATATCAATACTATCTAACTGGGTAGTGATGCCCAGGTTTTGCATCATGGTCCTTTCCGCAGCAGTGGTGGCCCGCTTTTGCGCCACAAAATAGTTGTTCGCCGGGTCATACACACTCCAGGTATATGCATCTTTAATGGAATTCCACTGTTCCACACTGCCGAAGCGGGTCCAGAACAGGGCGATATCATTTAATGCGGAAGGATAATAATACAGGGGATTGCTTCCGGTAGCAACGCCACGGGTGCGGGTATAGCTTTTATCCGCAAAGAAAGCCTGGCGCCAGGAGTCTGCAATTTCAGGACCATTGAAGATCGGCAGCTGACGGATGATCGATTCAACGGACTGACTGCCCTGGTAGTTCACCGAAATTTTTCCTGCCTTCCCTTTACGGGTGGTGATCTGTACCACACCATTAGCTCCCCGTACACCATAGATGGCCGTGGCAGAAGCGTCTTTCAGGATGTCCACCGATTCAATGTCGGCCGGGTTAATATCATCAATGGTGTAGCTTACCGGAAAACCATCCACTACATAGAGCGGATCATTACCGGCACTCAGTGAACGGTTACCCCGTATGCGAATAGACGCACCGGCTCCCGGGCGGAAACCACTGGGTGTAACATCCACACCCGCCAGGCGTCCTTGTAAAGCCTGGGTCAGGTTGGTGGTCTGTACCGAACGGAGGTTGTCCCCGTTGATAGAAGTGGTGGCACCGGTTACTTCCACTTTTTTCCGGGTACCATAACCCACCACCACCACATCCTGCATGGCAGAAGCCATACTGCTGATGCTGATGGAAACCGTTGTTTTGTTTTCCAGCGGGAAATCCAGTTCGGCAAAACCAACTGAAGAAATGTGCAGTACCGAGGTCGCAGAAGGAACCATGATTTCAAAAGTTCCGTCGGACCGGGTCGCTGTTCCATTGGTGGTACCTTTTACCTGCACGGTTACTGCAGGTACTGGTTTACCGTTTTCGTCGAGGATTACACCGGTGACTTTAATATTGTTTTGAGAAAATGAAAGGAAAGGCATTAATAGCAGGAGTACGCATAAGCGCACTACTCTGCCGAAGGCAGGTTGTTGATTCATACAGCAGCAATTATTAGTTTACAGATTCTAAAATTATATTATGCGAATTCTGTATCATCCTGAACTATCCTGAAACGGTTGAACTTTTTACGCAATCGTTCCCGGAAATAGTCCACAAAATGGCCATACTGCTGCTGATTCCCCTTATAACAGGAGAATACTGTGTATAGTCAACACAAAGATTACGGATGTAGTCAGGGAAGATAGAAAACATCTTTTAACGGAACAGACACCGGTGAGTTGTCCGGATTGCTTTCCATGATATCACCCATATAAGCCCACCATTTTTTCATAATGGCCTGGGCCGGGAGCGTATCCATCTTTGCCGGATCTTCCACTTTTAATACGCCAAATAAAAAACCGGTTTCCTCTTCCAGGAAAATGGAGTAATCACTGATCCCGGTGTCTTTCAGCAACTGAACCAGCTCCGGCCATATCTCATCATGGCGTTTTTTATACTCGGCTTCCTGGCCCTTGAATAATTTCATTTTGAAGGCAAGACGTTGCATAGTGTAAATTTTACCCGTTTAAAGTATCTGATGCGTGACGGTCAACTGTCACGTACTGTCTGTTTTTTTTGCCGGAATGAATTTACCGATTCTGCCATTTTTGAATGAATTTTACGGTAACCCCTTCTAAAATCAGTTAACGATTGTATATGAAAAGAGTACTTCTTCCCGTCATTTTACTGTTATGGATGGCCCCTTCATTCAGCCAGTCATTGCCCAAACGCAAACAGGTGCTGAAAACCATGCAGCTGACCAACCAGTATTTCATGAACAAATGGCCGGATGCCGGTAAGCCCATTTTCACCAATATAGAACGTCCCAGTAATATCTGGACCCGGGCCGTATACTACGAAGGATTGATGGCTTTATATACTATCAATAAGAAGAAAGTTTATTACGATTATATGCTGCAATGGGGCGAGAAACATAAATGGGGACTGCGGGGCGGTATCAAAACCCGCAATGCGGATAACCATTGCTGTGCCCAGACCTATATAGATATGTATATCCTCGATGGAAAACAGCACCCGGAAAGGGTAAAGGACATCAAAGCCAGCATCGACACCATGTTATCCACTACCAGGGTCGACGACTGGAACTGGATCGATGCCCTGCAGATGGCCATGCCGGTGTTTGTTAAACTGGGTAACCTGTACAACGACAGCAGTTACTTCAAACGGATGTATGAAATGTATGCCTTCACCAAATACAAACATGGTGGGAACGGATTATACAATGCCGCTGAAAAACTCTGGTGGAGGGATAAGGATTTCGTTCCTCCGTATAAAGAACCCAACGGGGAGGATTGTTACTGGAGCCGTGGCAATGGCTGGGTGGTGGCCGCCCTGGTGAAAACACTGGAGGCCTTACCCAAATCAGATCCGCATTACAACGAATACCTGCAGGATTATAAAGACATGTGCGCGGCCCTCCTGCCCCTGCAGCGGCCCGATGGATACTGGAATGTCAGTCTCAACGATGCGAATCATTTTGGCGGTAAAGAAGTATCCGGAACTTCCCTGTTTATTTATGGCTTTGCCTGGGGTATTAATCACGGACTGCTGGATAAAAAAACATATAAACCGGCTATCGCCAAAGCCTGGAAAGCCATGGCCAAAGAAGCCGTACACCCGGATGGTAAACTGGGTTATGTACAGGGCACCGGTAAGGAACCCAAGGACGGTCAGCCGGTGGGTTATGATAAAACACCTGACTTTGAGGATTATGGACTGGGCTGTTTCCTGATGGCCGGAACGGAGATTTATAAAATGAAATAAGCTGCCATGAAAAAATGCATACTGATCATAGCCCTGTTCACCTTGCAGCAGGCGGTGATTTCCGGGCAAACAAAACGGCCGAATATCATTTTCATTTTTGCCGACGATCTTGGCTATGGCGAGATTGGTTGCTATGGGCAGCAGAAAATTGAAACCAAGGAGATCGACCGGATGGCGGCCAACGGATTAAAATTTACACGGTTTTATTCCGGCTCCACCGTATGTGCTCCTGCAAGAACATCTTTTCTTACTGGTATGCATACGGGGCATACATTGATAAGAGGTAATCTTCCATTCGGACCGGAAGGACAAATTCCATTACCCGAGAATGCCAAAACCTTTGCGAATTACCTGCAGGAAAACGGGTATGCCACCGCGGCTTTTGGTAAATGGGGGCTTGGGTTTAACCAGAACAGTGGTGACCCGAATAAACATGGCTTTGATCGTTTTTACGGGTACAATTGCCAGAGCCTGGCGCATGATTATTTCCCGCCTTATTTATGGGACAATCATACCAAGGTGGAGCTGGAGATCAATAAAACAAAAGATTCGGTTTATTCAGCGGCCTTAATTCACCAGCAGGCCCTTCAGTATATTAAGGAGGCCGGTACTCAACCCTTCTTTATGTACCTGCCCTATACTTTGCCGCATGGAGATGTGATCGGTCCGCATGATGCCTGGTACCAGTATTACGTTAAAAAATTCAATGAAACCCCGCTAAGCGGCGCTAAGCTGAAAACACGTCCGCATAATATGGTGCCCGAGCCCCTGCCCCATGCCCAGTTTGCCGCCATGATCTCGCGGCTGGATCAGTATGTGGGAGAAATCATAAAAGCCATTGCTGATAAAGGACTGGCCGAAAACACGCTGATTATTTTTACAAGTGATAATGGTCCGCACCGGGAGAATGGCGGTGATCCTGATTTCTTTAACAGCAATGCCGGTTACCGGGGTATTAAACGGGATCTCTATGAGGGTGGCATCCGGGTGCCCTATGTGGCCTACTGGCCGGGTCATATAAAAGCCTCCGTAAGCAATGAACCCGCTGCTTTATGGGATATGTATCCTACTATTCTTGAACTGGCTGCTGTAAAAGCAAAACAAAAAACAGATGGTTATTCTTTAGTACCTGTTTACCTGCAGGAAAGAAAAAGAAAAACACATGAATATTTCTACTGGGAATTCCATGAAAATGACGGCAGCCAGGCGATCAGCTGGAAGAACTGGAAAGCGATCCGCTTAAAAGTTTCCACCGCAGAACCATCACCTGTCGAATTATATGATTTATCAAAAGACCCGGAAGAGAAAACGAATCTCGCCAATCAGTTTCCGGCCATCGTGAATAAATTATCCGGATGGATGATGAAGGCGCATGT
>CAZFLL010000081.1:17669-19143 GCA_964519865.1 uncultured Chitinophaga sp. | reverse complement strand
CACCTCCGACGGCCATTGAAATTTCCCCCAAATCCCCTTAGCTTCCCTTTCTAAACCTTATCGCATGAATGAGCGCTTACTCCAGTTTATCTGGCAGTTTCAGTATTTTACTATGACTGACCTGCTGACAACCGCCGGGGAGCCGGTGAAAATTATACAACCCGGACTGCACAATACCAACCAGGGGCCGGATTTTTCCAATGCCAAAATTAAGATCGGTGGTACTACCTGGGCCGGGACGGTAGAACTGCATGTCCGTTCCTCTGACTGGGAAAAACATGAGCATCAGCATGATAAAAACTATGACAATGTGATCCTGCATGTAGTGTGGGAAGACGACGGATGGACCTACCGGCTACCGGTGCTTGAACTGAAAAACAGGGTACCTGGTTTATTGCTGCACCGGTATGAGAACCTGATGAACAATGTCAGCTTTATTCCTTGTGAGAACAGTATCAACCGGGTCAGCGAACTCAGCTGGAAAAGCTGGAAGGACAGGTTGCTGGCTGAACGGCTCGAACGAAAGTCGGCCTCGGTGCATCAGTTCTTCTCTCAAACCGGTAACCATTGGGAAGAAACCTGCTGGTGGTTGCTTGCCCGGAATTTTGGATATAAAGTAAATGCTGAATCCTTTGAGTTGGTTGCCCGGTCGCTGCCATTATCATTACTGGCCAAACAGAAACACCAATTGATATTACTCGAATCTTTGCTGATGGGGCAGGCCGGGCTATTGCAGGAAGACCGGCCGGAAGATGATTATTATACTTTATTAAAACGGGAATACCAGTATCAGCAAAAAAAATATAAACTGAGCCCGGTTACTGCGCCGGTACATTTTCTCCGGATGCGACCGGGTAATTTTCCAACCATACGGCTGGCCCAACTGGCCGTGCTGATCCACCAGTCAGCCTCCCTGTTTACAAAGATCCGGGAAGCGGAATCGCTGGAGGAACTGAAAAACTGGTTTGATGTGACGGCCAATGACTATTGGCATTATCATTACAGTTTTGCACATTCTTCCTCCTATAAACCCAAAAAGCTGGGTGCCGTTATGCTGGAGAACATAATCATCAATACCATGGCCCCGTTGTTATTTGCCTATGGAACCTATCACAATGAACAATCCATCAAAGACAAAGCCCTGCAGTGGCTGGAGCAGACAGCCCCCGAATCAAATGCAATAACCAACGGGTTTTCCAGGCTCGGGATTGAAATAAAAAATGCATTCGACAGCCAGGCACTGATCGGATTGAAGCGGGAATACTGTGACAAAAAAAGATGCCTGGAGTGCGCGGTGGGGTATGCTTTACTTAGAGGGTAGTGTTGACTTCTGGTGAAATATGGAGTTTTTATGGTCATTAGTCAATAGCCTGCCTGCCGGCAAAGGCAGGTCGTTTGTCGATAGTATAATCCACGATCACAGTAAGGCTTTGGTAATTTTTCCTCAGGAAAAACCAAATTTCCATGTTCTTTT
>CAZFLL010000081.1:5558-17569 GCA_964519865.1 uncultured Chitinophaga sp. | reverse complement strand
AACTACTAACTACTAACTAGCTCCAGCTTCCCCAATCAATCTTCACCTCAATATCCGGGTGTATACTCCTGATAACCGGGCAGGTTTCCCCGGTGTTTTTCAGGATCGCTTTTGTTTTTTCGTCTATATCGCCCAGTGAGCCGGGTATAAAAAATGTTAAATTAATTCCTCCCACACGACGGGGCTCGGCCTTCATAATCTTGAGTACATCGATCCGGATATCGTTCAGGTCAAACCCCATGGATCGGGCTTTTATGCCCATCACAGTGATCATACAGGCAGCCAGGCTGGTGGCCATCAGGTCGGTCGGGGAAAAACGCTCACCCTTTCCGTTATTATCCACGGGGGCATCGGTTTCAAAGGCCGACTGGCTCTGAAGATGGGTACAGGTGGTGCGGAGGTCGCCGGTATACACTACGGTTGAAGTCATGTCAATAATTTGCCCTAAATTTACGTTACAAGGATAAGAGTTCAAAAATCACCTCCATAAGGGGTGGGTGAGTAACTGAAAGTGGAGAAAAGGGGTTGAAAGGAATTTGGCAAAAGCGGTGAATCTTACTTAAATACCAGGTTTCCGGTAAAGATTAAACGTTTAAGCAGCGGTGAAAGTCAAAGCATGGATCGCCTGAATTGATGTGCGGCAACGCCTTTTCCATTGAACGCTGACAACACTATTAAACTCGTAGCTTTAAAAATAAAAAGTCCGTGAAAAAACTAAGCCTGTCCCTTTTACTGACGCTTGCTGTATTTACTTTATTGGCCCAGGATACGGCCAGTCGCCATACTTCCAAAGCGGATAAAAAAGAAGCCCATCGTCAGAAAATAAATTCCCTGATCCGCCAGTCAGAGGAAGGAGTACTGATTTACCAGAAGCAAAGCATTTTTGGCGCCCAGGCCCGGACAAACGGCTATGGTTTTTTTTATGAAATGGGCCGGATGAAAACCAACCGGAAAACAAATATTTACCGGATTGATTTCACTGAAATAAAGCACCAGAAGGAGAATAAAGTGCAAACCTCCAACGGGTTTATCTTTTTCGGCAATCCCTTTATTTATGGCAAAGTGAACAATTTTTACCAGTTAACCCTGGCATTTGGTCAGCAGCACATGCTTGGACAAAAAGGGAATAAAAACGGGGTGGCTGTATCTGCGGTTTACAATGGAGGACTTGCCCTTGGATTGCTGAGGCCTTACTACCTGGAAGTGGTAGACCAGCAAACAAATCAAAGTAAGGATATTAAATACTCATCGGCTGACAGTATTGATTTCCTGGGCCCCAATATCATTGGAAGTTCAGGTATTGGAAAGGGATGGGGGGAGATAAAAGTAAAACCAGGCCTGTTTGCCAAAACCGCCTTACGCTTTGATTATGGGCGTTTTAACGAGGCTGTACAAGGATTGGAGATTGGCCTGAGCGGTGAATTTTATGCCCAGAAAATACCTATAATGGCCCGCCAGAAAGACCGGCAGTTCTTCTTTCAGGCCTATGTGGCCATCCTGTTTGGACGGCGCAGATAATGCCCCTAATTTTGCCCCATGATTGAACTTCCTGTTGTTCCCGTGGTGAATGAAAAAGAGACGAAGATCCGTAAGCCCGACTGGCTTCGGGTGAAATTACCCATTGGCGAAAGTTACAAACATGTTCGCGGCCTGGTTGATCACCATAAACTCCACACTATTTGTGAAAGTGGAAATTGCCCCAATATGGGCGAATGTTGGGGAGCCGGCACAGCCACGTTTATGATCCTGGGAAATATATGTACCCGTAGTTGTGGTTTTTGTGCAGTGGCTACTGGTAAACCTGAACCGGCCGACTGGGATGAGCCCCAGCGGGTGGCGGAAGCCATTCACCTGATGAAAGTGAAACATGCAGTGATTACTTCAGTCGACAGGGATGAAATGCCCGATGGCGGCTCCACGATCTGGCACAACACCATTAAAGCGGTAAAACAACTTAACCCGGAAACCACCCTGGAAACCCTGATTCCGGATTTTAAAGGCAATAAAGCCGATATTCAACGGGTGATCGATGCGGCACCCGAAGTGGTGAGTCATAATATTGAAACAGTTGAAAGACTGACCCGCCAGGTAAGGATACAGGCTAAATACTGGAGAAGTATGGACGTGATCCGTACCCTGAAAGAAGGGGGCATGCGTACCAAGAGCGGGATCATGCTGGGACTTGGTGAAACCAAAGAAGAAGTGTTCCAGACCTTAAAAGACCTGCAGGCCTATGGTTGTGATGTGGTCACGATCGGTCAATACCTTCAGCCCACTAAAAAGCATTTGCCTGTTCAACGTTTTGTACACCCCGATGAATTTGCGGAATACCGTGAACTGGGTTACCAGCTCGGACTTGATTATGTGGAAAGCGGACCGTTGGTAAGATCTTCTTATCATAGCGAGAAACATGTGTTTGCAGGCATCGGACGGAAAGAGTGGGAGGGGGAGGCTAGAAGCTAGAAGCAAGAAGCGAGAAGGAAACAGCCCCTACTAAGATAGATTTTCTAAACTCTCAACCCTCAACCATTTGCGCCACTTCCTCCTCATATTATTCTTTATATCCTGCTCCTTATTTTCACCTGCCCAGGCCGTATGGCAGAAGGTGGATTCTCTTTTTGGTAATTTACCGGCCTCGGTTCATGTGTATAAAACCACAAGCCTGCTCGATGGTAAACCCAATATTGCCTATTACCTCGAAGCGGATCTGAAGGATAAGAAACTGGAGTTTACCGTTGATACCACGTATCAGCGAAGACTGAAGCCAGCTGATTTTTATAAAAAGAATAATCAGCCTATACTGGTGGTCAATACCACTTTCTTTTCATTTGCCACCAACCAGAACCTGAACCTGGTGATCAAAAATGGAAGGTTGGTCAGTTATAATGTGCAGACAGTTTATGGGAAGGGTAAGGATACTTTCACTTACCGGCATCCCTTAGGCAGTGCGATCGGGATCAATAAAAAAAGAGAAGCGGATATCGCCTGGTTATTTACTGATTCGTCTATGAAATACCCGCTGGCCAGGCAGGGGGCCGTTATGCCGCTTAAAGATTCTTCCATTGGTTTCAGCCGTGAACAGGCAATCAGGAATATCCTGCAGCAAAATGGGGATCAGAAAAGAGTCAGATTGAATTTCGGTCCCTGGAAAATGAAAACAGCTGTAGGGGGCGGACCGGTCTTATTACAGCACGGAGAAATACGGATAACCAATAACGAAGAAATAAAATTCGGCGGCAAAGCCATTGAGGATAAACATCCACGTACGGCCATGGGGTATACCCGTGATCATAAATTAATCATCCTGGTCATAGAAGGAAGGCACCCGGGAACGGCGGAAGGAGCCACCCTGATCCAGGAAGCACAACTCTTTAAAGACCTTGGCTGTATCGAAGCCCTGAATCTCGACGGGGGCGGCAGCAGCTGTATGCTCGTAAATGGGAAGGAAACCATCCGCGTTTCGGATGCGGATGGACAGCGGCCGGTACCCGCCGTGTTTGTCATAAAGTCCCGTTAATACTGAATTCTTTGTGGAAAAATGGGCCCTTTTTTAGGGCCAAATTCCAGCCTTTGGCATGGTTTTGTCATCTTTTTTGGTCTAAACATTCAGGTATGGTTAAGTTTTATTGGGCAATTGTTGTTGCTTCCACGCTGACCATCATCGCGGTGGTGGCTTTCTCAAAAAATAAGCCGGATAACGCTGCCCTGAAATCAAAATCAGTCGAGAGACTGGTAAAAGCAGATATTAAGAAAGACCAGTTGCAGGCTACAGTAGTCCGCTGACCCTGGTTGAAGTGTATACAAGAAAATACCTATGATACAAAAAAGCCCCGTAGCAATTGCTTCGGGGCCTTTGTTTTTTTAGTACGTTGATGTATTAATCCCATACCAGTGCACTGGCGCCGAGGATCGCCGCATCGGCTTCTTTCAGTTCACTGAACATCAGTTTTACCTTATTCTTAAAGATAGGCAGCAGGTTTTCTTCCATCGCTTTCCGGGTCGGGTTCATGATCAGGTCACCTGCCTTGGTCAGTCCGCCAAACAAAATGATCGCTTCCGGTGAAGAGAACATGACAAAATTGGCCAGGGCTTCTCCAAGGATCTGCCCGGTAAAATCAAAGATCTCATTGGCAATGGTATCGCCTTTAATAGCGCATTCATAGACTGACTGACTGGTGAGATCATTGATCGAGTAATCCCTGAGCTGGCTGGCAACCTCCGGCTTTTCAGCCAGTAATTCAAGGGCCGTCTCACGGACTCCAGTAGCGGAAGCATAGGATTCCAGGCTTCCCCTGAGGCCCGTACCCTTGTGTAAGCGGCCTCCCGGACGGATGATGGTATGTCCCAGTTCTCCGGCGAATCCATCATGGCCGAGCAGGATCTTTCCGTCAATGACGATACCACTTCCGACCCCGGTGCCCAGGGTGATGGTGATAAAATGACGGATGTCTTTTGAGCAGCCATACATCATTTCACCCACCGCCGCTGCATTGGCATCGTTGGTGAGTTTGACCCGCATATTGAACTTTTCCGAGATCATTTTGGCGAGGGGAATGATTCCTCTCCATTTGAGATTGGGCGCATATTCTATATTGCCGGTGTAAAAATTACCGTTGGGGGCACCCACGCCGATCCCCACAAATTTATCGGGTCCGCCCACCTTATCGATCATGGGCTTCATCTTCTCATACAGGACTTCAATGAATTCCTGTACGGTTTCATGTTCATTGGTCGAAGTGCGGTCCTGGGCCACGATATGCCCGTTGCGGTCTACAATACCAAATTTGGTATTCGTGCCGCCGATATCTATACCTATTGCAAAATCTGACATAGTGATTGGTTGTAAAATTAAAATTAGTGACCGCCACCGATCTGTTCGTCGAAATCAAGTCCCTGTTTGTGCAGTACCTGTTTCATCTTCACTGCCAAGAAAGCCAGGAACAGGAAGCAGGCGGCTGCTACTAAATAGGAGTTGTGAATTTTGATAGAACCAATATCACCAAATGCTCCCTGCATAGGGGGAATCAGGGCTCCTCCGAGAATCATCATGATCAGGAAAGCGGAACCTTGTCCGGTGTATTTGCCTAATCCGCCTACACCCAGGGCGAAAATACAGGGCCACATGACTGAACAGAATAAACCGCCGGCCATAAACGCGTATACCGATAAAAGACCGTTGGTGAAAACACCAATCAGCATGGCTGTGGCAGCCAGCAGGGATACCGTTACCAGTGTTTTAACTGGTTTTTCCTGTCCATAGAAGAAGGCCGCGATGGCGATCGCCACACAAGCGGCATAACCAAACAGGTCTGATACATCACTGCCATTGAGGTGGTTTACATAGAGCACCACGGCAAAGGCCACAAAGGGTACAATGATCCGGGCAATTATTTTAGAAATCCCTTTCAGGTTGAACACACTGACCGCACCGGTCCACCGGCCGATCATCAGGCTGCCCCAGTAAAGGGAGATATATTTTGAGATCTCACTTTCATTCAGTCCCGCATTCGTCAGGTAACCCGGTGTTTTCAGCAAAGCCCCGAAATTATTGTCAATCGTTACTTCCACACCTACATATACAAAGATGCCGATCATCCCATAAATCAGCTGCGGGTATTTCATAGCGCCCCATCCTTCACCGTCTTTCTGGGCAGTGATATTGGAGTAAAAAAGGATCCCCATAACAGCCGCAATGGTGACTAACAGTAATGGTAATTTGGGAATTTCTGCCAGTTGCGCTGCTACAATTACAGCAACAATAAACCCGGTCATCACAATTAAAGAACGGGCGGCCTTATTCCCTTTTTCAAATTTCTCATTGTTCTTACCATCCGGTAATTTGGAAAACATAAAAAACAAGGCAACGGCCAGGAATACACTGGCTACGATCAGGTACAGGGTATTGATATTCGTAACGGTCACCACTTTCCCCGTTGTGCCGACAGACCCAAACAGGAAAAAGCTCACGATAATGGGACCAAGGGTGGTTCCCAGTGAATTGACACCCCCTCCGAGATTAAGCCGGTGAGAACCGGTGGCCGGATCACCCAGTGAAATGGCAAAGGGCTGAGCGGCTGTTTGCTGCAGGGAAAACCCGAGTGCAATGATGAATAAGGAACCCAGCAATGCGGGGTAGGAATTGGCATTGGCGGAGGGCAGCATCAGTAAGGCGCCGGCCACTGAAATCAGTAAGCCGTATATAATGCCTTTTTTATACCCGATCTTATTCAGGATATCATAGCCAAGTACATTGGATACCAGGAACAGTACCAGGGATCCGACAAAATAAGCAATGTAAAAGGCAGAACCTACCAATTGCGACTCAAATTGGCTGAGTGCGAAATGCGACTTACAGAAAGGAATAAAAATACTGTTGGATGCCGCAATAAAGCCCCAGAAGAAAAACACCGTTACCAGTGTGCTTAATGCGCCATAATTCGTGGATTGTTTGGGTTGACTCATAGCAATCAATTAATTGTTGTAAATAGTGTTGAAAGTAGGACAAATTTAAGTTAGAATAAAAAACACCTGTTATGATTGTTGACAGCTTGTCCAAAAAAAGGGCTGATTGATTTAGGGGTGTCTGGAAAACACCATAATATCATATTCTTTTTTATGTAAACTCACACCGGGGATGAAAATAATCCCCTAAATTACCGTTCAAATTCGATTACTGCAGTATGGAGATAATACATGTAGCCGCAGAGTGTTACCCGGTAGCCAAGGCCGGTGGCCTGGGTGATGTGGTGGGGGCCCTCCCCAAATACCAGGCTGAACTGGGACATGTGGCCAAAGTGGTGATGCCCATGTACCGGACCAAATTCCTTTATGCCAATGACTGGGAACTTGTCCATGAGGGCGATCAGCGGATCGGCCCCTATGCATTTCATTATAGTGTGATCAAGGAAAAGACCAACAAACTCGGTTTTGACCTGTACCTGGTCGATATCAATGGACTGCTTGACCGGGAAAAAATTTATGGATATGAGGATGATATCGAACGGTTCCTCGCTTTCCAGGTAGCTGTATGTGACTGGATCAGCAAGTGGCAGCATACCCCCGATGTGATCCATTGTCATGACCACCACACAGGTCTCATTCCCTTTATGGTCAAATATTGCTTTGAGTTCCGCCAGAAACTGGTGGATGTGCCTACCGTACTCACCGTACACAATGCACAATACCAGGGCTGGATCGGATGGGATAAATATTACCTGCTGCCACCATTTGACTCCTGGAAATGGGGCATGCTCGATTGGGCTGATTCCATTAATCCACTGGCTTCCGCCGTAAAATGTGCCTGGAAAGTCACCACAGTGAGTCATAGTTACCTGGATGAACTCCGGGAATCGGCCAACGGACTGGAAAACCTGTTTCAATATGAAGTGGGTAAAAGCTCCGGTATCCTCAACGGGATCGATAATGAGGTATGGGATCCCATGACCGATACCATGATTGCCCGGAACTATGACAAGGAACTGGTGGCTAAGGGGAAACTGAAAAATAAGAAAGAACTGGCGGGCCAGTTTGGCCTCGATCCTGATAAACCACTGATCGCTTTTATCGGCAGACTGGTGGGGGAAAAAGCAGCTGACCTGCTGCCGGAAGCCATTGCCCAGTCCATTTACCAGCACCATGGCAATGCCAATTTCCTGGTGTTGGGTTCAGGTGACCCGGCCCTGGAAGATAAACTGGACCAGATGAAACACCAGTTTGGCGGTTATTATAATTCGTATATTGGATATAGCGAACCGTTGAGTCACCTGATCTACGCCGGGTCAGACTTCCTGCTTATGCCAAGCCGGGTGGAGCCCTGCGGACTGAACCAGATGTATGCCCTTCGTTACGGAACCATTCCAATGGTAAGGAATGTAGGTGGATTGAGGGATACCGTCACAGATATGGGCGACTGGCAGGGAATCGGGATCCGGTTCGACCAGGCTTCTGTGGGAGATATTACTTATTCTGTTGGAAGAGCGATTGATTTATACAATAACAAACACGACCTTTATAACTGGATGCGCAGCCATATGATGACCATTGACCATTCCTGGGATTCAGCTGCACAACAGTATATTGATTTATACACTTCACTGAAATAAAACGACCGGTTATGGCAATCAGGACTATTACTCACTCCAAGGAAATTTTATCCGTTATTCTGGGCGGCGGGGCCGGCACCAGGTTATTCCCGTTAACCGCTAGCCGTTCAAAACCTGCGGTACCGATCGCGGGTAAATACAGGTTAGTGGATATTCCCATTTCAAACTGCCTGAATAACGGAATCGGCAGAATGTTTGTTCTTACACAGTTCAATTCTGCCTCACTCAACCGTCATATTAAAAACACGTATCACTTCAGTGCGTTCAGTAAGGCCTTTGTGGATATCCTGGCCGCTGAACAGACGCCCGACAGTCCGGGCTGGTTCCAGGGTACAGCGGATGCTGTGCGGCAGAGCCTGCGGCATATTGAACCCTTTGAAAGTGATTATATCCTCATTCTTTCCGGTGACCAGCTTTACCAGATGGACTTTGCGGATATGCTCGAAAACCATAAGGCATTGGGCGCAGATATTTCAGTGGCTACGATCCCCGTGGCACAACGGGAAGCCCCTGAATTTGGTATCCTGAAAAGCAGTGAAGGACTGATCACTTCCTTTATCGAGAAGCCCAAAAAAGAAGTATTGGAAGACTGGGTGAGCGAAACCGGGGAAGAAATGAAAGCAGCCGGAAGGAATTACCTGGCATCCATGGGTATTTATATATTCAACCGGAAGCTGATGTTTGATCAGCTCCAGACAGAATTTAAAGATGCCACTGATTTTGGAAAGGAAATAATCCCGCAATCTATTAATAAATATAAAGTAGCCAGTTACCAGTATAGCGGTTACTGGACAGATATCGGAAATATTTATTCATTTTTTGAGGCTAATCTCGATCTGACAAAAGATATTCCTGATTTTAATATGTTTGACAGTGACCGGACTATCTATACCCGTCCGCGTATGCTGCCGCCGGCCAAGATCAGTGGCACGACCCTCGAGAAAACACTGATTGCTGAGGGTTCCATTATCAATGCTTCTCGCATCGAAAATTCAGTCGTTGGTATCCGCAGCAGGGTAGGGCATGGCAGTACCATCGTCAGTACTTATTTAATGGGCAGTGACTTTTATGAAACCCTGACAGATATCGCCACAGATACAGAAAAAGGGGTGCCCCTGCTGGGTGTGGGTGACCGTTGTTATATTAAGAATGCCATCCTCGATAAAAACGTACGGATCGGCAATGATGTACGTATTAATGGAGGTCCGCATCTCGAAAATACCGATCACCCCCTCTATATGGTGAAAGATGGCATCGTAGTGGTGAAGAAAGGGGCCATCATACCGGATGGATTTGTGATCTGAGATCATTCATACATATCAGGAAAATTTTAAGGTACACAAATGTGTACCTTTTACATATTAATTACTACCTTCCCCTTGTCTTTTACTAAAAACGATTGCTATGTCATTAGCTATGCCGGGTATAAAGCCCAAACTCAGCCTTATACAGATTATTAATATGAGTGTCGGATTCTTTGGAATCCAGTTTGCTTTCGGTTTACAGAATGCAAACGTCAGCCGGATCTTCCAGACACTGGGTGCAGAAATTGAAAGTATCCCCATTTTATGGATTGCTGCTCCTTTAACCGGCCTGGTGATTCAGCCGGTCATAGGACATATGAGTGATAAAACCTGGTTGGGTAAACTGGGCAGACGCCGGCCCTATTTCATGACCGGGGCGATATTCGCTTCATTGGCATTATTTGTATTCCCCGGGGTTAGTGCTTTATGGATGGCAGCAGTGATGCTCTGGATACTGGATGCATCTATTAATATTTCCATGGAACCTTTCAGGGCATTTGTAGGCGATATGTTGCCCGATTCACAACGGACAACCGGTTTTGCTGCACAAAGCTTCTTTATTGGTATAGGTGCAGTCATATCTTCCCAGTTGCCAGCCATGCTCACCAGCATGGGTGTTGCCAATGTGGCTCCTCCGGGTGTGATACCGGAATCTGTAAGGATATCTTTTATTATCGGAGCCGTTGTTTATATCCTGGCTATTACTTATACAGTTCTTACCACCCGTGAATATTCACCGGAAGAACGGAAGTCATTTGGTGAAACCGGTGAACAGGATGGGGTGATAAACATTAAAACACCTGCGCCGGCCTTCATGAAAAGAGGCCTTATCTGGGCCATTGCAGGGCTTGCCCTCGTAGCCGCTTTATACTTTTACAACAGCAATGCAGCCAAGCCGCTTGAAAAAGAATTGTATGTCCTGACAGGAGGTATTACCATTTATGGGATTTTACAGATCGTAGCTTCACTGATGGCCGCGAAAAACAGGAAGAATGGTTTTGTAGAAGTGATGGATGACCTGAACTTTCTGCCTGATACGATGAAAAAACTGGCCATTGTTCAGTTCTTCTCCTGGTTTGCTCTTTTTGCCATGTGGATTTATACCACACCGGCACTGGCCCAGCATTTAGCCGGGACCACTGATACTACTTCGAAAGCATACAATGATATGAGTAACTGGGTAGGTATATTGTTTGCCTGGTACAACGGATTTGCGGCCATCTTTGCGTTCCTGTTGCCGGTACTGGCTGCCAGGATTTCCAGGCCCCATACGCATATGATTGCCCTGATCGCTGGTGGCCTCGGGCTGATTTCATTCTATTTATTTAAAGATGAAAAGTTACTCATTATCAGTATGGCGGGTATTGGTCTGGCCTGGTGCAGTATCCTGGCTATGCCTTATGCCATGCTGACCAAATCACTTCCTTCCAATAAAATGGGGGTATATATGGGGATATTCAATTTCTTCATTGTAATTCCGCAAATACTTGCTGCTACTTTATTAGGATTATTCACGCACAGGCTATTTCATGGGAATACCATTTTCACCATTGTATTGGGTGGATGTTCCATGATCCTGGCTGCACTTTTAACCTTACGTATAAAAGACAAGTGATACTATGAAAAAGATAGTGTTCTGCTGTTTTCTGCTCCTGCAGACATCCCTCTATGCCCAGGATATTTATCCCTCACACTGGTGGACCGGTATGAAGAATAATAAACTACAGCTGATGATCCACAGTGATAAGGATATTGCCGTGGATAAACTGGCGGTCAACACATCCAGCAAGGAGGTGAAAGTGGTAAAGATAAACCGGGTTGAAAACCGCCACTATATTTTCGTGGACCTGGAAATCGCCAAAACAGCAAAACCGCAGAAAATAAAGATTTCATTCGGGGGCAGTAAAGCCGGCGAATGGACTTCATTTGACTACGAACTGAAAGCCCGCAGCAGGGAAAACGGGAAAAGCAGGACGCAGGGTGTAACCGCCAAAGACCTGGTATACCTGATCATGCCCGACCGCTTCAGCAACGGGGATCCTTCCAATGATTTCTTTACCGATATGCGTGACCAGGGCCATGACCGTTCGAATCCCTTTGACCGGCATGGCGGAGACCTGAAAGGCATAGAGAACCATCTTGACTATCTGAATGACCTGGGCGTGACCACCCTGTGGATGACTCCAGTGGTGGAAAATGATATGGCCCGGACCATGGAAGGCGGCAGCTCAAGGGCTACCTACCATGGTTATGCATTTACCAACCAGTACCAGGTGGACAAACGCCTGGGCGGTAATGAAGCCTATCATTCACTGGTCGGCGCGGCCCATAAAAAAGGGATGAAGGTCATCCAGGATGCCGTGTATAACCATATGGGAAAGGATCATTTCTTTATCCGCGATCTGCCGGCCAAAGACTGGCTGAATCAATGGCCAACCTATACCAATACTTCGTATAAAGATCAGCCGCTGGTTGACCCCTATAGGGCGGCTATTGATTATAAAACAGCACTGGACGGATGGTTTACCCCCTTCCTGGTGGATATCAACCAGAAAAATCCACTGGTGGCAAACTTCCTGATCCAGTATGCCCTCTGGGCCACCGA
>CAZFLL010000081.1:0-5458 GCA_964519865.1 uncultured Chitinophaga sp. | reverse complement strand
TCCTCCTTACTCAAAGAGGAATACCCCAATTGTATTATGGCAGTGAGATCCTGATGAAGAATTATAAAAACCCTTCAGATGCTGAAGTTAGAAAGGATTTTCCCGGTGGCTGGACAGGAGATGCCATGAATAAGTTTACAACAGCCGGCAGAACCCCACAGGAGAATGAAGCCTTTGATTATGTGAAAGCCCTGGCCGGATTCAGAAAATCATCCACAGCAATAGGTAAGGGTAAACTGATGCAGTATCTTCCTAAAGACGGGGTCTATACCTATTTCAGGTATGACAATAAACAAACCGTAATGGTGATCTCCAACACTGGCAGTCATACATTCAGACCTGACTGGAATTACCTGGCAGAAAGAACAGCAGGGTTTACCAGACTCAGGAACGTGATCACCGGCGTTGTTACCCCGATGAGTGATTTCGAAATCAGGGGCAAAGAAAGTTTTGTATTTGAGTTGCTTAATTAGACTATAGGAAAATATCCCAGACCGCTTTTTGTCCCCAGGATCCCCAGTCACTGGTGGCTTTCTTTACACTTTCGATCAGTTCCTTTCCCTGTTTCTTTTTCCCCTTGGTGGGAGCAACAATCAGGCTTTTATTTACCGTGGTAATATCCACCTTGGTGGCAATCCAGCTGCTGAACATACGTGGGATGGTAATCCCCAGGATCATTCCCGGCAGTCCGTGTATCCCCATTGGCCCGCCGCTGATCATGATCTCATCGGTATAAAAAGCAAATACATAAACACTGTCGAAAATAATGCCCACCGCTTTACGGCAATTGAATCCGGCAATTTCCCGGGTTTCATTGGGCACCAGTTTCCAGTCGATCTTGATCAGTGAATCGGTGAGCAGGTAATTGTCATCAAATACAAATTTCCGGTCTGTATAGGTGCCGGCAGAATAGTCATTGTACCATAAATTCTCCTCCGCGGCATTGTTATTAAATGGCAATTTTGTTTTTTCATCCAGCCGGTCAAATTTATAGATGGACTTGTTGTTGTCAAATATAAAATTATACCAGTTGGTGGAAAACTGGGGAATCTTGTCCTTGAACATCTCGGCCCACATGCCATCCCCGAAAGCTTTATGGTTATTGACCTTAACTTCAAATTCGATGGTGCCGCTGCTGATAAATTGCTGGGCACTGAGTTGCGTGCTAACGGTAAACAGCAGGATATAAATAAATTTTTTCATTTTACTCAGGTTTTAAGGTTAGAAGCCGGAGGCCGGTTTTCCGTTCTTGGAAATATTCCAGGTCAGCGTCAGTAACCAGTACCGGCGCAGGGTGGTATAGTAGGATTCAGTAAAACTGTAACTGTTGAAATTCCGCTGGAAACCACGGTTCTGGTTCAGGATATCATAAATGCCGGCTTTAACTTCCAGGTTATTGTCTTTGAAAAACCGTTTGGTCAGCTCCGCATTCAGGGTGGTGAAATTATTGTTCTGGGTAAAGCGTTTGTCCTTCTGGCGGAACTGGGCATTGACATTGCTGCTGATCTCAAATTTTTTCGGCAACTGGGCTCTTACATTTCCCCAGATTTCCACCTGCCAGTAACTGGCATTGGCCGCTGAATTGATCGAGCCCTTGGATTTATTCCAGCTGATCTCAGGACTGAGGTAAAAATCAAATTTATTTTCCTTATACATGCTGGCATTCACCCTGGCCCCGATATTGCGGTTGGTGGTGAAGTTTTTAGTCCCGTTGATAAAATCAACATTGCGGCTGATATTACCGGTAGGCCCGACTCCAAGCCTGAGCTTTTTTACCTTGAATCCGTAATCAGAATAGAAGTTCAGGTTATACTGCCCGTCCGCATTCACCGTCTGGTAGGTCCGGCGCCCGGCGCTGTCAATACTGCTGGATTGTACAAAGGCATTGCTGGTGCTGGTAAAAGAAATATTGGACCAGAAATTTTTCTCTTTGAGTACATTGTAAAAATTATAACCGGCACCAAAACTATGCTGGAAGGACTGCTCCAGCAGGGGATTGCCGATATAAATATTCAGGGGATCGCTGTTGACAAATACCGGCTGCAACTGCTCCAGGGAAGGGGCATTGGTGGAACCATTATAATTAAACCGGATACTTTCACTGGGCTTGAACTTATAGGTATATGAGGCCCGGGGAAAGAAATTGACGAAATCATAGTTCGTGCGCGTATTCACCGTTTTATTTTTCTGGATAAAATTGCTGAAACCAACAGAGGCACCAAAGGAATAATTGTATTTCTTTTTATTCATCCGGAAGTTCAGTCCCGGGGTGTTTACCAACCGGTCAAAAACAAAGGAATTACTCAACGTGTCGACCACCGATTCATACTTCCCGTTATTGGCCTTTTCATACGTGGTACGGTCACTGCTGTTGCTGTTCCAGGAAACTGAATGACTCAGTTCCAGGTAAAAATCCTTGGCCAGCGGTTCTGTATAGGCAATCTTCGTGGTAATGCCTTTTGAGTTATTGTCACGCAGCTGCTGCTGATCGATCGTGTCAGTATGATCCGGCAGTCCCTTATCATAAAAACGGTTCAGGGAGTAGAGGTATCCGTTATTGGTGGAATTACTCCAGTTGAAATCCGTATTAATGGAAAGGGTGCGGGATATTTTTTTGAATTTATGTTTCCAGAGCAGGGAAGAAGTCAGGCTGTTGTTTTCGCCTTTGTTACTGCTGGTCCGGTCACTGTTGTTTATGCTGTCTGCAAGGTCTGACAGGGTTTCTGTGTAATACAGGCTTCGGGTCTCTGTATTCTTTTTATTGGCCTTGGTGGTCCATTTGATCGAGTTGGCTGAATCCAGGAAGAAATCCATGGTCAGGTTCAGCGCATGCTTGATATTGGAATTAAAATTCGTGCTGCGGGTATTGGTATTCCAGCTGCTGTCGGGCAGGAAGATGCGGGAGAAACTGGAATTGGCCGCATCCGCATTTACTTTACTGAATTTATAACCGGAGTTAAAACTCTGCCTGGCATCTTTGCCATACTTGTCACTGTAATGCAGGCCTCCGTTCCAGTTACGGGGAATACCATTCCGGCCACCATAATAATTGTCATCACCTGAATTATTTATACTGATAAACATCCCCCCGTCGTCTGTCATCCCGGATTCCATATTCTCCATACCCCCTCCGTAGTTCTGGGCATCCTGCCAGTCAAGGTTGGTCTGACCCGTATTACTCATAATGCCATAGGCTGCCATCTTCCGTTTATCTTTAAAGGAATTCAGCATAACCGAATTATTATACTTGTCCTTCAGGCCTCCACCCAGTTCAAGTTTCCCGAAATAACCTTTCTTCTGTTTCATTTTCAGGTTAATGGTTTTATCCTTCACTCCATCATCGATACCGGTAAACTCGGCCTGGTCGCTTTTTTTATCAAATACTTCCACTTCTTTTACCGCATCGGCCCGCAGGTTTTTAGTCGCAATACCAGGGTCGCTGCCAAAAAATTCCTCGCCATCCACCAGTACTTTTTTTACGCGTTCACCCATGGCCGTTATTTTTCCGTCTTTATCCACCTGGATTCCGGGTAAACGCCTCAGCAATTCTTCCACATTGGCACCGGGTCTGACCTTGAAGCTGTCTGCTGTATAAACCGTGGTATCGCCTTTAATCCGGATGGGTGACCCGGTTTTCAGGATCACTTCAGCCAGCAGTTTTGATTTCGGGGTCATATAAACAGCCCCCAGGTCTTTTGTACTTCCTTGTTCCAGCCGAAGGGTATCAAAATAATCACCCATAAAAGGATGGGTGGCCATCAGGATATAGGATCCGCTTTTAATATTATTCAGGGTAAAATGGCCATCCTTGTCCGCACGGGCAAAATTTACCAGGATGGAGTCGGTTTTGCGCAAAAGGGAGATCACCGCATTGGCCGGGCTCTTTTTATCAACCGAATCGGTCAGCTGACCTTTAATAACAGAAGTCTGGGCAATAGAAGAGATTGCTCCGGTAAGAAGCAAAAAGCCCAATAAAAGGGTTTTTTTCATGGCTTGAGTTGGTTTGGGTCAGGTTTAATGGAAATGGTGCCGCTAATTTCCTATGAATTTCTCGTCATTACAATGCCGTTCATGTAATTTTAAGTTAAAACACGGGTTAACCGGAATATATGACTGCGAAAAAGAATACGACTGCCCCTGCCATAAATGCAAAAAAAGAGAAAAAGGATGCCCCGCTGAAAGATAAAAATGAACAGCCGCGGCTATCGCGTGGGAAAAAATATGAGGAAGAGAATTTTGTAGACACCAGTTCATTGGTCTGGAATTATTCCCTGCTGACTGATGAGGATGTGCAGAACTACCAGAACGGTACCAATTACCAGCTCTATTATAAATTCGGATCCCATTCCATTGAAGTGAATAACCAGTGGGGGATGTATTTCTGTGTATGGGCTCCCAATGCCACTTCAGTTTCCGTAAAAGGCAATTTCAATGACTGGGCCGATCACGAATATGAATTGTATCCCCGCTGGGATAAAAGCGGGATATGGGAAGGCTTTATTCCCGGATTCAAATTAGGGGAGGCATATAAATACCATATTGTCGGTTTTGGAAAAAAAGCAATCGATAAGGGGGATCCCTTTGCCAATTTCTGGGAGAAAAGACCGCAGACAGCCAGTATTACCTGGGATATGTATTATGAATGGAAGGACCAGGACTGGATGAAAAAAAGAAAAAAGCACAACTCACTTGACGCGCCCTGGAGTGTATATGAGCTTCACCTGGCCAGCTGGATGCGGCCGGATAAGAACGACGAAGAACGCTATAACAGTTATGATGACATAAAGGACAGGCTGGTTCCTTACCTGAAAGAAACCGGGTTCACCCATGTGGAGTTTATGCCAGTGATGGAACACCCGTTCGATGGCAGCTGGGGTTACCAGTGTACCGGTTTCTTCGCGGCCACCTCCCGCTTTGGAGATCCGCAGGGGCTGATGCGCCTGATCGATGCCCTCCACCAGGAAGGGATCGGGGTGTTGCTCGACTGGGTGCCTTCCCATTTCCCTTATGACGCGCACGGTTTATATATGTTTGATGGCACACACACGTATGAATATGCGGATATGCGCAAGGGATTCCATCCTGACTGGAACAGTTATATTTTCAATTACAAAAGGGGCGAAGTGAAATCATTCCTGATCAGCGGGGCCCGCTTCTGGTTTGATCTTTTTCACATTGATGGTATACGGGTGGATGCCGTATCCTCCATGCTTAAACTGAATTATTCCCGCAAGCACGGACAATGGGAACCCAATGAACACGGGGGAGATGGTAACCTGGAAGCCATTGCTTTTATCAAAGATCTCAATGAAACCATCTTCCGTGATTTTCCCGATGTGCAGACCATTGCGGAGGAAGCCACTGACTGGCCGGGAGTGAGCAAACCCACATTTGAAGGCGGACTTGGCTTTGGTATGAAATGGATGATGGGCTGGATGCATGATACGCTTGATTATTT
>CAZFLL010000080.1:0-19419 GCA_964519865.1 uncultured Chitinophaga sp. | reverse complement strand
GCATCTTTGTCTCGGTTTTTCATAGGATATTGGATTTTAAAACGAGGCTGGGTTTCTACCCGGCCTCTATTTTTTTAACCCCGGTCCAATCCTCATTTTACCCGGCCTTCGGGCCAAATGATTTAATTTTAACCTTAAAACGAATACCATGGCTGATATCCTGATTATCGATGATGAACGGGCCATCCGGAAAACCCTTACAGAAATACTCTCTTTTGAAGGCTATAAGATAGATGAAGCGGCTGACGGCGAAGAAGGACTGAAGAAATTCAGGGAAAAATCCTTTGACCTGGTGTTATGTGATATTAAAATGCCCAAACTCGATGGTATCGAATTCCTGCAAAGAGCCGGCGAGATAAACCCCGATGTTCCTATCGTCATGATCTCCGGTCATGGCAATATCGAAACAGCCGTGGAAGCAGTTAAGAAAGGGGCCTACGACTTTATCTCCAAACCCCCGGACCTGAACCGCCTGTTGATCACGATCCGGAATGCCATGGATAAAAGCAGCCTGGTGACCGAAACCAAGGTCCTGAAACGGAAAGTAAGCCGGGTGCAGGAAATGATCGGCGCTTCAGATGGGATCCGTAAGATCAAGGAAACCATTGAAAAAGTAGCCCCTACAGAGGCCCGCATCCTTATAACCGGCGAAAACGGGGTAGGTAAGGAGCTGGTGGCACGCTGGATCCACGAGAAAAGTAACCGGGCCTCAGGACCGATCATTGAAGTGAATTGCGCGGCCATTCCGACCGAACTGATCGAAAGTGAATTATTCGGCCATGAAAAAGGCTCTTTTACTTCGGCGATCAAACAACGGATCGGGAAATTTGAATCCGCCAATGGTGGTACCCTTTTCCTGGATGAGATCGGGGATATGAGCGCCAATGCCCAGGCCAAGGTTTTAAGGGCCCTGCAGGAAGGCAAGATTACCCGGGTCGGTGCCGATAAAGATATCAGTGTGGATGTACGGGTGATCGCGGCTACCAATAAAGACCTGTTGAAAGAAGTGGAAGCCAAAAATTTCAGGCTTGACCTCTACCACCGGCTCAGTGTGATTTTAATACATGTACCCTCCCTGAACGACCGGCGGGATGATATACCCATGCTGGTGGATCAGTTTCTCACTGATATCTGTTCCGATTACGGGATTGCTAAAAAACAAACAGAAGCGGAAGCGATCAGCCTGCTGCAGGAATATAACTGGACAGGTAATATCCGGGAATTGCGTAACGTGGTGGAAAGACTGGTGATCCTCTCCGGTAAATCAATCACAGCGGAAGATGTCAGGAATTATGTGATGCCTAAATAAGCGCTCCTTGTGCCAGGTTCCTGGTAAAGGATACCAGTTCATTCAGTGAACACAGAACAATCTCATTGGAAGGATCTGCCAGTATATTCCGGAAACCAGGCCCGGAACGGATGATTCTGCCCTTGTAATGTTGTTTCAGTTCTGCCAGGTATTCCTCCGGACTGGTATCATTCAGGAAGGTAATCACATGGGTGTACAGGTAATCAACCTGGTGGTGGGTCAGGTAATATACCAGGCATTCAGCAGATACATTGGTTCCGAAATAAATGGTCGGAATACCCGCTTTCTTAAAGAAATAATTAGCGGTTAATAAGGGTATCTCGTGGTATTCCCCGGCCGGGGCGAAAAGCAAAACCCGAGGCCCGTTCTTAGGAATTCCTTCCAGTCCATCAGTGGCCACCACTATTTTTTTGCGGATAATATGGCTGGCGAAATGTTCCTGCGCCGGTATGGCATGATTGGTCAGCCACAAAAGACCGATCCGGTGCAGGTAAGGGTAAAAAATCTGGAGAATACACTTTTCAATCCCATTGCGCAACACCACACAGTTGATGATCTTCTCAAACCGTTCCTTGTCCAGGTCAAGACTGGCTTCAATCAGTTGGTGTATATACCCTTCATCCTGACTTTCTGATTGATAGGATTGTTCCACTTTAGCTTCGATTTCTGCCGGACTGAGGGCAGCAATGGCGGAAATTTTATGGCCATTGTGGTAGAGAAAGGAGATCCGTAACCATTCTTTCAGGTCTTCATTGCTGTATACACGGTGTTGCCCGCCCGGGCGTTCAGTGATACCCAATTGGTAACGCTGTTCCCAGGCCCGGAGGGTATGGGCCTTGATTCCGCAGAGATGCTCTATATCCCGGATCGAAAAATGCTGCATATAAACGAGCCTAAATTATCATTAATTCCTCTGAAAATCCCTGAGAATTCACAAAACTTTGATTAATCTATATTTTTGAAAGGCAAATATTTAAGATATTTTTGTCAGCTATAAAACCCGGCTCATGCCCATCCAACACATTTTCTTTGTTTACCTTGTCAGTACCCTGATCGTTTTCCTGCCCTCCTTTGGCCTCGCCAGATTATTTACAAAAGCCGGGGAAGCCTCCTGGAAAGCCTATATCCCCTTTTACAATACCTGGGTGATGCAGGGTCTTTGTGACCGGCCAAAACATTGGGTATTCTGGCAGTTTATTCCCGTGATCGGCTGGTTTATCAGCCCCGGAATTTTTATAGAATTTGCCAAGGTATTCGGACAATATTCGCTTCGTTCACATACGGCTGCCGCCTTGCTGGCCCCCTTTTATTTTCCCTACCTGTCTATGAAGGTGGATCCAACATATGTAGGACCAGAGGCAGTAAAAAATCATAAAAAAGCCAATTGGAGAGAATGGGTTGACGCCGGCATCTTTGCGGTTGTGGCGGCCACCCTGATCCGCACATTTGTTTTTGAAGCCTATACGATTCCCTCCGGCTCCATGGAAAAATCACTGTTGATTAATGACTTCCTGTTTGTCAGCAAATTCAGCTATGGCCCGCGTATCCCCAATACGCCTTTATCAGTTCCCTTTGTACATAATTATCTCCCGTTTTTGAAAACAAAATCTTACTCCGAAGCAATCAGCATTCCCTATATCCGCTGGTTTGCCTCACCGGTAAAAAGAGGGGATGCCGTGGTGTTTAATTTTCCCGCAGGTGATACCGTAATTCACAGGGACGGTTTTGAATCGGCCCAGCCCTATTATGATTTTGTACGGGCCATGGGCCGTGAAGCAGTCTGGCAGGATCCTGAACTTAGACCGATCGTGTCACATCCCGCGGATAAAACCGATAACTATATTAAAAGATGTGTGGCAGTTGCCGGTGATACCCTGCAGATCATAAACGGGGATGTTTATATCAATGGCCAGAAGCAGGTGGCGCCTGAACATTCCGGCAGACAATACCTCGTACAGATGAAACCCAATCGTTACCTGGATAAAGAGGCCTTACAGGAAATGGGTATTACGATCTATGAAACAGAACGTTCCTCTGATTTTAACCTGAGCGGTGTTCAGCCTTACCAGTATGTAATTAATATGACACTGGCTGAAAAAGACAAACTGGTAAAATCCGGATTCACGGAAAAAGTGGATCCGTATATTGATACCATGATAGCCCCAAGCCGCATTTTCCCATACGATACCTTGCATAAATGGTCGATCGACAATTACGGGAAGCTCTGGATTCCCAAAAAAGGAGCATCCATTGCGCTGAATGAAGCCAATTTTTCTGTTTATGAACGCGCGATCAGGGTTTACGAGAAAAATGATTTTTATGAAAAAGAGGGCAAGTATTACCTGAATGGACAACCCGTAACCAGTTATACATTTAAAATGGATTATTACTGGATGATGGGGGATAACCGGCACGGTTCACAGGATTCCCGTTTCTGGGGTTTTGTACCGGAGGACCGCGTAGTCGGGAAGGCCTGGGTGATCTGGTTCAGCTGGGATGGAGGTCCGCGCTGGAAACGATTGTTCCGTACGGTAAAATAGACTAACTTTAAATGCCCTTGACGAGTTCAGGGGCATTGTTCTTTAAACGCCATTGCTTCTATGAAACAACATACGTACGAATTTGCTTACGAAGTGTATAAAGATATCAGTCAGCTGAATGAAGCTGATGCGGCTTTGCTGCGCCAGGCCAGGATCGTCACGGCGAAGGCCTATGCACCCTATTCAAAATTCAATGTAGGCGCAGCTGCCCTGCTGGCCAATGGGGAAATACTCCTGGGCACCAACCAGGAGAATGCTTCCTACCCGGTAGGGATATGCGCAGAACGGGTATTGCTGGGTACAGCGGCGACCCTTCACCCGGATATGGCCATCATTTCAATGGCGATCAGTTTCAATACGGCCAAAGAAAAAAGCAATCATCCCATTTCTCCCTGTGGCATGTGCCGTCAATCCCTGCTGGAATATGAAACCCGTTTTAAACACCCGATACGCCTGATTATGGGGGGTATGGAAGGAGAGATCCATGTGGTGGAAGCGGCCCGGCAGTTATTGCCCTTTGCCTTTACCAGCGAAGAGCTGATCTGACTATTTTCAGAATAAGGTCTGCACCCCATAGGCCACTTTAGCTTCATGATCCAGCAGCCATTTCTTGCGGTGTAACCCGCCTGCATAACCTACGAGTTCGCGGTTGGAGCCGATCACCCGGTGACAGGGTACAATCACCGCGATATTATTTTTTCCATTGGCATTGGCCACCGCCCTCGTGGCTTTTGTATCCCCGATACGACGGGCGAGTTCCAGGTAGCTGATGGTTTTACCAAAGGGGATCTGCACCAGCTCATTCCACACTTCCTTTTGAAAAGCCGTGCCTTCCTGGTTCAGCGGTAATTCAAACTGGCGACGTTGCCCGTTGAAATACTGGATTAATTGTTCCACACATTGAATGAGCATCAGGGGCAGGTGCTTCTTATTTCCTTCTGCTTTCTGCGAAGTATCGTGAAAAGTGACTTCCGTAATATAGTCTTCCGTGCCGCTGATCTTCAGCAGCCCGACCGGGGAGTGGTAAAATGTATGAAATACTTCAGGCATGGTTAGCCGATCTTATTCCCGTTGCCCGCAGGCTTATCGGGTTTTAGTAAAATTACATCCTTATTTTCATCATAAATACCCAAAACGAGGCATTCACTGATAAAATCAGCAATTTGTTTGGGCGGGAAATTGATTACCGCGATTACCTGCCGCTGCATCAGGTCCTCCTTGCTGTAATGAACGGTGATCTGGGCTGAAGAGTTCCGGATACCGATTTCCGGGCCAAAATCTATTCTCAGCTGGTAGGCCGGTTTACGGGCTTTCGGGAAATCATTCACGTCAATGATCGTCCCGGTCCGCATATCCACTTGCTCAAATTCTTCCCAGCTCAGCGCCATTTTTTTATTTCTAAACTACCAAATTACCGTCAATATAATGAGGGGAATATTTTTTGCTCTTTCTCCCGCTTCCGTTTATCTTACTGAAAATTTAAAACGAAATGACGCCTGCCAATAAAAACGGAGCCTCCTCCAGAAGAAAATTTATCCGGAACGCCGCCCTCGCCGGGGCGGGATTTTTTATTGTACCACGCCATGTATTGGGTCGTGGATTTGTCGCGCCCAGTGATAAACTCAATATTGCCGGTATCGGGGTGGGTGGTAAAGGGGCCAGTGACCTTGGTGAATTTGCCAAAAGTCCCTTTGTTAATATCGCCGCACTCTGTGATGTGGATGACCGCGAAGCCGCCGGCTCCCGGAAAAAATACGAGAAAGCCCCTTACTATAAGGATTTCCGGGAGATGCTGGATAAAGAAAAGAACAATATCGACGCCTGTTCCATTTCCACACCCGACCATACCCATGCGGTGGCTACCCTGGCCGCCATGCAATTGGGCAAACACGTGTATACACAGAAGCCGCTCACCCATGATATCTATGAAGCACGTATACTGACTGAAGCCGCCAAAAAATATAAAGTAGTGACCCAGATGGGTAACCAGGGTGGTTCAGGGGATGGGGTGCGCAAAGCAAAAGAAATGTATGAGGCCGGAATGATCGGAAAGGTTACTGAAGCACATGCCTGGACCAATCGCCCGGTATGGCCCCAGGGAGTGCCTACACCCTCCGGTAAATTTGAGGTGCCCGCTGGTCTCGACTGGAATCTCTGGCTCGGGACAGCCAAACAAATGGATTATAACCCGGCCTACCTTCCATTCGACTGGAGAGGCTGGTGGGCCTTTGGTACCGGCGCCTTGGGTGATATGGCCTGTCATATCATGGACCCGATCTACCGGATCCTTCCTATCCTGTATCCCGATTCTGCTGAATGCAGCGTGGCCACGGTTTGGAAAGAAAAATGGAATGATACCCAGAACCTGGATGCCTGCCCGCCATCGTCGATCATTCATTTAAATTATCCCCGTACAGATGGTATGGGCAATATTAAAGTATCCTGGCATGATGGCGGCTTATTACCCGCCCGTCCGGAAGAATTACTGCCGGAAGAGGAATTTGGTAACTGGGATGGAGGTGTTCTCCTGGTAGGCACAAAAGGAAAATTACTGATGGATTGTTATGGCGCTAACCCACGGCTCCTGCCTACAAAACTGATGAAAGAAAAAGTAATGCCGAAAGAAACCATTAAACGTGTTCCTGAAGGCCATTATCTCCAGTGGGTGAATGCCTGCCGGGCCGGTTATGGCAATGCCAAAACCAGTTCACCTTTTGAATATGCCGGACCATTCACCGAAAGCATCCTGATGGGCAATCTCGCCATCCGCAGCTGGATGATGAAAAACCCTAAACTCAAAGGCTGGGAAGATAAATACCTCGGCCGTAAGAAACTTCTCTGGGATGCGAAGAATATGAAGGTCACGAATTTTGATGAAGCGAATCAGTTTGTGAAGAGGGAGTACCGGGAAGGGTGGAAGTTGGAACTCTAGTCGGCAGTCGGGAGTCAGCAGTCTGCAGTCAACAGCCCTTTCTAAGCGTGTTATTTTTGAACCTTTGATCAGTTGTTGATTTCGATATATTACTTTAAAAAGCACCAAGCCTTCTTAGAAGGGATTGGTGCTTTTTTGATTATTGTAATTTGAATTTTCTTTGGCTTCTTGGCGTCTTGGTTTCTTGGTTCTTACTCTGAAATTATTCTGATAATATCCAGCAGTTCTTTCTGTTTATACCGGTCCTTATCAGTATCAAAACACTTCCCGAATTCCTCCAGCAGCTGGCTGATAATTTCTTTATTACGGCGGGGCTTGAAGCATTCGCCGCTGGGAGGGATGGAGATACGTTTGAAATAACTGTCCACATCGGCATGGGTGAATACCTGTCCGGAAGTGGGATCGATAAAGAATTCAATTTTCTGGCGGGGGTCGGCCAGGTTCTCCTCGGAATAACCGGGTTTGAAATAGGCAACAATAAACTGTTTGGGGATAGCAATGGCTTTTACAGGAATATCGAGCAGTTCGCAAAGAACAAGGTAAAGGATGCCATTGCTGATCTGGTTGCCGCGTTTGGCTTCTAATGTTTTGTGGAGCAGGAATTCATTGGGTTCCTTGCTGTTGGTCTCTCCGCCTTTGAGCCCGTAATAACTATAAAGAATACTGGTAACCACATTGATCTGTTCCAGCGGGGTGAGGTAGTTGTTCAGCTCCAGCCAAATATTCCTCCTTACTTTTTCCATTTCCTGCATCACCTGCGCACTCGAAAGATCGGGATACTGAAACTTGGCGGTCAGCAAAGCGCCCAGCATCAGGTCATGATGACCGGCCAGGCTCCATTGCCTGAAATCCTCCGTAAGATCGGTGAAATGCAAACGATGTATCAGTAACTCAATCCGGTGCTGGGTTGCCTCGTCAGGTGTTGTTTCCCAGAGATGCTCGAGGTTGGGGATGATGACTTTGCCATAGTCAACAATCTTATTGGAGACCAGTCCGAAGACTTCTTCATCCGGATCATCGATCAGGGTAAAAAGTGCCGATATCTCTTTGGTGGTTTCCATGGTAGTGATTTCAGCACAATATCTTATTTGGAGATGATATGAAATAGTTAATCTTTTCCACAGATGTTGAGAAACTAGTCTGTAGTCAGGAGTCAGTAGTCGTTAGTCAACAGCCCTTTCTAAGTTGTACTTATTGAATCTTTGGGCCCTTGTTAATCAATAGGTACTACAAATAAGCACCAAGCCTCCTTAGAAGGTTTGGTGCTTATTTGAATATTATAATTTGAATTTTATTTGGCATCTTGGCGTCTTGGTTCTTGTACTTTTCTCCCAACAACCATCCAATCCCAGGGCCTTGGTTCCTTCAGTTTGGGCGGCTGATGGAATTCGGTGCTCCAGTCATATTCGATCTTCTGGAATTCCTCAGCCACAAAACCGGCTTCAGCCAATAAGAACTGCAGCTCTTCTTTCAGGTAATGTTTGTGCGGGACATCATCGATATCCGCATTGCCCTGGCGGAGATTATTCCATTTGCGCAAAGCTTCCTTCCCGCTTTTTTCTTTAGGAAAATAGCGGGTATCCACTTTATAATATTCCTGGATGATGCTGGTCAGCAGGTGTGATTCAAGTGAAGGGATGGTAAGCACGATCCGGCCTCCCTTTTTAATACAGGAGCCGAGGGAGGCGAAAAACTTATCGCGGTCTTTTTTATCAGCTGTAAGGATGGCGTTGATACAGATGCCGAAATCACAGGCGGGTACTTTTGTCTTTTTGCCACTCATATCGGCCCTCAGGTATTCCACGTTCGTATACTGCGGGTATAATGATTCTGCGATTTCAAGATTTTTGGCAGAAATATCCACCGCCACCACTTTCTTAAAAGCCGGGGAGAGTACAGGCAGCCATTTACCAATGGCACAGCCGATATCAATCACCGTTTTCTTTTTTGACGCATTTTTTTCTATCACTGAACGGATCAGGGCTTTCTTGTCATTATGCAATACATCAAAAATTTCATCCCCATAAGTCGGGGCCATTTTTTCCCAGTAGGAGCGTTTCATCGGTCAAATTTGAGTGAAAATAGTAATTTCATGTATATGAAGCGTTTGCTTACTGTGTTGTTTATCCTCATCTGTACTTTCAGCAGTCCGGCACAGGACTGGCGCTATATGAAGGGAAAGAAACTGTATACCTCACTTGAAGAAGCCCAAAAAAATCCATCGGAAGTATATAATCTCTCGCTCGGTGGCCGGGATTTGTATAAGAAAGATATTTCCGGTATCCGGGAAATGGTCAACCTGCGCTATCTCGCGTTGTTTGATGCGGAGCTGGAACAACTGCCGCCCGGTTTATTGGATAAACTCACTGAACTCCGGACACTGAACCTGGTACAGAATTCATTCACAAAATTTCCGAACGGGATCAGGAAGCTAAGAATGCTGGAGTATCTCGTAATGTATGATAATGAGATAGACAGCATTCCTGACTGGATCGGTGAGTTGAACAACCTTGAAACACTGATCCTGCCGAGGAATAAACTTGTATTCATCAGTCCCGCAATCGGGAAATTAAAAATACTGAAAGACCTCAGTGTGGGCGATAACCGGATTAAAAATTTACCGGATGAACTCGGTGACCTGAATTCCCTGGAAATCCTTGAACTGAATGAGAATGAACTGACCAGTATACCGGAAACAGTTACCCGTCTAACTAATCTTCAGGGGTTGCACCTGAATAATAATCAATTGGTAAAATTGCCGGATAATATCGGCTTATTGCTGAAACTGGAGACGCTGCAACTGGGTGTTAACAAACTGAAAAACCTGCCCCATTCCATTCAGCATTTAACAAGCCTTGATCATATTGGTCTTGAAAGCAATCCTGACCTTGTTTTTGATAAAGACCTGCTCTTGCCAGTCAGTCTGACCCAGATCAACCTGGAAAAACTGAATATTACGGAATTCCCTGACTGCCTCCAGCCCTGTATCAACCTTGAGCGGATTGAATTAACACAAACAAGGATAGAAAACATCCCGGATTGGTTTGCACGTTTCACAAAATTAAGCTGGCTGATACTGGATGATAACCGGATAAAATCAGTCCCTGCTTTCCTGGAGAAACTGGACAGCCTTGAAATACTCCGTTTGTCGGGCAACCAACTGGATTCTGTTCCCGCCGGAATATTCCTCTTGCCGAAACTAAGGGGACTGAGCATAGGAGATAACCCGGTTAAGCATATTCCATCAACTATAGCATTATCAACATCACTTGAGTGGTTTAATATGAATGGAACAGCTGTTTCTTACCAGGAGTTTAAAGCCATGCGTAAAATGATAACCCGGAAAATGGAGATCGGGCATGACTCACCTTATTTTTTTGACGAAGAAGATCAGCCCTGCTATACAGAGAATCCGCAATACAAGGATGCCAAAACCTTTATTGAGCAATCCTATGACCCTGGCTTCAAAGGTGGCTGGGGATTATTTGATTCAATCATGCATGCACAGTTGAACATCGGCAGAATATTGCAGGCTTTTCCCATTGCAAAAACCGATTCTGTTGAACTCCGCTTTGTAATTTTAAAGAAAGGGGGATTCTGTAATTTCCGGTACCCCGGATCTCCTGATCCTGTTTTAAAAGAAGAAGTGGACAGGATGATGAAGGAGACCTGCAAATACTGGATACCGGCACAGACAGGAGGTCGTTACATAAACGGGTATTCCCAACTGGTTTTTACTTTTATTATCAATCCCGCAGATAAGGATCACCCGGTAATAGTAAATGCAAGAAATCCCTTGCCGGCAAGGCCAAGGGATTTCCTATTGGAAAAAGATTGAGTGATTATTTTTTCTTCGCTGCTTTTTTCTTCACGGCCGCTTTCTTTGCCGGCACTTTCTTCGCCGGTGCTTTTTTGGTTGCGGTTTTTTTTGTTGCTGCTTTCTTCGCTCCGCCTTTTGATTTTTTACTAAACGCACCCGGGACTTCCCGCTCAATAAAGGCTTTCACCTCATCAATGGTAAAGGCGGCGGCTTCCTCCGGTGTATAACGGGTGTCATCCTCCTTCTTAGGGATCCGGATGATCTTCTTGCCAAACTTGATAATGGGACCCCAACGGGCATTCTCCAGGGCGATCTTATCTTCCGGCCAGCGCTGGATATACCGGTTGGCTTCTTTTTTTACTTTGGCATCAATCAGTTCATCCATTTCTGACTGATTGAGTTTGGCGAAATTATATCGCCTCGGCACATTGATAAACATGCCATCCCATTTGATATACGGCCCAAAACGCCCGGTACCTTTGGTGATGGGCTTTCCATCATACGTACCTACGGGGGCATCGGCTTTTTGTTTTTCTTTGATTACGAGAATTGCTTTATCCAGGTCAACGGTTGACAGGTCGGTCCCTTTCGGCAGGGATACAAACTCATCGCCCCATTTTACATAGGGACCGAAGCGGCCCACATTCACCGACACTTCTTTTTCTTCATACAATCCCATGGACCCCTGGGCGCCAAAGAGGTTCATGGCTTCCTCATAGGTGATGGTCTCAATACTCTGCCCGGTCGGTATCTTGGCGAAACGTGGTTTCTCTTCATCATTCGCTTCCCCGATCTGGATCATCGGGCCAAAGCGTCCCATACGGGCCACCACGGGTTTGCCACTGTCCGGATCCACACCGAGTTCCCTTTCTCCTTTGATCCTTTCGGCATTCTCAATGGTATTGATCACATCCTTTTTAAACGGATCATAAAAGTCCAGGATCATTTTATTCCATTTCATCTTGCCCTCGGCCACTTCATCAAACTCTTCTTCAATCCGGGCCGTAAAGCTGTAATCCATGATATCATCAAAATACTGCTTCAGGAAGTCGGTCACCACCAGCCCGAGGTCAGAAGGGAACAGTTTTGATTTTTCCGCCCCGGTGTTTTCCTGCTCCATCAGTTTGGTTACTGCATCTTTCTTCAGTTGGAAAACCTGGAAATCACGCCGTGTACCTTCTTTGTCCCTTTTCTCCACATATCCTCTTTTTAATATGGTGGAGATGGTGGGGGCATAGGTGGAAGGCCGCCCGATGCCGAGCTCTTCCAGCTTCTTCACCAGGGAGGCTTCCGTATAACGGGGCAGGGGACGGCTGAAACGTTCAGTGGCCTTCATATCACGCAGGGGTAACTGCTGTCCCACAGTCAGCGGGGGTAACATTCCCTCATTGGCTTCTTCTTCCAGTTCCTCTTCATCTTTATCTTCACGATACACTTTTAAGAAACCATCAAATTTTAATACCTCACCACTGGCAGTCAGTTCTTCTTTATTGGTGGAAATCTCAATTTTCGCAGTTGTCTTTTCCAGTTCTGCATCCGCCATCTGGCAGGCCATGGTTCTTTTCCAGATCAGTTCATATAAGCGCAGCCATTCCGGTTCAGGCACCGTGCTGTTGCTCATGTAGGTCGGGCGTATCGCTTCGTGTGCTTCCTGGGCACTGTCATTCTTATTCTTGAATTTGCGGAACTGGTGATACTCTTCCCCATACATGCTTTTCACGGTATTGGTGATATCGCCGAGCGCCGTATTGCTCAGGTTCACACTGTCCGTACGCATATAGGTGATATACCCGTTTTCATACAACCGCTGGGCGATCTGCATGGTACGCGAAACACCATACCCTAATTTACGGGAGGCTTCCTGTTGCAGGGTGGAAGTGGTAAAAGGCGGGGCAGGGGAACGTTTGCCCGGCTTAACCTGGATATCATTTACTTTATAACTGGCCCCGATACAGCTTTTCAAAAAGCTTTCAGCATCTTCAGGGGTATTCTGCTTTTTACCTTCTGCGGTAAAGGTTACATTTTTATCCGTTACATCTTTCGCAGTGAAAGCGGCTTCAATTTTAAATGTACTGATGGGCGTAAAAGCATTGATCTCTCTTTCCCTTTCCGCAATCAGTCTAACAGCCACACTCTGCACCCGTCCGGCACTGAGGTTATTCCGCATACTCATTTTACGCCAGAGAACGGGGCTCAGTTCAAATCCCACAATACGGTCCAGTATACGCCGGGCCTGCTGGGCCATCACCAGGTTCATATCCAGTAAACGGGGATTCTGAACCGCGGCCTGGATAGCCGGTTTGGTAATCTCGTGGAATACAATCCGTTTGGTCTTTTTGGGATCGAGGCCGAGGACCTCGCATAAATGCCAGCTGATGGCTTCCCCTTCACGGTCCTCATCCGTTGCGAGCCATACTTCTTCAGATTTCTTAGCGAGTGATTTTAATTCATTCACCACGCGTTCTTTATCAGCAGGTACGATATAGCTGGGTTCGAAGTTTTTCTCAATATTAATGCCCATACCCGCCTTTTCCAGGTCACGGATATGTCCGAAACAGCTTTTCACCTGGAAGTCTTTTCCCAGGATCTTCTCAATCGTCTTCGCTTTCGCAGGGCTCTCTACTATCAGTAAATTTTTCGCCATAAGGGATACTGTATTTTTTCGGTCTTTCGCACAATTAATCCGCTTTTTAAGATGCAAAAACCGCTTTTCAGCGGCCGCAAGTTAGGACAAGGATAATAAATTTTTCGCGAAACATTTTTCACCGTCGCCGAAGAAGTCTTTTTTATAATGGAAAAATAGCTACGTATTTCATTGATAGTCAGTCTATTTGTGACTTAAAAAAATCAGCTATTTGCCGGGCCCAGCGCCGGTACTCTTTTCCGGAAGGATGCAAGCCATCCGCCGCCAACAGACCTGGGTCGGTTTTGGCTTCCCGGGTCCAGTCGGTAATATATATATAATGTATGTCCATAGCCATTGTAACCCGCCGGTTCACCTCATTAAACCGGTCAATTTCCGCCGTTATTATAAGCGGGTCAGCCTGGGCCGCAAAAGGGGTGAATCCCCAATCAGGAATGGACAATACCAACACCCGGTTTTTCCGTTTTCCGGTAAATTCTAGGGCCTGTTCCAACAGGCTGGTAAAATGCTCTTCATATTCTTCCACTGTCCGGCCCCGGTACTGGTTATTTACCCCGATCAGCAGACTCACAAAATCATAAACGGGTAGAAAAACCCGGTTATTTATGCCAAACTGCAGTTCATCGGTGGTCCAACCGGTCCTGGCCACAATTTCAGGAGCCTGGAATTCAATTCCCTCCCGGCGGAGCAGTTGTACTGCCTGGTTTGGGTAATTATCGGCAAATGACACTTGTTCCCCGATCGTATAAGAATCTCCAAGCGCGAGGTAGCTGTAGTTGTTCATTGAAAATTGAACATTGAGTATTGAAAATTAGGGAAAATTGGTGAGTACCAGGTTTGCTGTTTAGATATTGCTTTTTTAGAATGGAATGTTTGGCAAGGGCGTTATTATGGTCTGCCTGGCTGCAGTTAGTTTAGTTGTTTAGATTTAGTTTTCTTAGTAGAGGCTGTTCCCGGCATCTGGCATCCGACAACTGATAACATTACAAAAAATCAACAATCGCCTTTGTCACTTTATTCTCCTTGTAAATCCGCTTATGTCCCAATCCTGTCGTGATCATGAATTCAATATTGGGGTGATTTTCTTCTTTTACTTTTAACACATCGGCCAGCGGGGTGATTTCATCCTGTTCATCATGCACCCATAGTACCCGGGCCTGGATATGTTTCATGGCCCTGCGTACAGAGAACCAGTTGATCGTTACACCGCTTTGCCGGATAATAATCTTTTCAAATTCATTTCGGATACCCGGGTCAAGCTGCAGAAAACGGAAAAAAAGGTCAGCGGCCGTGGTTGTTTCAGTGGCCGGGGCGATGAGCACCATTTTATAATCCGGGGTATGGCTGATTTCTTCCATGGCCAGGCTGAGTGCCAATCCGCCAAACGAATGGGCAATAAATGAATGAACCGCCCCCCATTTTTTACAGACTTCCAGGATCATTTTTTTATAAAGAGGCGCATTGATCCTTTTTCCTTCGCTCCGTCCATGTGCCGGGGCATCAAAAGCCAGCACTTCATAGCCCTTTTTCACAAGGGGCTTAACATAGCGGTCAAAATTGATCACTGAAGATTCAAAGCCATGTATGATCATCGCCCGTTTACCGGAAGCCGGTAAATCCTGTGTTTCGGCTTTCCAACGCCAGCCTTTTATCAGCATACCATCCAGCCGGAAAGACAGGTTCTCGGCCTGTCCGAAAATTTTAGGCAGGGCTTTCTTATTCCGGCGCTGCGGAGTACAAAACAGATCAAATGCCTGTTCCGCCGCTTTCTTTTTGGAGATGGCCGCCAGAAGTTTGAATTTTGTCCTGATATATCGGATGGCGAGGCGCTGGGCGAATTTCATCTTGCAAAAATACTATGGAGCGGGGTAGAGTAAAAAGTTTAGTTATTTGAACGTTCAGCACTTGCTTAATTTAGCTTCCGCTAAACATCTAAACAACTAAACGTCTATACTCTCTATGTAATCAGATTATTATTATTTCAAAATTCAATTTATGAATATCGTAATTTTTGGCTCTGGTAATGTGGCGGCTGTTCTTGGCAGGAAATTCAGGGAAGCAGGACATCAGATACTCCAGGTGGTGAGCCGGAACAATAAAGCTGCTTCTGCACTGGCTTATGAGTGGGATACTGAATCGGCCAATTATAAAAGTATTATAAACAAACATGCCGATATTTACCTCTTTGCGGTAAGTGACAATGCCCTTGAAGAAGTGATTGATGATCTGCGCCTGCCAGGTAAAGTGGTGGCCCATACGGCGGCTTCAGTTCCGAAAGAAGTACTTCGCCCTGTAAGTGAACACTACGGCGTTTTTTATCCTCTTCAAAGCCTGCGCAGGGAAATGCCGGTGCTACCGGATATCCCGTTATTTGTGGATGGCAGTGATGAAGTAACGCTGATAAAACTGAAAGAACTGGCCCGTTCAGTATCCGGGGAGCCGGTACCAGAAGCCGGGACCGAAGACCGCATAAAATTACATGTGGCAGCCGTGCTGGTGAGCAATTTTACCAACCACCTGTATAAGCTGGCGGCCGATTATTGCCGGAAAGAGGGAATTGACTTTAAGCAGTTACAGCCCCTGATCGAAGAAACAGCCCTCCGTTTAAAAGAAATCAGCCCGCAGCAGGCCCAGACCGGTCCTGCGATCCGGCATGACGAGGAAACCATTCAAAAGCACCTCAGTTTACTGGAGTCCAGCCCCCGGATACGGGAGATTTACCAGCTGATGACGAAAAGTATCCAGCAGGCAAACTGACGTTTTCCCGAACAAGTAAACTGTTTCGGTGTTTTTCAGGTAAATTTGCAACCCGAAACGAAAACAGCACTGATGTACACGATTAAATTCAATTTTGAACAAAAAGGACTGGAGCCGGTTACCCTGAACAATGTGGAATCCGGTCAATCCATTTTGGAAATCGCCCTGAAAAATGATATCGAGCTCCACCACAATTGTGGCGGGGTTTGCGCCTGCACCACCTGTCACCTCTATGTGGAGAAAGGCATGGAGCATATCGACGAATTGTCCGACAGGGAAGAAGACTTTATTGACCGGGCCATGAGTCCTAAACTGAACTCCCGCCTGGGCTGCCAGTCTTTATTGATGGATGGCACAGGAGAGATAGAAGTTACGCTTCCCGACCAGACCCAGTTTCTTGGAGAGTAAAATCTACCCATCCTTCGATACGCCGCATATATTTTTTCACTTGCCATGCAATTTAGCTTTGGCCTCTGCTCAGGATGACACTGATATTACGCTTTGGAAGAATAATAGGAGGAACTTTTTAATGAAACTGAACGACTTAATTTTACATTTATTTCTTAGTATTGGCTGTTGACTCCCGACTCCCGACTACTAACTCCCGACTGAACCTGCAGTTCTTAAACAACATTTGATACCATAATAAACTAAATAAACAATGTCCACTCATTTCGAGCCCCCGATTAACTGGAGCGATCACGAGGATATAGCGTTGAAATTATATGAGCGTTTCGGGGATGAGTTTACGGAAGGGAAGATCTACCGTATCCGCTTTACTGACCTGCTGGAGTGGATCCTCGAGATCCCAGGTTTTGAAGGCACCCGCGAAGGCAGTACTGAAGGGCACCTGGAAATGATCCAGAGTGCGTGGGTATATGAGTGGCGGGACAATCAGAAATAGTTTAAGGGTTTAGTCGTTTGTTGTTTAGACGTTTAGCGGAGCAGTCGTTTTAATGTTAAATCGTCAGGCATGAAAGCGGTTTTCCGTTAAACGACTAAACGACTAAACAACAAACAACTAAACAATAAACGACTCAACTATCCTTAATGAATATTTTATCGGCATTTAAGAAAATCACCACATTCGTCTTCGACATCGACGGTGTACTCACCGACGGTACCGTACTGGTTTTGCCCAATGGCGTACAGGCCCGGCGGATGCATATTAAGGATGGCTTTGCTTTGCAGATGGCGTTGAAAAACGGGTATAGAGTGAAAGTGATCTCTGGTGGCAATTCTCCTGAAGTGCTGGATCGCCTGACAAAACTGGGGGTGACTGATGTGCAGATGTCAGTATTGGATAAGGGTTCCCTGTTGTACCACTGGATAAAAACTGAGAACCTGAAGAAAGAAGAAGTGCTTTATATGGGAGATGATCTCCCTGATCTTCCCGCTTTGCTGGTGGCTGGTTTGCCTGTATGCCCGGCGGATGCGGTGGCTGAGGTAAAACAGGCCTCCCTTTATATTTCTCCACTCAACGGGGGCGAGGCCTGTGTACGTGAAGTGATTGAAAAAGTGCTGAAAATTAACGGGCATTGGGAGTACCGGGTGGATGTGGCCTCCCGATGAGGTTTTTCCCCTTTCTCAACTCCCGGTTCTGATGTATCTTTCCTTAAAATTATTGAATGAGGTTCACAGCCGCTTTATTAAAACTGATCCGACTGCCGAATCTCTTTTTTATTGCCCTGACCCAGGTGCTTTTCTATTTTGCCGTGGTCGTACCCGTCCTGGACGGGGTGGGCAAAAAACCTGAATTAAACCAGCTTTACTTTTATATCCTGGTGGCTGCTTCTGTATTGATTGCCGCGGCGGGTTATGTGATCAATGATTATTTTGATATCAATATTGACGAAGTCAATAAGCCCCGGAAAAATGTGGTAGACCAGGTCATCTCCCGCCGCTGGGCCATGCTGCTCCATTTTATTTTCAGCGGGATCGGTTTGTTACTCAGCTTTTATATATCCTGGAAAACAGGGCACTGGTATATCGTCATCACGAATTTCTTCTGCATTGGTTTATTGTTTGGCTATTCGGTCTCCCTGAAACGTAAACTGCTTTCGGGGAATATCCTGATCTCCCTGCTGACGGCCTGGGTCATCCTGATCATTACTTCCTCAGAAGCTTTTTATCTTTATTATACCCAGGTGGATAACCTGGTGCTGGAAGCCCACCGGAAGATCATCCGGATCGGGAACCTGTATGCCGGTTTTGCCTTTATCAGTTCACTGATCCGCGAAGCGATCAAGGATATGGAGGATATGGAAGGGGATGCCCGGTACGGTTGCCGCACTATGCCGATCGTATGGGGGTTGAATGTATCGAAAGTATATGTGGCCGTATGGCTGGTGGTGCTCATCGCGATCCTGGTGATCGTACAGTTTTATGTATTGCAGTTTCGCTGGTGGATGCCCGTTACCTACAGTTTTGTACTGATTATTGCTCCCATGGTTTATATCTTTTACAGATTATTCGGAGCCACACGGCCGGCTGATTTCCATTCCCTGAGCCGCTGGATCAAAACGGTCATGCTGACCGGTATTCTTTCCATGATCTTTTTCTATTTCTTTTTATGATGCATAAAATCATCCTCGCCTCACAATCCCCCCGCCGGAAGCAGCTACTGGAATGGGCAGAAGTACCCTTTGCCGTAATGGTCAAAGAGACGGATGAACATTTTCCACCGGGCATCAGTCCGGAAGAAGCCGCAGTATATATCGCGCGAAATAAAGCCATGGCTGTGCAGGCTGATGCAGGACCATCAGCCACCGTGCTGGCCGCCGATACCATCGTGGTATTGGGCGACAACATCATTGGCAAACCGGTACACCGCGAAGAAGCAGTAAGTATCCTGCTCGCCCTCTCCGGCGAAAAGCACCGGGTGATCACGGGCGTGGTGATCCGGAAAGGCGAAGAGGAAATTTCCTTCGCCGATATTACAGATGTGGAATTCCATCCGCTCAGTATGGAACAGATTGAATTCTACGTGGACAAATACAAACCCTTCGACAAAGCCGGCGCCTATGCCATCCAGGAATGGATCGGGGTAGTGGGTATAAAATCGATCAGCGGGGATTTTTATAATGTAATGGGCCTGCCGGTGAGTAAAGTGGTGATGGCGCTTAATCAATTTTCCAATTAGCCGATTAGCCAATGTGCCAATGGAAGAAGATTTTATTGATACTTTGGTAATAAACTTTCCTGAGAAATTGAGTTAGTGTTGCTTAGAGTTTACCTGCTAACTTCGTATCATCGGTTTTTTGTTTTGCATTTTTTTCAGGCATTTACGCCATCCAATCTTTCAACCTCTTCCCCAATTGGCTAATTGGCACATTGGCTAATTGGCACATTTTTCTTCCCCCCACCTCCGACGGCCATTGAAATTTCCCCCAAATCCCCTTAGCTTCCCTTTCTAAA
>CAZFLL010000079.1:10090-19689 GCA_964519865.1 uncultured Chitinophaga sp. | reverse complement strand
TAAACAACCCGCCGGTTGCCCAGTTCAGCGTGGCCGCACCTACCTGTGTCAATTCCGATATTACCTTTACGGATCAGTCCAGTGCTTCTGCAGGAGGTACACTTTCCCAATGGACCTGGGACTTCGGTGATGGCTCACCGGTGGTGATCCGGAACAGCAGCACAAACGAAATACACCGTTATGGTGCACCCGGTACCTATACTGCCACCCTGCGCGTAGTTACGGCTTCCGGTTGCCAGAGTCTTTTATTCAGTTTCCCGGTTACAATTCACCCCAACCCGGTTTCGAATTTCACCCTGCCCACCGCCTGCTTACCGGTTGGTGCGGCACAGTTCAATGACCTGTCTACGATTACCGGAACAGGAAATAATATCACCGGCTGGACATGGAACTTTGGGGATGCCGGTACATCAACTGTACAGAACCCCTTACATAATTATACCACTGCAGGCCCTTTCAACGTAAGTCTGAAAGTAACCACCAATAACGGTTGCACCGATACCAGGACCCAGCAACTGACTACCGTATATGCTGAACCAGTGGCCGCCTTTAACTCATTACCCGAAGTCTGTATCGGCAGCCTGATCGGTTTCTCAGATGCAAGCACAGCACCGGGAACGGTGGTGAACGGCTGGACCTGGGATTTTGGAGATGGCAGCCCGTTGTCCAACCTGCAAAACCCCACCCATACTTATGCCACAGCGGGTAGCTATACCGTTACTTTAAGGGTAAGCACCCTGGCCGGATGCCAGACGGTGAATAATGTGGCCACCCGTACGGTACTGGTGAAACCATTACCAACGGCTACGATTTCCGGAACCTCTACGGTTTGCCTGAATGCCCCTTCACCTTTTATTACGTTCACCGGTGCCAGTGGCAGTGCCCCATTCCATTTCAGTTTTTCAGTCAATGGCGGACCCACCCAGGTGGCAGTTGCTAATAGCGGTAATACCATTACGGTTCCTGCACCCACGAATACCACAGGGACCTTTACCTATACCCTGCAATCAGTACAGGAAACCGCCACTACCGGTTGCGCCCAGTCGCAAACAGGTACAGCTGTAATTACCGTGAAGCCATTGCCCACGGCCACGATTGCCGGGTCAGTCACCCTCTGCCGCAATGCCCCTTCACCTTCGATTACATTTACCGCGGCAAACGGAACAGCTCCTTATAAATTTGAATACAATATTAACGGGGGGCCTGTTCAGACAGCAACGGCCCCAAGCGGAAACAGTGTTTCCATTCCGGTACCCACCGGTACGGCCGGTACATTTACTTATAACCTGGTATCTATACAGGAAGGAAGTGCCAATCTCTGCAGCCAGGCACAGACAGGATCGGCCGTGGTAGTGATCAATGAACTGCCCACCGCAACGATTGCCGGTAATACAGAAGTTTGTTTAAATGCGCCTTCACCCAATGTAACCTTCACAGGTGCCGCTGGTGTTGCTCCGTATACATTTACTTATACAATCAACGGAGGGGCCAGTCAGACCATCAATAGTACCGGTAGTACAGTTTCTATTCCAGTGCCCACAGGTACTGCAGGTACATTTGTTTATTCCCTGGTGGATGTAAAAGATGCCAGTTCCACCACCTGTAACCAGGCACAAAGTGGCACAGCCACCGTAACGGTGAATCCATTACCCACTGGCAATTTTAATTTCACTATACCAAGTTGCGAAACCAGGAACATTACGTTTACAGATGCATCTGTGGCCAATGCCGGCACACTCAATAACTGGCAATGGAATTTCGGGGATGCGGGCAGTGGAAACAATACATCTGCTTTACAGAGCCCGGCTCATACCTATGCCACAACAGGTACTTATTTAGTATCACTCATTGCCACTTCAGATAAAGGTTGTGTGAGTCCCTTGTTCTCCCGCAATGTTACTATCAATGCGCGTCCGCAGGCCGGTTTCATTTCTCCCGAAGTCTGTATGACCGACCCCAATGCACCCTTTATTGATACCAGTAAAGTGGCGGGCGGTTCGATCGTAGGCTGGGAGTGGAATTTCGGCGACCCGAATGCCAATGCGGGTAACCCGAACGTTTCTTTCTTACAAAACCCGACCCACCGGTTTTCAGTGGTTGGTCCGTATACCACCCGGCTGATCGCGACTTCCAATAATGGTTGTAAGGACACCATCCAGCAGACCTTTACAGTGAATGGTTCTATCCCGGTGGCCGGCTTCACCGTTCAGAATGCCAATGCACTCTGCAGCAACACGGCCGTGAGTCTGAAGGATGCATCAACAGTTGACTTTGGCTCGCTGGTGAAAATCGAGATTTACTGGGATTACCTGAATAACCCCGCTGATAAAACAACGGATGATAACCCGGTTGCCGGAAATACTTATACACATACTTACCCTGAATTCGGCACACCGTTTACTAAAACCTACCAGGTAAGGTATGTGGCTTATTCCGGTATCAATTGTGTGAATACCAGTACTAAAACAATCACCGTACTGGCCACACCAACCCTGCAGTTTACCCCGATTCCTTTTGCCTGTTCCTCACAGCCGGCCTTCCAGATCACCCAGGCCCAGTTGCTGAATGGTCTTCCGGGCACAGGAGTATTCAGTGGAAACGGGGGCGTCAGCAGCACCGGGCAATTTAACCCGGCGGTGGGTGGCGGATCCTACACAATACGGTATACCTTTACAGGTACAAACGGGTGCAGCAATTATAAGGAACAGGTACTCGATATCTATAATACACCGGCCGTGAATGCAGGTCCTGATAAATTTGTTCTCGAAGGTGGCCAGGTAACCCTGACCCCGGCACTGAATGCCAATGTACCGGTAACCTACCAATGGACACCACCGACCGCACTGGATAATGCCACGACCTCATTCCCTGTTGCTTCACCAACCAGCGATATAACCTATACACTGACCGTTACCTCCCCACAGGGTTGTAAAGCCAGTGATGCCGTATTTGTAAAAGTCCTCAAGGCACCCACCATTCCGAATATTTTCAGTCCGAACGGGGATGGGGTGCATGACCGCTGGATGATTCCATACCTTGAATCTTACCCCGGTTGTACGATTGATGTAGTGAACCGCTACGGACAGCCGGTATTCCATTCTGTTGGTTATACCACCCCCTGGGATGGTAAGATCAACGGGAAGGACGCGCCTGTGGGAACCTATTATTATGTGATTGATCCGAAAAACGGCCGTTCAAAAATGGCCGGTTATGTTGACATAATCAGGTAAGTCTATGAAACGAATTATTCTTTTTACCCTGTTTGCCGGGATTGCCGGACTGGCCCATAGCCAGCAACGGCCCCATTATACACAATATGTAATCAATCCCTATATCGTCAATCCGGCCATCGCCGGGATCGATAATTATATGGATCTGAAAATGTCGGTAAGGGATCAGTGGGCCGGACTCAACGGGGCACCGAAAACAACCTACCTGACGATTCACGGACCAATCGGGAAAAGCGATTACCGGACCTCATCGACTTCATTTCAGGTGCCGGGTGAAAATCCAAGGGGGAAAGCCTATTGGGAAAATTATACAGCGGCAGAACCTCACCATGGGGCCGGTTTTACCTTTATCAATGACCGTACCGGGAGTTTCAATTTCTCCACGGTGATGGCTACCTATGCCTATCACCTGGGGCTGAGTCCCACCACTAATATTTCTGCCGGCTTATCAGCAGGTATCACCAAAGTGGGGATCGATGTTAGTAAACAGGATTTCTCCGGCAACGGAGATCCCAGTGATCCGGCCAATGGTTCATTAAATACCGGTCAGCTCACAAAAATAAGACCCCAGATGGCCGCCGGTCTCTGGCTTTATTCCAGGGATTATTTTATCGGGGTGGCCGCACAGAATGTGCTGCCCAGCACCCTGAACTTTGTGGATGACAATGCCTCCATACTTACCAAGGGCCGGATGATCCCGCATCTATTCCTGACAGCCGGGTATCGTTTCCTGCTTTCCGAAGATGTGAACGCCGTTCCTTCCTTAATGGTTAAATATATTAAGGGCAGTTCATTCCGTGAATTCCAGCCCGAGGCCAACCTGAAACTCCAGTACCGTGACCTCATGTGGGTAGGAGGGAGCTATCGTTACCAGGACGGCTATTCAGGCATGCTGGGGATGAATATCAGCAATACCTTTAACGTGAGTTATGCATATGAGAAATCAAGCAATAATAATATTCTCCGTGATTTCAACAGTGGTACGCATGAAATAGTCGTCGGCTTCCTGATTGGCAATAAGTACAGCCAGGCCTGCCCGAGATGTTATTGATACGTACAGATACGTATTTTGTTCCGGATTTTATTGAAGCATTAAACCTCGCCTCTTTTTTTAATTCATATCCCGGGGAATTCCGGCCTCCGGGTGATTCATGCCCGCAGGGCAACGAGGGTTAAGCTTATGAGAAAGTTAAGCAAGCTGCTGATTATTCTACTCTTCTTCACAGGAAGCGCGCCGCTTTCTGCTCAGGACTATTCCAACAAAGGGAAGGATTTCTGGGTGATCTATACCGGGCATATTGACGGCACCGTTTCCCGGATGGCGCTCTATATCACGTCTGAATTTAATGCCAGTGGTACGCTTTCAGTGGCCGGGGTCAACCTGCCCTTTACCGTGACCGCCAACCAGATCACCACACTACGGCTTACCAGTACATCCACCCCTTCCAATGCGTTAGCGCATAATGCCCAGGTGACCGGTATTGGTGTCAATAAGGGAATACATATTGTTTCGGATACACCCATTGTCGTTTACTCCCATATCCTGCATGCAGCCCGTTCCGGATCCACCCTGGTGCTTCCCACCAAGGTATTAGGAAGGGAATACTATGTTACCAGTTATCCTTCCAGGCCTTCTTCCAATAATTCAAAATCTGAATTTGCCGTGGTAGCCACTGAGGATAATACACAGGTGGAGATCAAACCGATCCAGGCCGATGCCAATAATACCTATCCGGCCAATATACCGTTTACGATCAGCCTGAACAAAGGCGATGTGTTCCAGTTCCAGTCCGCTAATTCAGGTGACCTCAGCGGCAGTTTTATCAAATCAGTGGCCACGGCCGGTGCCCCCTGCAAACCCATTGCCGTATACTCAGGCACCACCTGGTCTGCTTTCGGATGTACCAGTGCGGGTTCAGGAGATAATCTCTACCAGCAGATGTTCCCCCTGGTTTCCTGGGGACAGCATTATATCACGGCTCCATTTAAAGACAGGGCTTTTGATATTTTCCGGGTATTTGTAAAAGATCCCACCACCGTGGTAACGGTTAATGGTACGAACCTGCCCCTGGGTACCCTGGTGAACAACAGTTATTATGAATTCAACACCAGCGGGAATAATACACCCCGTATCATTAATTCGGATAAACCGGTTTGCGTGGCGCAATACATGATCACCCAGGGTTGCGACGGGGTGCAGGCCGATCCGGAAATGATTTTGCTGAGCCCGATTGAACAGACATTGAGCAGTATTACTGTATTGTCTGCCCGGAATGACCTCACTCCGCCAAATACAAATATTGCCCGCCACTTCCTGAACATTATTATTCCCACTAACGGCCTCAGCAGTCTGCGTATTGACGGCATGCCTTATACAGCCACTCCTGTGGCGATTCCCACGACATCTTATTCCTATATACAGGAAGAAGTAACCACGTCCACCCTCAGCAATCCGACCCACCGGGCTGTATCTGACAGCGGGTTTATGGCCATTGCTTATGGCTATGGTGATTTTGAATCCTATGGATACAATGCCGGTACCAATGTGCGGGACCTGTACCAGTATGTAAGTGTGCAGAATCAATATGCCACGGTGTCCTTTCCGGCCGCCTGTAAAAGCTCGCCCTTTTATTTTTCAATGGTATTCCCGTACCAGCCCACGTCTATCAACTGGCAGTTCAACGGGCTTTTCCCGGATGTATCGATACCCAACCCGGTATATGACAATACATTTATCGTAAACGGGAAACAACTCTACCAGTATAAATTACCGAATCCCTATACCATCAATACCGCAGGTTCTTATCCAATCAGGGTGATTGCTAATAATCCCACACCCGATGGCTGCAGCGGGGAACAGCAGATCGACTATATCCTCCAGGTCTTCAATCCGCCGGTGGCCGATTTCAGTTATTCACCCGTTTGTTTTCCCAACCCGGTACAGTTTGCCGAGAATAACAATACCGGTGGTCGTCCTGTCATCAGCCGATACTGGGAATTCGGGGATGCCACAACCGCAATAAACAGTAATCCGTCACATGCTTATGCGGCACCCGGTACTTACAATACCCGCTTTGCCCTGATCACGGATGTGGGTTGTTTGTCTGATACCATATCGCATCCTGTAACCATTTCCCCTCTGCCAACCGCATCCATCGCGGGAACCATTGCCGTATGCGAGAACGGAACCCCGCCCACGATCACGTTCACCGGTGCCGTGGGAACCGCTCCCTACACATTTACCTATAAAATAAACGGGGGCGCCCCGCTAACGGTGACCAGTACCGGCAATACCGCCACAGTAACAGCACCCACCAATATACCCGGCGTGTTCACTTATTCTCTGGTGAGTGTGCAGGATGCCAGCGCCGCCACCTGCAGCCAGTTGCAGACCGGCAGTGCCGTGGTTACAGTAAATCCATTACCCACTGCTGCGATAACAGGTAACAATACAGTTTGCCAGAATGCCACCGCACCCCTGGTGACTTTTACAGGAGCCACCGGCACTGCCCCTTATATATTTACTTATACCATTAATGGCGGCACGCCGCTGACCGTAACCACCAGTACCGGGAATTCGGTTACCGTGGCTGCCCCAACCGCAGTCCCCGGCTCCTATACTTATAACTTACTCAATGTAACCGATGGTACCAGTACGGCCTGTACACAAAATCAGGCAGGGACAGTCACCATTACTGTCAATCCATTACCTGCCGCCCTGATCGCCGGTTCCACTGAACAATGTGAGAATGGTACACAACCACAGGTCACCTTTACCGGATCAGTGGGTACAGCTCCGTATACATTCTATTACCGGATCAATGGAGGTCCCTTACTCAATGTAACCAGTACCGGTACGACGGCCACCGTGAATGTGCCTACGAATATTCCGGGTACTTATATTTATACATTGGTCAGTGTCACCGATGCCAGCAGCACCAGTTGCTCACAACTGCAGAACGGCACGGCCACCGTGATCATTCATCCCTTACCAACAGCCGCCTTTAATTTCTCAGCTCCCCAATGCCCGGGTATACCGGTTAATTTCACGGATGTATCAGTTCCCAATGTGGGAGCACTGACTACCTGGAGCTGGAATTTTGGCGATCCCGGCAGCGGAACGGACAATACTTCCGTCATCAATAACCCAACGCATATTTATTATACCGCCGGAACTTATAACGTTACCCTGACAGTTTCAAATGATGAAGGTTGTGTGAGTAATGTACTGACCAGGCAGATCATCATCCGCCCCAAACCGGAGGCCGGGTTTGTATTGCCGGATGTTTGTCTCAACGATACCTATGCCCAGTTCAATGATACCAGCAAGGTCAACGCGCCTTCAGTACTGTCTGCCTGGCAATGGAACTTTGGCGATCCGGGCAGTGGGGCGAATAATACTTCCCCGCAGCAAAACCCGCAGCACAGTTATACCGCCGTGGGTGCCTACCCGGTCGAACTGATCGTGACCAGCAACCATGGTTGTAAGGATACGGTCAACACCCAGCTCTATGTAAATGGCAGTTTCCCGGTGGCTAATTTCACAGTGAGCAGTCCCGCTACACTCTGTGCCAACGATTCTGTTTCTATTATCGAAGCATCAACCGTATTCCCCGGTAATATCACCAAGGTCGAAATCTATTGGGATAACCTCGGACAGCCCACGGTATTTGATATGGATGATTACCCGGTTACCGGGAAAGTATACCGGCACCTTTATCCGAATTTCCAGTCACCGCTTACCAAAGTATTTACCATCCGCTACCGGGCTTATTCAGGAGGCGTATGTGTGAATGATGTATTGAAGAATATTACCGTGAATGCGGCACCCAGAACACAATTTAATCCCATACCCGATATCTGCCTCGATGCAGCCCCTTACCAGCTTACCCAGGCCACCGAGCAGGGTGGGGTACCGGGCAGTTTTATTTATACCGGACCGGGCATTTCTCCCACCGGATTATTTAATCCTGCCGTAGCGGGACCAGGCACGCATACCTTAAAGTATAAGTTTACCTCCACCACGGGAGGTTGTTCAGACAGTATCACCCAGACCATTCACGTGTATGCACCACCGGTAGCGGTGTTCAGTGTGAGCAGTCCGCTTTGCGAGACAAAGACCGTTACCTTCAGCACCACCTCCAGTTCCACCGAAGGCAGCCTGACCAACTGGATCTGGGATTTCGGCGATGGATCAGCCTTATTGAATTCACCCACAGGTAATACAGTCACCCACACGTATACCAACTGGGGGGACTATGATGTAAAATTAAAAGTGATCACCAGCAATGGCTGTGTCAGCACGGATGCGGTCACCCGGATACATATCAACCCGCAGCCCAAACCTAAATTCAGTATTCCGGCCAGTGTTTGTCTGCCCAATGCCAATGCGGTTTTCACCAATCTATCTTCCATTGCGGATAATACAGAAAGCAGCTTTACTTATTTATGGAACTTTGGTGATCCCGGTAGCGGCGTAGTGAACACGTCCACTGGTATCAATCCCTCACATACCTATGTCACCACGGGACCGTATGCGGTAAGCCTGCAGGTCACCAGCGGGGCCGGTTGTGTGCACGATACCACCATCTCCCTGACGACCATCCATGCACAACCATTGTCTGTTTTCAATGTGGATAAGGATGAAGTCTGCCTGGGCGATGCCATTCAGTTCACCGATGCCACGAACCAGATCGGCGGGGTAGCCACGGCCTGGACCTGGGACCTCAATAACGGGAATACCCGGACCAATGCCAGCTTCAGTTATACCTACCCGGCCGCGGGCACCTACCAGGTCAGCCTGTATACGGTAAATAGTTTTGGTTGCCGCAGTACCACATTCACCGATTCCGTGGTCATCGATGCCTATCCGGTTATCAGTGCTGGTCCTGACCGCCTGGTGCTCGAGGGCGGACAGATCACCTTGCAACCCACAGCTACGGGCGTAAACCTTACTTATCTCTGGACCCCCAATCAGTATTTCTCCGGCAGCAATACTATCCTCCATCCAATCGTACTCGGCGTGGATGATATCACGTATACATTTACGGTTACAGGTAAGGGTAATTGTTCGGTCAGCGACCAGGTCTTTGTCAAAGTCCTCCGCAAACCGGCCGTCCCCAATACCTTTAGTCCAAACGGCGATGGCATCCACGATAAATGGGAAATACAATACCTCGAATCCTATCCCGGCTGCACCATCGATGTGGTCAACCGCTACGGCCAGCCCGTCTATCACTCTGTAGGCTACACCACAGCATGGGATGGTAAGATCAACGGCAAGGACGCACCGGTGGGAACGTACTATTATGTGATAGATCCGAAGAACGGGAGGGCGAGGATCGCGGGATATGTTGATATAATAAGATA
>CAZFLL010000079.1:0-9990 GCA_964519865.1 uncultured Chitinophaga sp. | reverse complement strand
GTGTTTAATGTATTTATTTTTCCCGCAGGGAAAATCCTAAAGACTAACAATCTTTTTTCCTCTAATAGCCCTCAGCTTCCTCAAACTCTCCTGCACTTTCTCTTTCTTATCCTCTACGGTCCTCAGGGTGATATCCGTATCCGGTATAGCTTTCACCTTATTGGCGATTAATTCCTTTTGTACTTCATTCAGTCTGACCGCTACATCATTATACACTCTCTGCAGGCTATCAATCCGGATCTGGTTAAGCGCCGAGTTCAGCTGTATATTCACATTATCCCAGTCGATCTGCGCATAAGCCTGTTTCAGGTTATTCTCCCATTTATCCCAGTTGAATTTGCTGAGTTCCTTTTCGTAAACGGTTTTGATTTCTTTTTTCTCTTTTTCAGAGAAGGCATCCGCTATGCTTTTTTCCACTTCCTTCCACTGGATGTTTTCCAGTACGCGGCGGGATTCAGCCATCGCTTTCTGCACCTGGGCTTCCTGGTATTTTTTCAGTTCAGGGGACTGTACTTCCTGCAATCCAGCCAGGCGGTAAGCCATGGAGACAATGCCGTTATCCGTATTCTCAACCGGGGCCGGTGTTTCCGGGGCGGCTGGTTCCATCGGCGAAGTCATTGCCGCAGGCGCTGATTTAAAATTACTGATCGTGGCCAGCGGTTGTTCAGAAAGGATCAGCCCGTCATTGCTGTATTCATCCCCGTTATAAGCGGCCAGGTCGAGCGGGGAAACATAACTGCTATACGCGGTCAATGCTTTTTTTCCGGTACTGTTGCCGGGAATTAAAAGCACCAGGTTCAGGGACAGGATGCAGATAATAACGGAAAGCAGGCTGAAAATTTTATGCGGGGAGACGCCCGGTTTTTGCTGTACACCCATGATATTTTCGATCCGGTGCAGGAGGTCTCCTTTTTTTCCACCGGCCTGCATGATCAGGGCTTCCGGCTGACGCACGGTTTGTTCCAGGGTAAGCAGGGCAGTCGCGTATTGAAAAGGGTTATAGCGGAACTGGAGTACCAGTTCATCGCAGCTCTTTTCCCTTTCTCTTTCCAGGACTTTCACCAGTGCTTTCACAAAGGGATTAAAGTACAGGATCGTCTTTATAATATTCACCAGCAGGTTCAGCAGGTAATCGTAACGGCGGATATGGGCCAGTTCATGCAGCAGTACTGCTTCCAGTTGCTGCGGGGTGAGGTGATTGATGGCAGCGGCCGGCACCAGGATCATAGGTTTCAGGAAACCGACGGTCACGGGGGAGGCCACAAAATCCGATACCCAGATCTTTACTTTTTTGCGGATTCCCATCAGTTCGGAGTGCTGCTGGATATACATCCTCCAGTCCACCTGTATCTTACTGAGTCCGTATGTCCGGATCACCTGCACATAGCGGTAATTGCGGATAAAGCGGAGAACCGGGATGATCAATAAAAGAAGGTAAATGCCTGAAATCCAGGGAAGGCTTTGCGGCAGCCAGTCATTATACATCAGGGCCGCCAGGGGGCTGCTGATGGTATGTCCGGCAGAAATATTGAAGTATACAACTACAAACGTGCTGACAAACCAGCCAAAACCGGTCAGCAGCAGGGCGCTGGCCAGGGTGGCGCGCTGGGTGGCTTTTGCCTTATGCAGGAAAAGACTCAGGGCCTGGTAAGCGACCCAGAGCAGGGCCATTTGCCAGAGGCTGTTGAGCAGGGCCCAACCCAGTGTTTGGAGCAGTTGCAGATACATGGTTTACTTTTTTTTGAGGCTGTCCAGCATGGCCTGGATACGTTCCAGTTCATCCGGGCTGGCTTTATGGCTTTCATCTCCCAGGGCCTGGATCACCAGTTGGGTGGGAGAGCCCCCAAACAGGTTGTCGATCATCTTACCCAGCAGGTGTCGCTGTGTCCTTTCCTTGTTCACGGCTGCCTGGTATACGTGGGTACGCATCGAGTCATCCCTTTTCACAATGCCTTTCTCGTTCATGATCTGCATCAGCTTCAGGGTAGTGGTATAGCCCACATCCTTGGTCTGGGCCAGCAGCTCATGCACTTCCCGTACGGTAGCCGTACCCTTATCCCAAAGGATCTGGAGTATCTCCAGTTCTGATTCTGTGGGTTTTACCAATTTAGGTGCTGACATGGTTTCGAATTTTGAGCTAATGTACGATTTTATTCGTAATGACCAAACGGGTTAAGGTTTTTTAGGGATTTTTAACATTGGTGGGACGCTTGGGGGGCCCAGGATGTTACAGGGAGGGCTAAGCAACCTTGTCATCCCGAAACGAAGTAATGGAGAGAATAGTAAATAGTAAATGGAAAATAGGGGGTTGAGCCCGGGGCTCCAGTCTTTTAGCCCGGAATTATTACCCCCTGATCTCGAGGCCTCCAATCGAAGTTATCCGCCCGCTTTCAACCCTATTCTCTATTTTCTATTCTCTATTTACTCACTCAGCCCGCTCACCCTAACGCTCCCCCCAAATAACTGATCCGGTAATAGTATCAAACCTCCATGCCCTGGTTTAACTTTCTTAGCAGGCTCCCTATTCTCTATTTCCTATTTACTATTTTCTATTCTCTAAATTCCCATAGAATTATTTGCCCCACAATCGAGATAAATTATCTTAGTACACAAACCAACTTCTCCTAATATTCTTTTATTGATTTAAAATGAAAATTTTAAATAGAATTGTTAATTCATGATCTGGCTTCTTAATTTGAAGCCCAACCACTATTATAACATTAATGAACAATCCAACAGAATATTCAAATCTTGTCAAATTTATAACTGAACCCCTTCAAAAGAACCTTGACAGGAAGCTTGAATCGTACTGCTATTATGATGTTTGCAAGGAAGACCAGCTCATGACTAACAAAGAGGGCATTGATATAATTTCTCATCAGCTGGAACTGAAATTTGAAGGGAATTCCCATGTTTTCATTTCCTGGGACACAATAAAGGGCTGGTTCCAGTTTAGTTTATGTGTTTCAGCAACCCCTTTTTGTAACGGGGTAGAGGCCTTTTTAAAAAAGGACAATGATTGGGCAGATTTGGTCGGGAAAAGATTCATAGATTTCGAAGTGTATGGCTATAAAGAGAATACAATTACATCGACTGAAACTGCTACTGGACGAACGACCAACGAAACATTCTATAATGAACCACACCTGCTCATTCTTCATTTTGAAAATGAAAGAGAGTTAGGGCTTGCAAATTTTCATCTTGAAACTGACTTTATACCCAGGTTCCCAACGGGAGATGACCTCTGGATTATATTCGGCAGGCAGATTGTAGATGAGTTTATTGGCGTTTTATCTTTAGAAAAGCTTGATGTTTAAAAACTCTTCCGAAATTTGATTATAGTACAAACGGACTGTAATAGTGCGGAATTTATAGAATATAATTATTCTGAGATGCAGGCGATTAAATTAATAATTACAGAATTCATTGATGACTGGCTACCTGGGTGGGTAGAATGCTATTTTACCGATTCATGGGGTATAGAGACAATTGATGGACTGATGCAGTTCGAAATACTGGAAGACCAGATAATTGAATTTAATGATATTGCATGATAAGAAATATAATTGCTGTATTTATTGCAGTTTTACTGAATCGCTTTCACTCTAATAGTCAAACAAAAACACCCTACGACTGGTACCACTCCCAATCCAACGGCGGCCTCTGCAATCAGTCCATCCTGCTTTTTGCCGACAGTACCTATTGCTCCGAAAGTGGTTGTGAGTCTTCTTCGCATTTTTCATTTGGTAAATGGAGGATGAAAAAGGATACGATCCTGTTTATGCCGGCTGACCTCAAAGAATATAAGGTAATTGCCAGGGTAAAGACGGCAAAAACCAGTGATAAGAAGATTACAGTGATCCTTTACGATAACCAGGGGGACAATATCACGGAGCGGATTGCGGCCACCCAGTATATCAAGAACCTGGGGTTTTATGCCATGGAACTGGACAGTTCGAAAACCCGGCGTAGTGATGCCCGGCGGACCAATGGTTCCATTGTGCTGAAAGCCCTGCAACGGGTGTTTCAGCAGAAGATTGAGATACCGATCGACTCGTCTAGCCTCTATGAAGTGTACCTGAACCTCTCCAATGAATGGAATTTCCATGGCAATTCTGACTGGATGGATATGAGCGCGACCCGCCTGCTGAAAAGAAAGGATAAACTGGTTTCTGTCCGGCCTGACCAGATCGATGAGAAAGGGGTATTGAAACTTTCAGAATTTATTAAACAGGAGAACTGAGGGCGGATAATGGATAGGAGCAGATAAGTCGGCCTGACCGGATTATTTTTCTTATATTTCCTGAACCAGCCCATGGCCCTCTCATTCACCTCACGACCATACAATCCCGCCGAACTCCGGCTTTTATCCGCCCTTAAATCAAGGCTGGAGAAAGTTAAAGGAGGGAAGCTGAAGTATTACCATTTTCCTATTGCTGCTTTGCTGGGTGCCGGTTTCACCTGGATCAGCACCCGGGTACCGGATGGCTTCTGGACCTTTCTCTCAGGGACATTGGCTGTCCTCTGTTTCGGGTTCCTGGTCTTTACTCCCTATGAAGTGTACAAAGTGAAAAGAAGGAATAAAGACAAACTGAAGCGCTTTGCCCGGGCATTGGAGACAGGTTCAGTGTCTGTCTTCCCGGTTCAGGCCAGCCGCATTGCCCTGGCCCGTGAATTTGAGGACGAAGGCGATCTCTACCTGGTGGAATACGAGAAAGGGAGCGTCCTTTTCTTCTGGGACCTGCAGCATAACCTGCATAAACGAAAATTCCCCTGCCTGCATTTTGAAATCTATGAGGAGGACTTCTTCACCCTGACGGGACTGGCCATCCACCCGCTCAGCGAACGGATTGCCCCGGTACTGATCGACCAGAAAGCCAAATGGAACTATATGAAGAAATACGGGGTACCCGCACAGCTGGAGACGGCAGAAACTGATTTTGACTCCCTGACCGATCAGTTCAAAGCCTGCCTGAAAGACCATTAAATTTACCCGGAATTGGTTATATTCATATAATATCACCCCCCACCCATATTCAGCCACAAACCTCTAAACGTCTAAACAACAAACGACTAAACATTGCTTTAAACCTCTTTCTATTATAGTTCACCCTAAACGACAAACGACTAAACTCTTCTTTAATTCTCTCTCTGCTTTCAATACTGTAGAGTCCAGCCACTACATCAACAAACGGGGCGCAACCGAAAAGCCATACGAGTAGGAACAAAAACCAACGATTTATGCCAAAGTATGTAATCGAACGGGAAATTCCGGGTGCAGGTAAATTAACCCCGGATCAGTTAAAAGGGATTTCGCAAACTTCCTGCGGGGTGCTCAGCAACCTGGGCCCGTCAATCCAATGGCTGCATAGTTATGTAACTGCCGACAAAATTTACTGCGTCTATATCGCCCCCAATGAGGAGATGGTTCGGGAACATGCCAACCAAGGCGGATTCCCGGCCAATTCAGTCAGCGCGGTGATGACCGTTATTGACCCGACCACGGCAGAATAAGCGTTCCGGTAAAACCGGACTGATGAAATATTTCAGGTCAGATCTGAAAAAACCTGGCAGCGATTATTCCTGCCAGGTTTTTATTATTTTCATGTCCAGACCGACTGAACCCCGGTCCAAACGACTAAGCAACAAACGACTAAACATTGATTTCAACCTCTTTCTATTATTGTTCACCCTAAACAACCAACGACTAAACTCTCCATATGGAAGTACACCACCATTCACACGGATCACATGGAAAGAAAACCTGGAAAAGCTATTTCTGGGAGTTCCTCATGCTCTTCCTGGCCGTATTCTGCGGCTTCCTGGCCGAATACCAGCTGGAACATACATTGGAACATCAGCGGGCTAAAGAATTTGCAAAATCATTGGTCGTCGATTTGCAAAACGATACGGCGGCTATTAATCTGCAACGGAAAAGAGGCGAGGTTTATGTAGCTAATATCGATAGTCTTTTACGACTTGCCAACACAAAACTGGATGGCCGGAATGCTGCCCGGGTATCTTTTTATACACGGTTTCTATATTGGACGGCTCCTCTTTTGTGGAACAGGACGACCTTTGAGCAGGTTAAAAATTCCGGCAGCCTGCGGTATTTTACCAATTTCCGGCTGTTAAATAAACTGATGAAATATGAAGCCCAGGTAAATGCTATCGAGGGGGAATTCAGCAATCATCAGACAAGGGGAAATATGTTGTTAACCTTAATCAACCAGGTTATTGACCCCCGCCTGCACCACGATTTATCAAAATATCAGTTGCTTGAATTGGATACCATGACTACAGCAACCAGGGAAGCTTATTTTAATATCCCGGAAGTATCGCTGGAAAACAAGCGGGAAGAAATAAAAGAGTTGCTGAATATGTCAATTGTACAGCAACGTAACCTTCGGTTCAATGATACCCGGTTACAGAAGGCAACGGAGATTGCCACTGAATTGATAAGCGAATTAAAAAAGGAGTATGACTTCGAATAGAATCAGCCTGTAAGCGATTATTACACTTCAAATTATCCTTAACATGGAAAAAAATATAAAGAATTATATATTGACTCAGCCTGAAGCGCGGCAATCCATCCTGTCAGATATCCACTCTATCATACTGGAACTGGACAAAACCGTTATTGCTGAAATTTCCCCGATGATGGGAAAAGAGATGATTCTCTACAAGAGCAGGGGTATGATGAAATACGGGCTGGCAGGGGTCAAGAATTACATGTCCCTTCATGTGTTGCCCATTTATGCATCTAAGCCACTGTATGAAAAGTATCAATTGCTCCTGAATAAAGCCAGTTTTCAGAAAGGCTGCATCAACTTTGACACGGCGGAGAAAATGCCATTGAACATAGTGCGCCAATTGTTCACCGATTGTGCCAAAGTAGACCTGGCCAAAATCCGGGAGGACTATATTAACGCGAAAAAGAACAAGGCGAAAAATAAAAGCTGATTTGACTGGTAACGGGGTTGAGTACGAAGTCAGAAGTACGAAGTACGACAGACGTGCCTCGAAGTGTTTGCTGTTAGCAAGGAGTTTTTACTTTCCCACGTCTGGCTTTTGGATGCTAAATTGGAGTGATGCAAAAATTCAAAATCAGGAAAACGAGAACATATTTACTGCTACATACAATAAAGCTTAGCTGATCTGGAAACTGAGTTTTCTGCATTTTTGGAGAAAAAGTAATACCCCGCTATTAAGCAATAAAAATACCCCATTCTAGTTTTTCCTCCATATAACTTTAGCTGTAATTGAACCGCCATTCGTAGTATGGGTGACAATATAGCTCAGGGTATTGTCTTCAAGTGTATAAGAACGTATTTGGACTGTACCTTCCCAGTTCGGATAGAATGCATGTTGAACATTAAATGTTATTGTGCGCTTTAGTAAATCCACGCTGTAAGTGCCAAAGTGGGAGTTATTCCCTTGTACCAATGCTGTATTTTCTTCAGCGGTTGCTTTATTCTTATCATTCGCGGCTACTTTTGGGCGGACTGATTTTAGTATTTGAATGGCGTATTTGCCATCAGTAGTTAAAACAAGCAAGCCCACAGGGTTTTCACCATATGGCAGTGTTTTACTCCCATCAGCATTGGTGTTTTCAACAGCTAACAATGACCATGTACCCGCAAATTGATGTCTTACTTCTTTGGGTAGTTTAGGATCCTGGGCCTGTGATGATAATATTAATAGCAGGCTAATGGCAGCCATAAAGGATTTCATACTCATTTTAATTAGATTTAGTTATAGTGTTAATAAATGCCTGTTACAGTAACCAGCTTTAGAAAATTCTTCAATACTTGCTGCGATAAATTCGACACCCGGAAATAAGGCTACAATTGATTTTACTATACGCTTTGATAAATCTGACTTTTCCTTTTCGGTTCTGCCTTCAAGAATATAGCTGAAAATGTGAATAAAGTCTGTTGGTTTTCCGCCGACTTCATACCTTATGTAAGGGTTCACTCTTACCTTAATATCGGCTTTTTCAAAAAGACCACTGGCCATGGTGGCATCAAAAACTGTTGTTAAGATTTTCTGCTCCTGTACTTTTGTTAATATGTTTGCAGAACAATCAATGATAAAATGGGGCATAGTGTACTTTTTTAAATTTTAATCATATCCAACACGTATTATTTCTCCATTCGTTGATGTATCAATACATTTCAAGTAAGCAATTATTAAATCCGCTGCAGAAATATCTGAAAGCCTGGAAGGACTTACTGCATTTAGCCTGATGCCATTCTCCATTTCCAAAGCAGCGGAAAGCACAAAACTGTTTACGGCACCATTGGCTACTGCTTTTCCCGTTGAACCTTTTGCAGGCTTTTCACCCGTTTTCCCGGAAATCAAAGTGAAGGAACCGTTTTTATTCAGATATTTTGCGCCAAATAAAACGAGGTTTATCTGGGCTAATAATTTTTGGCTGAGACCAACACTGTACTTGCTTATTTCCATTGCAGACAGGTTGCCCGATATGCTATCGCCAGCCACACATACTACTGCATCAATATCTGAAATGTTTCTGAATAAATATTCAATAGAACTGATGGATGAGGTATCAACCTGTATATCCCCGGTATTTCTCCCGGCTGTTATTACTTCATGTGACAGTTGCAGGGCAGGAGTGATGATTTTGCCAATTGCTCCAGCTGCACCAATTATTACAATTCTCATATTGAGTTGAATTAGCTGACACAAAAATATACCGGGAAGCTTCACATAAAAATGTACTATTTTACACTTATGTTGTACTTTTATGCCTATGAGAGGAAATGTTCTATACAGGCAATATGAAATAGAGTGGAAGGAGCTTGAAAGTTTCAACAGACCTGCGAGAAGGAATAATTTCTTTGAATTAATTTATATAATAGAGGGTACGGGTACGCAAACGGTAAATAAAAGCCGGTTTAAATACCGTAGAGGCAATTTGTTTTTATTAACTCCGCAGGATGTTTATTCATTTAATATTGATTCACTTACTTCCTTCTTATTCATCCGGTTTAATAAATTGTATATAAAAGATAAAATCAACAAAGATGATGATGCGGTTACACAGGTAAAATATATTTTGCAGAATGCCAGTCATAAACCTGGTTGCATTTTAAAAAACAAATCTGACAAGCCTTTAATTGCTTCCCTTGTTAATACTATTCTGAATGAACAAATCAATAAACAGCTGTATTACACACGGGTGTCAGAACAAATTGTAAACACAATTATTACTATTGTTGCAAGAAATATAGCACTAAAGCTGCCTAAAAATATTAAGGAAACAACCGGTGAACCTGTTTTAGAGATTCTGAATTATATCCAGCAAAACATATTTGAGCCCGGTAGTCTGAAGGTCGAAAAACTTAGCGAACATTTTAATTTTTCGGTTAACTACCTGGGAAGATATTTTAAAAAACAAACAGGGGATACTTTGCAGAATTATATATTAAATTTCAAGATGCGCTTAGTGGAGACCAGGTTGGTGCACAGTGATATGCGGATAAATGAAATTGCCCATGAGTTTAACTTTACTGACGAAAGCCATCTGAATCGCCTTTTTAAAAAATATAAAGGAATGAATCCAACGGAATTCAGAAAAATTAATACTTCTGAATGAAGAGTGAATTAGGTGTGATAACTTATAAGTGGTTATTGCACGATGAATTGTTTGTGTTGAAATTTAACATTTGTTACGCCCAATATTCAAAACTGGTAGCCATAATAACAGAAATTAATAAATCTGTGAATTGATTTTTGAGATTCTTTTAAATAAGTGTATTTTCAGATACGGAACTTCATTTTTCACCTTAAACCTTAACCACATGACCTCCAATTCCCGCCGCCAGTTCCTCCGGCAAAGCGCCCTTACAGCCGGCCTTGCCGGTATCAGCAGTTTACCCGTATTTGCAACCAATGATTACACTCCCTCGGATGACCGGCCGAACGTGATCGGTCCAAGGGAAGGATTCAGTCCGCAGGTAGGTA
>CAZFLL010000078.1:16716-19741 GCA_964519865.1 uncultured Chitinophaga sp. | reverse complement strand
TGTGAACTGCACAGGCAGTTTGGTATGCAATGAGCCTCCCCGGTTTTCTAACCGGGGATCTTTTTTTGCACTTGTCAAACCCGGGTCTGCATTTAAGAACCGGAAGCCTCCGGGAACAAAACGGGGCAATTTGATAACAGGCAGGTGAATATTTTAGCAGGGTAATTATCCAATATTCACTTAAAAATCAACACCAAATGAAAATCAAATTCATGGCGCTGTGCCTGATGGCCGGCATGTTCGTACTCCCTTCCTGTAAAAAAGACAAAGAAACCACACCCACTCCGCCACCGGTGGCGACTGTTACCGTGAGCGGGATTAGTCCCTCGGCTGGCCCTAAAAGCACCCAGGTCGCCATCAGCGGAACTAATTTCGGAACAAATTCTGCTCAAGTCAGGGTTTATTTTAACGATGTTGAAGCAAGTATCACCACACTGACCGATACACTAATTTCCGCATTGGTGCCGGTGAATGCCGGTACCGGGACGGTAAGGGTGGTAAAAAACAGTGTGTCTGTTAACGGGCCATCTTTCGAGTATTATGTAACCAACCGTGTATTAACTGTTGCCGGCAGCAGCCAGGGCTTTGCGGATGGAAATGCCGCTTCTGCCCGGTTTAATATTGTGAGCGGGGTGGTAAAAGATGCTTCCGGGAATTTATTTGTTTGCGACCGGGACAATCACCGTATCCGTAAAATCACTCCACAAGGAATTGTTTCCACTTTTGCAGGAGGAACAATGGGATTTGCAGATGGCACAGGCGCTGCTGCCCGTTTCAATCAGCCTTATTGTATCACGATGGATGCCTCCGGTAATTTTTATGTAGGCGATCGTATCAATCATGCGATCCGGAAAATAACCGCAGCCGGAGTGGTAACCACACTGGCCGGTAACGGAACTCCGGGTGATGCAGACGGTACAGGCAGTGCCGCCAGATTTAATGAACCAATCGGTGTTGCCGTTAATTCTGCCGGGGTTGTCTTTGTGGCTGATTATATAAATCACAAAATCAAGAAAGTGACTCCTGCAGGTGTAGTGACCACTTACCAGAATACCCTCGCATTCGGCCTGGCGATAGATGCAGCGGATAATTTATATTGTACAGGGTATTATAATCATTATGTCTATAAATACAGTCCGTTTGGTGTGTATACTGTCATAGCCGGTGAAAACGGTACGGCAGGGATAACGGATGGTACAGGCACTGCCGCCCGGTTCAATTTCCCTTCAGGAATCGCTGTCGATGTAATTGGTAACCTTTATGTGTGCGATGCATTTAACAACCGTATCCGAAAGATCAGTGCTTCAGGAGTGGTAACCACACTGGCGGGTAATGACCCCGGACTGATGGATGGTATTGGGTCAGGAGCTTCGTTTGATACCCCGCTTGGTATCTGTGGTGACTTTGAAAATAAAGCCGTCTATGTGGCCGATTTCAATAATCACCGGATCCGTAAACTGATTGTTGACTAAAACAATAACCAATGAACAAAAACGAATGGTGGCCCAGGGAGGGCAAACTGAAAAAAGGACTCATCATCCTGGCTATTGTAATAGCCGCTTCATTGCTGATCACCCTGATGGAGGAAAAGGGACTGGCGTTTACCAAACGCATACCCTTTGTCATCGCCCTGGCCTGCCTGGGAGTGTGGTTCTATCAGCCGGTAAAAAATAACCAGTAAGCCGTTCGCCTTTTCCGATAACCATTACCCGAACCGTATCCCCCGCAGCAGCGGGGGTACGGTTTTTTTACAGGTAACCTGCCTGTATTCAGCGGTGGAGGTTGACAGCCGTGGTGATTGAACCAATAACTGCGTGATCCTGGTTGAGGGTTGCCATTTATACACATTCCGGAGACTAATCCGGAAAAACAGATTCCGGGATAACCGGTTACTTCCCTATTTTTAAAGGCATACCACAACCAAGTAACCTGTTATGAAAAGATTTTCTTTTCTCCTTACTCTTTATATGCTGACCCTGGGACAGACGGCGTTGGCACAGCCATGCAACTGTTCTGCGTATTTGCCATTGAAAACAAAATGGGAGGCATCTGGTGATGACAGCAAAACCTATATCCTGCAGCTGCGGGCTTCTTCTGGCAAAATATGCCTGGCAAAAAGTTTTGAATGGCAGGCAATTGAATACCTGGAAAACAGCGTATATGACAGTGCTGACCAGTATTTCAGAATGGCTGAGAACGAATATAAACAGACCGCCTGCAGCGACAGTATCCTCGTGAATACCTACAGGAACTGGGCCCAGTTGTATTTTGTTCAATCTGATTTCGGTAAAGCCCAGGAGTATAGTTTCAAATTACTGAAAGCCGCAGAATTATCCGGTAACCCTGCTGAAATGGGGAATTGCTATACAATGATTGCCCATTTGTTTAATCAGACAGGACAGGCGGAGAAAGGGGTGATTTATTCCAGGAAAGCAATACCATTAGTCAGCCTGGTCACCGACCCGGTTAAAAAATCAGACCTGCTCTATAAACTGTCTAAACGTTATTTATGGTATTACCAGGATACCAAAGCGAAAGGAAGTCTGGATACCTCCGAAATGTTTACTGTTCGTCAAATGGAAGTGGCCAGATCCATTTACCGTAAAAGTGCGTTGGCGGCAGGTTTCAATAATCTCCAGGGAATTGCCTGGGAAAGAGGGGATCTTAAAAAAGCACTGGTGTACCTGGACAGTTCATTTAAGTACACTGATAAGGAGAATGATGATATTGTAGGTACGAACTATTTCGACAAAGCAGATATATATATCGAACTGAAGGATTATACGAATGCCGCCCGGATGGCTGATTCCGCCCTGTATTACCGCCAGAGGGATAAGAACCCGGCCTATCTCGCAGATTCCTATGAGATAATTGCCCGGATCAGCCTGGAAACAGGTGATTACAGGAAAGCCTATGATTTCAGGGAAAAGAGCTTAGCCATCACAGACAGTATACGGAATGTGGAAAAAACAAAAGAAGTATCCGAGCTTGAAAAGAAATACAGCCAGGAGAAAAATGAAAATAA
>CAZFLL010000078.1:5585-16616 GCA_964519865.1 uncultured Chitinophaga sp. | reverse complement strand
GAGAACAGTATTGAGCATGGGTTTTCCGGAATTGAGTACAAAGGACAGGTGGACATTCACTTTGACCTGGCACCGGGTGAATTACTGGTTCGTATTTCTGACAACGGGAAAGGATTGGTCAATGGCCCTAAAGAGAGCAATGAACACATATCAAGAGCCAGCCAGATCATAAAAGACCGGATTTACCTGCTGAATATTAAGTTGAAGACCAAGGCTTCATTCAGCATTGATAACAGTAAAGAAGGGAAAGGGGTAACGGTATTAATCCGGTTACCCCTTTTGTATAAAGACATTATCCGGTAATTACTATTTTACCTTATCACACCCGATCTCTTTTTTACCTCCATAACTGTTGAACTTTATTTTACTGTCGTAGTTTCCGTTGCCGGCATAATCCTGCCGGAAGGTGAATTCCTGGTAATAGCATTTGCCGTCTGAACTTTTTGTAGTGCAGACTGCCCCAAGGTAGCGGTACAGAATTACCCCGGTCAGACTGTTTTTTTCAATATTCCAGGAAGAGGAAGTGATGATCGCTTTTCCGAATTTATCATTCCAGCCTTCGTTGTTGGCGGCTGCAACCATCTGCTGTTCTAACCCCGCGTTACTCATACCGGCCTTCGGCAATTGACGGCTGGCCATCAGCTGGTCGTGCAGTTTGGCCGACTGGGCTTTAATATCAGCAGAGCCCGCATTCAGGTCAAAGGTTAAACTGCTTTTGATATTACCCACGATAGAGGTCGGGAAGTCTATTTCGAAACTGATGGTATGGTTGATATCCCCGCTTTTCGCCAGGTCATCAAAGAAATAGGAATAGGTCCAGTTTTCACGTGCGATGTAAGGCGCATAATTGGCGGCCATCCATTTGGCGTCGGGGAGCAGGGCAAACTGAATATAGGATTTATCCTGTACGGCCAGCGGTATAATGAAATTGGACAGGTCTCCGCCCCAGACGGCTGTTCCGCCATCCAGTTTGATGATGATATGCAGTCGGTCATTGCCTTCCATGAGTTGTTTGGCATTATTGCTCAGGTAGACTGTGCCAAAAATTGCATCCCCTGTTTTGAAATCTTTTTTTAAGGAGGCAGCCATCTCTTTTTCCTTACCAATCACCAATGGCTGATTGCTCCATACGATCTGATTCACATGTTCTTTGTGAAAATCGCTGGTGTAGAATTTAGCCGCTTCGGCATCCGCATTGCCCAGAAGTTTTTTTACATCGGCCAGCTTTTGTTTGAAATCCGGATGATCGGGTGAAAGGACCAGTACGGCCTCACATTCATATTTTACTTCTTCCAGCATTTTCTTTTTTTCCTGCGGATTCGCCACGTTTTTACTTTTGCTCATCACTTCCACCACATTCCATCTCAAACGGTTACTTCTTTTCAGGTATTCATTGTAATCAGCCAGTTTTGCATCGGCCAGGCCGGCATAACTTTTAGGATCAATCGTTCCCAGTTCTTTTCTTTTTTCCTTGTATTCTTCCAGGTTAAGGGCCATCACCCGGTCATAATAGACTTTACCGGTCACCCCGGGCTCAATATCATAGCCGGTGGAATATACCCCGATCATTTTTTCCCAGAAATTCTTAAAGTAATTCCTGGTTTCATCTGCTTTTGCCTGAGCTGCATTTTTATCACCGGCTTCCCTGGCCGCTTTGTCTTTCCATATTTTCACCTCAGCTTCCAGCGGAGCAACGTTGTAGGAAGGATCTTTTTCTTTGACCTGCTGAAGCATCCGTTCAGCATTGTTGAGTGAAGAACTGGTACCTGTTCCGGCTTTTAATTTTTCTATATGACCCCAGAAGTTTTTGAGGGGCATTTTAGCTGGCCCATTGTATGAAGGATCCTGCGACAGCAGGCTTATGGAAACAAAAAGAAGGCATAAGGACAGGATGGTTTTTTTCATAATTCACAGATTTTAGAGCATAAAGAAACTCCTTCCTGCCTTACACATCAGGCCGGATCGATGACTGCCCTGACCGGATCGATAGCTGCTGCCGGTGACCTGATAACTGCCGGTTGCCCACATTGCCAGCCTCAATCAGGATAAATAGTTTTTGCCAGCTTGGACATTGTTGGCATATTTGGAGGGAACTGTCCGTTTTCCCCGGCCCGGGCGGTTCTCAAACTCATTGCAATGAAAGTATTACTGATTGATGATGAAGCTAACCAGCGTAACGCGGTAAAGCAGCTCCTGCGCTCGTTTTGTCCATTGGTGCAAACCATTGAGGAAGCCAGTGGCGTTAAAAGCGGATTGCAGGCTATCCGGGATTTCAAACCCGACCTGGTGATGCTGGATGTGGAAATGGGGGATGGTACCGGCTTTGACCTGATGCGGGAAGTAAAGAATCCGGAATTTCAACTGGTTTTTATAACGGCGCACAATAAATACGCGATCACTGCCTTCCAGTACAGCGCGATTGATTACCTGCTCAAACCGGTTGATCCGGGGGAACTGAAAAGAGCCATTGACCGGGCCATAGTACACCTGAAGAATTCCAGCCTCCGGGAACAATTGCAGGTGCTGATGCAACAATTGTCCGGTATCCATAACCAGGACCGGAAAATCGTCTTGAAAGATATTGAGAATACGTACTTTATCAAGGTCTCCGATGTGCTATACTGTGAAGCGGCCGGCTCGTATACCCGTTTTTATTTTACCAATCAGCCGCCAATCCTGGTATCCCGCAACCTGAAAGAGTATGAAGAAGTGCTGGAAGGACTGGGATTCCTACGCACCCATCATTCCTTCCTGGCTAATCCGGATAAGATCAGGTTATTTGACAAGACCGATGGTGGTATGTTGTTGCTGGAGGGAGGACTTTCTATCCCGGTATCGCAACGGAAAAAGGATTTTGTCATGCAGGTGCTGGAGAACCGCTAAAGCCCTTTCAATCCCGGTTGCTGTGTGGCCGGTAATAGAATGGGTAAAAAAAATCCTCCCGGTTGCGGGAGGATCTGTAATGAACTGAGATAATCTTTAATCTTTTTTGGGAGCTTTTTCTTTTGCACCTGTTTTTTCTTTCAGGTAAACTTCATATGCTTCAGGAGTCAGTACTTCACCGGTGATCTTAACTGATTTAGGCTGGTCCACGCCTGCCAGTTTAATAAACACATCCTTGTTGATCGGACCAACAGCGGCCGCGTTATAATCCACTTTCAGTTTAACGGTGGCACCGGGTTGGATGGGTTCAACAATTTTTTCGGGGGTGGTACAGCCACAACTGGCATATGTATTTTCAACCACTACGGGCTTGTCACTTATGTTTTTAATTTCAAAATAATAAGTGACGGGCACACTCTGTTTGATTTTGCCAAAGTCATGATTCTCTGTGTTCACCTTGATCAGGTCATCCGCTTTGACCTGAGCAGAAACTGTGAGTGTGAAAACAAATGCACTTGCGAGTAATAAAAACTTCTTCATGGTTTGTAATTTTTTAAAAGGTTTGTTTCTTTAATAAATCAACTGAGGCATTTGCCGGTGCAGGGCCTTCAGGCGCTTTCCAGACAAACCCTTTTATTCTTATTTGTTTGTTTTGTGTACTGTTGTTATAATAAATCGTGATGTATTTGTCAAACGGACCTTCTGAGGCCGCGTTAAAACCGATTTTAATTTTTGTACTGGCCCCGGGAGCAATCGGGTCACGGCTCCATTCCGGGGTGGTACAACCACAACTGGCCTGTACATTATCCAGTTTAAGAGGCGTTTTGCCGGGATTTACCACTTCAAAAAAATGATAGACAGGCTTGCCCTGAGGAATTTTGCTGAAATCGTACTCCATTTCCCGCATTTGCAGTTCGGTTGCCTCCGTGTTCGCGGCCTGCGGGGTAACAGGGGCGTGGTTATGCCCATCATTTTCATTATGAACCGGCTGTTGGGCCCTTGAGGCCAGCAGGGCGGTCATGCAAATACACAGCAGGGTGATTTTCTTCATAATGAGGGATTTAGCGCTGTCAAATTTAGGGGAAAGATGGCAGATGTCATAGAGGGGTTGCACGGGTTATCCGATATTTTTTAACAGGGGGTTTGTACGGTCGCATTCTCCCTATTTTTGTCATATGGAAAATACCCAGCCGGACCTCCTGACCGATCCAGGAAAACTGTCCTTTGACCGTTTTCGTGAGGAAGTACTCAATGACTATAGGATTGCCTGTATCAGCAGGGAAACCAGTTTGTTAGGCCGGAAAGAAGTGCTGGGCGGCAAAGCCAAATTTGGCATTTTCGGGGATGGTAAAGAACTGGCCCAGGTGGCCATGGCCAAGTTTTTTCAACCGGGTGATTTTCGCAGCGGATATTACCGCGATCAGACTTTTATGTTTGCCATCGGCCAGACTACAGCCGAACAGGTTTTTGCCCAACTTTACGCCGACCCTGATCCCAGCCGAGAACCTTTCAGTTCCGGCCGGCAGATGAACTGCCATTTCTCCACCCGGAATGTGAATGAACAGGGTGAGTGGATGGAACTCGCGACCACTAAAAATGTGGCCAGTGATATGGCCCCCACCGCCGCACAGATGCCCCGTTCACTCGGACTGGCTTATGCCTCCCGGGCTTTCAGGAATGTGGAACAATTAAAAGCATTCAGGGGATTATCCGATAATGGCAATGAAGTTTGTTTTACCACCATCGGGGATGCCAGCACCAGCGAGGGTCATTTCTGGGAAACCATGAATGCAGCCGCCGTATTACAGGTGCCCATGGCTGTCTTTGTTTGGGATGATGGGTATGGAATTTCAGTGCCTAAGAAATACCAGACGGTTAAAGCGTCTATTTCTGAAGCCCTCGAAGGCATGCGGAAAAAAGAAGGTACCAACGGGCTGAATATTTATAAAGTAAAAGGATGGGATTACGCCGGCATGTGTGAAGCTTTTGAAGAAGGGATCCGCCTGGCCCGGGAAACGCATACACCGGTACTTTTTCATGTGGAAGAGATCACCCAGCCACAGGGACATTCCACTTCCGGCAGCCATGAACGGTATAAAAGCCCTGAACGACTGGAATGGGAAAGGGAATGGGATGGCATTAAGAAAATGAAGGAATGGATCATTGAAAATGTACTGGCTACTGAAGAAGAACTGGATGAAATTGCCGAAAAAGCCAAGGAACATGTCCGGGAAAGTAAAGCCACCGCCTGGGCCAAATTTATCACCCCGGTGAAAAAACAGGTGGCCCGTGCCACGGACCTGATACATGCGATGGCCAATGCGTTACCGGAAAAAAGTGAAGACCTGCATAAAGTGGCGCGTGAACTTTCTGCCAACCGGGAACCCCTGCGCCGGGATGTACTGAAAGGCATCAATGCGGCCCTGAATATCGCCGGCAATGCCGACGCGGCTTTCTGGACCCGTGATTATTATAAGGAGCTCCAGGAAGAGAATAAAAAATTATACAATACTCATCTCTACAACGAAGGGCCAAAAAGCGCGCTGCATGTTCAGGAAGTGGAAGCGGTGATTCACTCCGATGCGCCCCTGCTCAATGGCTTTGAGATCCTGAACCGTTATTTTGATGAATTGTTTACGATTAATCCGAAAGTGCTGGCATTTGGGGAGGACCTCGGATTTATCGGGGATGTGAACCAGGGCTTCAGCGGGTTGCAGGTCAAGCACGGGGCTGAACGCATTTTTGATACAGGTATCCGTGAACTCACGATCATGGGGCAGGGCGTAGGACTGGCTCTTCGTGGATTAAGACCCATCGCTGAAATACAATACCTCGACTACCTGTTGTACGGATTGCAGCCACTCAGTGATGATGTGGCCACCCTCCATTACCGTACCGGTGGTCACCAGAGTTGTCCGCTGATCGTACGTACCCGTGGTCACCGGCTGGAAGGCATCTGGCACAGTGGTTCACCTATGGGCATGATCATTAACGCGCTCCGGGGAATGTATATCTGCGTGCCCCGGAATATGACGCAGGCAGCCGGCATGTATAACACCTTACTCCGCAGCAACGATCCCGGTCTGGTGGTGGAATGCCTGAACGGGTATCGCCTGAAAGAAAAATTACCCTCCAACCTGATGGAATTTACCGTGCCGTTGGGTATACCGGAAATAATAAAAGAAGGTTCGGATATCACCATTGTCTCTTATGGTTCCACATTACGTATCATTCATGATGCGGTGCATATGCTGGAGGCTGAGGGCATCAGTTGTGAGATCATGGACGTGCAGACATTACTGCCTTTCGATATCCATCATTCCATCCTGGAATCACTCAAAAAAACCAACCGCATTGTATTTGTGGATGAAGACGTACCGGGAGGAGCTGCTGCCTATATGTTCAATAAAGTAATGGAAGAACAGGGCGGTTACAAATACCTGGATGTCGCCCCGCGAACCATCACCGCCAAAAGCCATCGCCCGGCCTATGGCAGTGACGGCGATTATTTCAGTAAACCGAATGCGGAGGATATACAGGCGGTTATTAGAGAAATGATGCGGGAATAAGGGAATAAGGAAAGTTAGTAGTTTGTAGCCTGCCTGCCGGTAGGCAGGTCAACAGCCAACAGCCCTTGCTAAGAAAGGTGTCGAAACGGAATGATCGTGTCATCCTGAGTAGACGCTCATGCAAATTTTCAGGGCAGAAAAAAAATGATCTGCGTCGTATCGAAGGATCGTAACTCGAAGCTTTTACTTCATTAACTATGAAACTTAATCTATATCAGATCGACGCCTTTACCAACACCCTCTTCGGAGGTAACCCAGCTGCGGTTATACCCCTCAAGAAATGGCTGGATACTTCGCTGATGCAGCAGATCGCGCTGGAGAATAACCTGAGCGAGACGGTGTTTTTTGTGCCTTCCAAACTCAATGGTGCAGATTATGATATCCGCTGGTTTACGCCAGCTTTGGAGATCAATCTCTGCGGACATGCCACCCTGGCGTCAGCTTATGTGATTTTTGAAATACTGAAAACCAATAAGCGGAAGATCGTTTTTCATTCCCAGAGTGGTATGCTGACCATCAGGAAAGAAAAAGGTAAAATGTGGATGGATTTCCCTTCCTGGAAACCGGAACGCCAGACTGAATACCCGGATACATTGGGTCAGATATTGGGCGGGGCAGAAGTGGTGGGAGTATATAAACACCGGGACTGGCTGGTGGAATTGCAAAATGAAGAAGCGGTCCTTAAATGCGATCCGGATTTTACGCTGATGAAAAAATATATGGACAAACTCATCGTCACCGCCCCGGGTAAGGAGTTTGATTTTGTCTCCCGCTTTTTTGCACCAGGTGCCGGGGTAAATGAAGATCCGGTAACCGGCTCAGCACATTCACAACTGATCCCTTTCTGGTCAGAGAAACTCGGAAAGAAAAAAATGACTGCCCGCCAGTTATCCGCCAGAGGAGGTACCCTTTACTGTGAACAGCTTAATGAAGAAAGGGTCATTATGGGTGGTGAAGCAGTGTACTACATGAAAGGGGTGATCACGCTACCTTAATCCAGGAATTTTTTTCTCAGATCCGGTGTGGGAATCATACAGGATTCCTGCCGGCCAAACCAGCGGTAACGGTTACGGGCCACCTGGTCGTATACCCAGTCGCGGATAAACCGGGGTACAATAATAAATCCATACAATATTGACCATCCGCCGCCCAGTTTTTTCAGCATGCGTAAAGCACCGGTGGAACGGGTATAAATTTTATCACCTTCAGCCAGTATAAATGAATTAAATGAATCAGCCGGTAATCCATGCCTGGCTAATATGGCCTGGCCTGTTTTTCCCTGTAAAGCCGCAAAACGGAACTGGTCTTTTTTATCCCGGCGGATAATAAACTGCACCGATCTGTTACAGAGATTGCAAACCCCGTCAAACAATACCACCGGATGTGACTCATTCATCGGGTAAAGGTAAGACACATGGACTTTCAGAAATTAATTGTATTTTTTGGATATGAAGCAAAGACCCGTCCTGTTGTTACTGATCATGATTATGTCCGGACTCCACCCGGCTGCGCAAAACAGGCGGGATGATTCGCTCTATGTTTTTTCCCTGATCAACAAGGCGGAGGATCATTTTACGGAAAGCAATTATGATTCTGCCCTTTATTATTGCGGACTGGCCGCCGGTTACAGCCGCGAAAAGAATTACAGGAAAGGACAGGCTTTTGCCCTGATAGAAACAGCAGATATATATATTGAAAAAGATGAACTGGTCAAGGCCAATTCAATAGCGGAATCAGTGGTGAAAACCGGTCAGCTGATAAAAGACTCCCTGGTCACAGCCGTTGGCTGGATGCAACAGGCCCAGGTGCAGATGTACAGTGACCGTTTTGATGCCGCCATTCCACTTTTTGAACGAAGTTTACAGTTTTACCTGGATAAAAACCCGACCCGCTATTCCGCCCTGGCCTACAATGATCTCGGCTATACCTGGGGACGTAAAGGCGAACTCAGTAAGCAGGCGGAATGCCTGGTGAAGTCTATCCGGATTTATGAGACTTATTTTCCTGATAAATATGGCGAACTCGGTGCCGCCTACAATAACCTGTCCACTGTGTATTATGGTCTGAATGACCGTAACAGGGCGATCGAGTATGCCAAAAAATCACTGCAATACCGGGAGAAGTCCGGTGATGTCAGCCGGTTATCGATTGGGTGCTGTAATATCAGTCAGTACTATACAGGCATCAATAACGAGGAAGCTGAGAAATACCTGCAACTATGTGTGAAGTATGCCCTGCAGAGTAAAGTGGAACAGCGGATCATTCATTCCTATGTCACCGCGTCCAACCTGTATTACAATAACAACAAGGTGGCGGAAGCCTACGATTATGAACAGAAAGCGATCAGTGCATTGGAAAAAAGCAACCGGGACCAGGCCATGCTGGCCAGGCGGTATATGGCCGCAGCTGTTTCTGCTAACCGGCTCGGAAAAGATTCTGCCCTGGTCCTGGGGTATTTTTCAAAATCCATGGCCCTGCTGAGCAAAACGAATGACCGGGCCAACCTGCGTGACCTTTATTACCAGCTCAGTACCTATTATACGGCGACAAACAATTATGCCGCTGCGTATGATCATTACCGGAAGTATATCCTGTACCGGGACAGTATCGTATCTGAAAATACCAAGTCATCCATTGCGGAAATCAATACACGTTATGAAACGGAGAAAAAGGACAAAGAGATCATCCGGCTGAACACAGCCCAGCAGATCCGGCAGCTGGAGATTGAAAAGCAGCGGGCGGTGATTGAAGGGAATGCCGCCCTGGCCCTGCAGAAACAAAATGAGATCGACCTGCTTTCCAAAACAAAGGAACTGCAGGAGGCCAGGATCAGTCAGCAGGAAGAGGAGCTGGTAAAAAAAGAACTGATTGCCACGGCCAACCAGCAGCAGTTACAGCTGGCCAATAAGGAAAAACAGTTGCAGGAGCGAACTATACGCAACCAGAAGAATTTCCGGAATTTCCTGCTGGCCGGATTGGGCCTGTTCCTCTTACTGGGCTATTTATTTTTTAACCGTTACCAGCTGAAGAAAAAACTGGAACAGCAGGAGAGCCTGCTGGCCATGCGCAACCATATCAGCCAGGACCTGCATGATGATATCGGGGCTTCGCTGAGCAATATTAATATCCTGAATGAACTCGCCAGGAGGAATCTCAGTCAGCCGGAAAAATCAGCCGGCTATTTGTCAAAAGCTTCGGAAGATATCCAACGGATCAGTGAATCGCTCTCGGATATTGTCTGGAACATTAATCCAAGGTATGACCAGCTGGATACTTTGTTTGTCAGGATGAAACGTTATGCAGCGGATATGTTCGACGGAAAGAATATCGGCAGTCGTTTTGAGTTTCCCGAAACGGAAAGCGGTATACAACTGAGTATGACACAGCGCCGCGACCTGTACCTGATTTTTAAAGAAGCAGTGAATAACCTGGTCAAATATTCAGGAGCAACAGAAGCCCTGGTAAAACTGACAACTGATAATCATCAGCTGCAGCTGCTTATTACAGATAATGGAAAAGGGTTTGACCGGACAAGTCTCAGGGCTGGAAACGGACTTCACAATATGGAACAAAGGGCTGCGGCTGCCGGTGGCTCACTTAATATCAGGTCAGTCCCTGGTGAAGGTACCCGGGTTGAACTGGAATTAAAACTTTCCTGACGGGGTATTACCCGAATGTGTAATACAGGTTCAGCAGACTTATCTGTAAATTCGGATTTTATGGCTTACCGCATTCTCATATTCGAAGACAATACCCGTCTCCGCCAGTCACTGGAACTCCTGCTGGGGGATGAACAACATTTTACAGTAGCGGCTTCTTTCCCCGACTGCGATGCGGCCGCAGAGATGGTGGCCGAATATGCGGCAGACCTGGTGGTCATGGATATTGATATGCCGGGAATCGGAGGGGTGGAAGGCGTCAGGCAGATCAAGAATGCAAAGCCGGAAGTGAAAGTGGTGATGCATACCATGTTTGATGATGACAACCGCATCTTTGATTCGATCTGTGCCGGGGCAGACGGGTACCTGCTGAAGAAGACCTCACCACTGCAACTCGTCAGCGCCCTGCAGGAAGTGATGAGCGGGGGTGTGCCCATGAGTCCCTTTGTAGCCCAGAAGGTTTTTCAGTTTTTCCGTCAGTCAAAACCCGCCACGCCACAATATAACCTCACACCCCGTGAGACCGTTATTCTCGAACTCCTCGTCAAAGGCAATTCTTACAAAATGATTGCCGATAAAAGCAGCGTGACCATTGATACGGTAAAAAAACACCTGCAGAATATTTACCATAAACTACATGTGAACTGCGGGACGGAAGCGGTGGCGAAGGCGCTGCAGCATAAAATTGTGAAGCTCGATTGAAAGGCAGGATGGTTTAGTTGTTTAGTCGTTTGATGCCTGCCTGCCGGCAAAGGCAGGTTTAGAGGGGCTTTACCATTATCACGATCTCTTTTATCCTCCGTAACCTGGGCGAAGGAGGGTTTTCTCTATTTTGACTTCTTCGCAAAAGAACCGCAGATACGCAGAGAGCGCAGAGGAGTACGGTAGCTGCATACTATAAGTACCGAGACTTACACTTT
>CAZFLL010000078.1:0-5485 GCA_964519865.1 uncultured Chitinophaga sp. | reverse complement strand
TACAATGATGCCCAGGAACTCTATAATACCAGCCAGGCCCTGAGTAACGGGGAGTGTTCACCGGATTTCTCCACCACGGCCAATTCAATGATGTCTTCCAGCTGTAAGCGGGAAAGTGAATGCGCTGAGTGTTATACCAGGGCCGTGGGCGAACTGAATTTTATCCGCCGGCAGTTAGGCCGCCTCGGCTGTATTTACCAGAATACAAAGAATTTCACTAACAGTGCTATTGCGTTTGGCGATAATGCCAGTGGTATACATGCGGTAACCGGGCTGGCCTGGCAAAACGCCCGGGGAGAGATTGTGGCTACCATGAATCATTTCAAACAAACCTATGATAACAAATACCGCGATATGATCGGGGCATTGGAAAGAGCCCTGCGGGAAATTGATAAGTGTGAAAATAAATACGGTCAGGAAGGCTGGTTCCAGCGCTCAGGATTTATTTACCTGGAATTTCTGAAGGATAAATACCGGAGAAATGACTGATAACCGCAAACACTTCAAAAGCATTAAAATGAAAAAATACCTGATAGTACTGGGGTGTATCTTATTTGCAGCACAGTTGTTTGCCCAACAGCCACCCTTCAATCAAAAAGACCTGAATACAAGCGGGAAAAAAGAAGTCAGCCCCGAAAAGTTAAAGCCACCAGTGCCGGTAGTGGAGAAAGTGGCTTTCAGTGCATTGCTTATTGGTCCCAGGGAATTGGTATTGGGAGTGGATGATAATATTCTTCGCCGGTTTACCCGCATGGAGTTTAATGAGGGAAACGGATTTGATGCGGCATCAGGCGTGTTCACCGCTCCATCAGCCGGATATTATTGCCTGGTGGTAAATGCGGATATGCCCAACTATAGTTGTGCGGAAGACCCGGTACCGCTGGGTGTCTATGTGATGAAGAATACGCAGCGGCATCAGCTTTTTCATTTACCGGTTGGTTATGGCAGTGGAAGCAGTTCGGCTGGGTTTGTCACGTATATACAGTTAAATAAAGGGGAGAAACTTTCCCTTTCCCCATTACCGGTGGGATGTACACCCGGTGGGCAACGGCCTGCTGTCAGTCAGGTTATTTTCAGTGGTTATAAAATAATGTAAAGATCATGATCTCATTTATCCTTTCATTCGTTTTTTGGCTGGCGGTTCCTGGCCATGGTAGCGGATCAACTCAAGTAAAAGCTGTTCCAGCCAATGCCCGACCTGTTTTTTGGGCGGAGATGAAAGAAAAGCGAAATACAGATAACAGTACAAGGGGAGGAGACCTGCTGCAATCCTTTACCCGGGTGGACAAGAATGAGGGGCAGGTATTTGACCCGGCATCCGGCATTTTTACCGTTCCCGTTGCCGGGATTTATCATTTAACCGGTCGTTTCACCATTGGGTGTTATCAGTGTCGTACCCGTGAGTTCCTGGACAGGCCGGTATCTTTTGATGTGACGGTGTTAAAGAATAATTCACCGACCTACAATCGTTTCTCTTTTCCGGTGGAGTACACGGGTAAGGAAAGTATTAATCCCAATACCCGGGCGCATGAGTTTAATGTGGTACTACAGTTAAAGGCTGGGGATAAAATTGGTTTAAAGTACCGTTCCCGGAAATGCGGCGAGGGCAAAGCAGCGCTGCTTTATGAAGCCACATTTAGTGGTTTCCAGGTTTTCTGATTATAAAAATACCAGTATGAAATACTATTTGTTAATGATATACCTGGGATTCAGTCTCACTGCCGTTTCCCAACAGCCCGTATTACCCCGTGATTTACCCAAGGGCCCCGGATCTGCTAAAATGAAACCTGCAGCTCCGCCTGATCTGAAAGTGGAAGAGCTGAGCCTCGTATCTGTTACCCGTGATGAAGCGGCCAAAACCATTAATGTGCAGGTGCTGATCCGGATTAAAAACATCGGGGAACTTCGTTGCGGGGTATCCAAAGCGGATGCTTATATAAAATGTCCGGCTGATGGAGGCCGTGAACGGAAATTAACTGTTTCTTTGCCCGTGGAAGCATTGAATCCCGGAGCCTCTTTTGTAAAAGTGTATACCTTCAGGGAGGCGGAAAGCAGTTTCCGCGGTGCGGATTTCAGTTTCTGGATTAAAGCCGATGCCGGCAACCAGGTAACGGAATCAAACGAAGTGAATAACAGTTCAACCCGTATCACCGGAGCCGTGCCGACCCGGTGATTTATAAAAAGTATGCCATGAAACAATTATTTCTTTTCTGTACTCTTTTTTTACTTTTTTCCTGTAATGAATCAGGAACAGATAAAAAGGCAGGCAAACCGGATACTACGGGTAAATCAGGACCGGTTCAGGAACCTGCACCTGTTGTACCCGCTGATCCCGACCCGGAACCAATGCCAGCACCAGTGCCTGAACCAACAGTTGCCCTGGTGAATTCCTGTACCCGCATGATCTTCTTCCAGCCCGGAGCTGAAGTGTTTGCCGTCAGTTATGATCCCGAAGGCAAAATAAATTCACGCCAGCATACTAAGATCAAAAGCGTGGAGGATAAAGGGGGCATTTCCATAGCCAAAGTCGAAGGCACCAATACGGATGCCGGGGAAAATGGAAAGGAGACCGCGGTGAGTTATGAGTACCGGTGCGACGGAAAGAGTATTTATTTTAATATTGCTTCCATGTTCCGCAGCAAAGAAAAACAGAAGGATGCCAGTTTTACTTCGACCATGATCTCCTTTCCCATTAATGTAAAAGCCGGCCAGACTTTACCCGATGCTGAAGGTCAGATGACCAGTCAGAAAGGCGACCGTAAAATGACCATGAAGTACACGTTCAAAGACCGGAAAGTGGAAGCCATGGAAGAAGTGACCACGACGGCCGGCACCTGGAAATGTTTTAAGATCAGCAACAGTGTACATATTGAACTGGATATGCCGGGCATGGATGAAAAGGCCAAAGCCATGATGCAACAGATGCAGACACTGACCAAGACCACGTCCAGCACCTGGTTTGCCCCCGATTTTGGTATTGTAAAAATGGAAATGTACCTCAATGGTAAAATGATGTCGAGGAATGAAGTGGTGGGTTTTAAAAGATAACCCGCGTTAGTTGTAAATATCCCTGAATGAAATATTCAATTTTAGTACTGCTTTTTTTAGTCAGCCAGCTGAACACGAATGCCCAGAACGGGAAATATGCCGGATCAAAAAAGAGCCTGATCGGGCAGGTGTATACGGACAGCCGTTCCATGCCCGGCATGAAAGGCTGGACCTTTAAGGAAGGAGGCCTGATGAATTCAATACAGGACCCGGAATGGTTTATGTCCGAAGTATATCAGCGGGGCACTACCGCCGTGGTAATAATCAGTATAAAGGAAGATACCGCCTCAGCCACTTATACCATTCTTGATGTGATCGAAATAAAAGGCGTAGTAAAAGGCTGGACCATCCGCACCGGCACCTGCCGTGAATATAAAACCAACAATGCCTGGCTGATTGTATGGGGTAAAGAAACAACCCAGGAATACATGAAGACTATTAAAAAAGCCTGGCGGTTTAATCCGGACAAAAGAAGGGTGGAGGCGATACCGGTGAAGGGGATTGATTGTGAAAATATAGGTTGCTAGTTCGCCACCCTTCGATACGTCCCGAGAGTATGACTCTCCAGCCCTGAGATTCTTGTTAGCGGGACTACTCCCCGCATAAGGCGGGGCAGGCACGATGACAACATCATTCCGCTTCGAATGAGGGAAAGCGGAAGTCTCTTTTAAACAAAACCCACTAAGAACCCTTGTCATCCCGAAGCGAAGCGAGGGATGATCTGCTACTTTAGCGGACGCCACTTCAATTTCGAGCGCAGCTAGAAATCTTGTATTCCCCTTTTTTGCCCCCCCCTTAATGCACGTCATCGCGAGCGAAGCGAGGGACCTTGTATTTCATAAGTACAAGGTACGGGGTACGAAGTACGACTGACGTGATTTTGAGTAAAAGTTGCGAGATGTGAGTTGCGAGTTGCGAGTGAATTACGTAAAACGAGTTATTGCCGGCTATTAAGATTCAACCTTCTTAGTACGGGCTGTTTCCCGACACCCGACAGCTTCCAAACACCTCATTTATACCCACATCAACATGAATAAGCCGGTTGGTCATACATGCAAAGCCGGATTCATATAACTTTGAAGAAACAGTTTCCGGTTACCATTAAAGCCGGTAAACCCTTATCGGACTATGAAAAGGATCATTCCCGTCAGCTTTTTTATTTTACTCGGCACAGCTTTTCCCGCCTGCAAGAGCAAAACGGAAAAGAAAAATCCCATTGTACAACAGGAAGAAAAGACGGCCCCCGTTGCGGAAGTGGACAAGCCCGCATTGGTGCGTTCACTCACCAGTCTCGGACTGGAGCATTTCCAGGAATGGTCCTACAGTAACAAGGGGAGCAGCTTTGCCCAATACTGGTATAAGACCTCAAAAGATGATATTATTTTCAGTTGCCTCTTTCTGAGCATGAACGGGCAGGAACAGATCTCGATCACCAATCCCCGCAATTTTGCCGATTACCTGCATTTGCCTTTAAAAATGGGGGATGCAATGACCGCCAGGGTGGAACGGTCGGGGGACAGTATTATTTTCACCAAAGTAAATATGCAGAACGGCAGTTATGAACCGGCCGGGGTGATCACCGGGAAGAAAGGCGCTGACCTGTTCAGTGATACGGGCGTATTCGGGTCTTTAAAAAATCTGGGCACTGAACTGAATAAGCTGGGGGTGAATGAAGCCCAGCCCCATAAAGGCCGCATCCGCTTTGTTATGAACGACGGCCTGATGATCTTTTACCTGCCCGACAGCCTGGATGAGGCCTTCCGTAAAGCCGAGACCGTTGGCTGTAAGCAGATCCAGCCGGAGTGGTGGTATTATGTGGGGGGAGGGAAATAAATCAACAAATCAATAACTGCATGTTTTATCAGATTCAACCTATGTCATTACGTGACCCCAGACAGAAAGAAGCTGAACTTAAGCAATACCGTGATCTTGTCATCGCAACACTGGATTATTACCTGGATAATAGTCAAATGTGGCTCAGGATTCATGGATCTGACTGCACATCTTATTTTGAGAAACTTAAAGTTCAAACCGAAGCCCATTTTCAAAAAGGACGACTTACCCTGCTGAAGCAATAGTTTCGGGACCTGACAGAAATGCCCATTGAAACAAGGGATCTGAAATTCAACAAGTATCTTCAGAATAAAACCGGGTATGATATTGATATTTTTAAATCTTTTTATCAAAGGATTGACCAGGTGATAGAGAAAGGCAAAATCACAACGGATAATCAATTTTACGTTGTTAAAATAATGGTGGACCAGCTTTGTCAAAATGAACCAGTAGACGAGGAGAAAATTGATATTCTGAACAGACTCTTATCAGGATATGAACTGCGGACCCCCAAAAAGTAAAGATATCCTAAGACTTAACTGGCAGATGGTTTTTACAGCTACCAAACCTATACCATACCCGTGTCTTATTCGGGGATAAAGCG
>CAZFLL010000077.1:0-20498 GCA_964519865.1 uncultured Chitinophaga sp. | reverse complement strand
CAGGTCTTTTATTTCGAGCGCAGCGAGGGACCTTCTCCTGAGGAAAGTGAGTTGCGACGATTTTACTACAAGACTCCCTTCTTAAATATGAGGTACTTCGCTTCGCCTGAAGTAACGTGCTACGGAAAATACAGGGTTTCTCACTTTGCCTGAAGTAAGGTGCTTCGTAAAATACAGGGTTCCTCGCTGCGCTCGGAATGACGGGCGGAAGAGGGAAGAGGGGGGGGAAGATTTCTCGCTGCGCTCGAAATGTTAGTGCGTAAGGAGTTTCGTTTCACTAACTACAAGATGTGGTGCTTCACTTAGTACAAGGTTCCTCGCTTCGCTCGGACTGACGGGGCTTAGGGGGAGAGAAGGGGGAAGATTTCTCGCTGCGCTCGAAATTCACATGTTGTTGTCGTTTTTTTCACGGATTTGGATGATGAAAATCACATTGTAGTTATTTTTCGGGGAGGGATTTTTGGGAGGAGAAAAATTTAAATCTCTATGCGTGGCTCCGATACTATATATTATGTATACATTCTTACTAATCCTGCTAAAACAGTATTGTATGTTGGAGTTACGAACAACCTGGCGGCGCGGCTCAAGGAGCATTGGGAGAACAGGGGCCGCACTGAAACTTTTGCAGGAAAATTCTTTTGTTACAACCTGATTTATTTTGAGAACAGTCCCTCAATTAAAATTTCAATTGCGCGGGAAAAGGAGCTCAAAAAATGGAGTCGTGATAAAAAAGAAGCACTAATCCGTTCCCAAAACCCTGATTGGTTAATTCTTAACAGGCAATTTTGCGACGAGTGGCCTCCCCATAATAAAAGCAAACGCTACTGACCACTGGAATTTCGAGCGTAGCGAGAAATCTTCCCCTTTCTTATATTAATAAAGCGTGTCATTCCGAGCGAAGCGAGGAACCTTCTCCTAAAGAAGATGAGTTGCTCCGGCTATAGCTCTTCAATTATGTTACAGTAAGAGCTGTTTCTGAAAACCGGTCTACTTCTCCTTCAATAATGCATCAAGCTTTTGCTTTGTCCCGGGTATGAACTTTAACGATAAGGTTTTTTTGAAACTTTCTATGGCTTTTACTTTATCCCCTTTTGCCAGGTACAAGTCACCCATTCCATCATAACAATTTGCTGTTTCAGGATAGTTGAGAATATTCAGTTTAAACAAAGCTTCTGCCTTCATAAGTTGTGCTTGTCTCAGCATATAGTAGGCAAGACTGTTCACCTGGCTTTCAGACGGCTTTACGGGGTAGCCCATTTGCTCAGAAACCGTAGCATAGTGAGTTGCCAATAACGAATCCAGTTTAAAAGCAGGGTCCAGTAATTCGCTGTTATATATTTTCAATTTGTAATTATCAAAAATGAAACGAAGGGCATCATATTCCCCGATCAGGCGTACGGAACTGTGATCGTCATTTTCATAGTAACGATGACGGAAACGCAGTTGATTGTTTTTGTTGTTGGAAATATATTTAATGAATTCAAGGTTGCTGCGGATAAGCTCAGTACCCTCCGTGGTGTCTTTTTGAACGGTCAGCGTATCCATTCCTTTTTCAAGCCGGTTGGCCAATGCGATAAATAAGGCTTTTCCTTTAAAACTTCCCTTCGCTAAAATCAATTTTGCCTCTTCGACCACCCGCTGGTTGTTCCACCATAAAGCCCCGTCAAGGGATACATAGGCGTTGAACAAATCCGGATGATGAAGTAAGGTGTTTACAACTGTCAGGCCACCAACTGAGTGGCCAATAAATATTTTATAGGATGCAACCGGGTAAGTTGAATCAATATATGGCATCAGTTCCTTTTCCATATAGCGCATGAACAGTTCACCTTTGCCAACGACACCGGGCGTTTCTTTATCTGTACCAAATGTCAGATCCGTCATCCGGGAAGGGTGTAAAATCCCCACTACGATCATTGGCGGGCAAAGACCCGAATTACTCATGAATTCGGTAATACTTACCACATGATTAAAATTCGACTCCCCATCTAATAAATATATTACCGGGTAAAGCCCTTTGCCTTTATTTTCATTTTCCCCCATGCCGGCTGGAATATGAATCCAGACTTTGCGCTGTTCTTCTAAAACTTTTGAAGGGAAACTTTTTTCAAATCCACTGGTAAACAGGCTGCTTTCCTGTGCGTGGCCACAAAAGGAAAGAAATATCACGGCCAAGGAATAAATAAACTTTTTCATAAGGTTTTTTAGGTGTGTTACATCTTAGTTTCCTCAAATATGCTGCCATCGGCCACCCTTATTTTAATACCCGTGACATGCTCCTGACTGTTTTTAATGAATTCAACCTGGGCCTCCTGGTCCAGGGTGAACAGGTTTCCATTCAAGTGCGCTAATTCGGTAATACTGCCCCCGTTATTGTTGTTTTTGCAATACAGTTTTCCTTGTTTACTATAAACAATCAATCCACCATAAGTGCCGGCATACGACATTAACTGACTTGCCGGCAAGGCTTTCTTTTCCGTATATACCGACAGGGCATTGAGGTAATACAGGTTCTTGTTTTTTACCTGTTGGTCCGTGGTGGCTGATATATTGTTTTTAAAAATCAGTTCACGGGCTTTTAGTAAAGCATTGGTGGCAGTCGTTTTTACATCAGGAACCACCCCGGTGCCTTCCCAGTCTTTTTTGGTAACCGGGTTTAAAGAACGGGCAAACGGAATATACAGGACAAAACCCTGGCTGACAGCGAATGGTCGCTGCGGGTGTGCTCCCCCACCGGTTGTTTCGCCTACGATCACCGCTCTTTTGGCCACCTGCATCCCGTAACTGAAATCCTCGGCCCCTGAAAAAGTATGGGGACTGGTTAAAATATAAACAGGTACAGGCAGGTATAGGCTGTCTGCTTTTGCTGGATCGGCATACATAAAAACAGTATCACTGGCTGTCCGGTCAATGAGGTGGTTCATTGCCGTTTTCTCATGAAAGAAATAACTCTCCAGCTGACTGACCATTTTTGGATTGCCGCCCATATTCTCACGCAAATCAATAATAATGGCGTCCGCATTCGCTAAAAAGGTTAATGCTGCTTTAATGGTAGGCTTAGCTGCTTCAACATCTTCAACAAAGAGGTTAAAAGAGAGGTAGCCGATATTTCCCGGCAGCCATTCCAGCTTTTTGAAGCTATAATTGTTCTCCTTCCAGTATTTCTTTACAAACTCTTTTTGTTCAGCTGTAGGATTAAAAGCCACTTGCGGGTTGAAATCGGGATCGAAGCTAATCCGCAGGTGGGGATCATGGTGAATACGGCTGATATCAGAGGCCAGCTGCTGCGCCAGTTTCTGCGGGTTTTTCAGCAGGCTGTCGTAAACACCCTTTTTCTCATTGGCGTGCAGATAACCGGAGATCATCTCCGCTTTTTCCGGGAAAATATAATACCTGTTCAGACTGTCTGAAATGGCATTCACCAGGTCTGCTATCCGGACAGGCTGCTGTTTACTACCTTGCGCACGGATGCCACTTATTGTTATAAACACAAACAGGACTACTGTTATGTGGCATTTAAACCTTTTCATTTTGTTTTAAGTTTTCTGTTAGAGTGCAATAGGTGGCGATTCCATAAATAATATGTTTTATTCTTTTGCCGGGGACAATCGTTTCATCCCTGGTCCCGGGTTATGTCTAAAATTCTTCCAGTATCATTTTCTTACTCAGCGCAATTCCCGCCGTGGTTCCCATCGCTACGGCATTGGCCACTGTCCGCATTTTGGACGCATTATCTCCAATGGCATATATACCCTCGATGCTGGTTTCATTGCTGGCGTCGGTTTTGATATACCCTTCTTCGGTTAATTCGCATCCCAGTTGCTCCGGGATCTTACAATGCTGCTCAAAAGGACCTGGGGCATACAGGGCTTTGAGGTAAAAACGGGAACCATCCTTAAAAACCACCTGCTCCAGCTGACCCTGCTGATGCACCAGCTTCTCCATTTCCTTTTCAATCACTTCTATCTTATGCTGTTCGAGTTTTTCCCGTTGTGCAGCCGTCAGTGTGGCCGGACCATTGGTAAATAGAGTAAGGTCTTTTGTCCAGTTGGAGATCAGCCGTGTAAAATCGAAGGCCATATCGCCATTGCCCAGGATGCCGGTTCTTTCATCACGGACTTCATAGCCATGGCAATAGGGACAGTGAATCGCCGAGATACCCCAGCATTCGGCCAGACCTTCTATAGCGGGAAGCAGGTCTTTAATACCAGTGGCAAAGACCAGTTTTTTGGCCATGAACAATTCACCGTTTGCAGACTCCACCTGGAAACCATCCGGTGTTTTTATTGCAGCAGTGGCTCCCCCGTTGTAAAACTCCACGGTTGGGTAAATACCAACCTGGGCTTTTGCATGGGCGGCAATGGCAGCAGGTGTTTTACCGTCATTTGTTAAAAAATTATGGGAATGCGGCGTTTGCCGGTTACAGGGCTTACCCTCATCCATAATTAATGTGCTGAGCATCGCCCTGCCGAGGGCCATGCCGGCAGACAGTCCTGCATAACTGCCCCCGATGATGATTACATCATAAAGTTTCTGACTGGTCATTGTTTCAATGTTTATAATTCCGGTTTCTCACTATAATTCTCCGGACAAGGGTATCCACAAAAGGCACCCCTGCAAATACGATCCAGGGAACAAGTGTGATAGTGATCAGAAAGGTACGCTGATATAAGGGCAATACGGATAATGATTCACCGAATAAATAAAGAAAGAAGGTGATCGAGGGATAGATGACCACCCAGATCTTAAGGGAGGCAATCCATTTCATTTTTGATTTCATGGTTTTTGTTTTAAATGAGTGTTTCCTTTTTTCTTCCACAAACATAATTTCTGTAACCGCCCTTAAGGCAGGACAATCATGCAGTTGTACAGGACAAATCTCAAGTGCCCCTTCCTCCCAAAACAGTTCCTCCTCCTGCTTTTTATAAAACTTCAGCAGAATACAGTTCAACTGCATGTTTGTCCTGTCAGCCCCCCTTTGCCCGGAATTAGTTTTACAAAACATTTAAAACAAAAACTTTCAACATGAAAAAATTAAAAACATTATTAGTCATCAGCCTTGGATTCCTGATCACTGATACCTACGGACAAACAGCAACAGCCACCGCGAAAACCTACCTGGAACCCATGGTCAATATGGTGGGTACCGCCATCCATTACGGCGGGTCCGGCAGCATTCTCTCTGATTATAATAAACCGGCAAAGGGTCTGAGGGCCGGACTCTCCTTCCAGGCTGGTATCAGTCCCTCTTTCTCCCTGGTTTCAGAATTGTATTATATCCGGAAAGGCGGCATCCTGAAAGCAGGCAACCCGGTCACTGACAGTAAATCCACCCTCCGGGTAAACAGTATTGAATTACCGGTACTGGCCCGTTTCCATTTTGGCAAACTCTACCTGAACGCCGGTCCTTCTGTATCCTATGCACTCAGCGGCAAGCAAAAAACCGATGACGGAACGGTCAAACTCAGCTTCAATCAATCCGCCTATGGGTTTCTCCGGTTTGAAGCCGGTCTGCAGGCAGGCGGAGGTATTGAGTTTCCGTTAAAACAAAAAAGACTGGCCATTGATATCCGCTATGCACATGGCTTAACCAATATAGTCAGCAGCGGGGAAATGTATAACCGGGCCCTGATGATCAGTGTGCATGTGTCAAAAGCCTGGAAGAAAAATCCGCTGGCCAAAAATTAAAACAATCACTAACCAAAACTTTTACAATGAAAGCGATCAGTCTTACTAATTCTAAGGGTACTGCTGCTAAGTCAGCCATGAGCTCCATGCGCAAAACCTCCCTGGCAGCGGGTATTTTGTACCTGCTGACCTTTGTCTCCGTTCCCACCCTCTCCCTTTATGCACCCGTGCACAACGGAACATATTTTACCGGCAACGGGAATGATACCCGGGTGATCATCGGAGGGTTACTTGAGATCATTGTCGGCATCACCTGTATTGGCACGGCCCTGGTGCTTTACCCGGTGCTTAAAAAGCAAAACAAAAGAATGGCCCTGGGACTGGTGGCTTTCCGGGTACTTGAAGCAGGAACCATTTTTATCGGGGTGGCTTTTCTCCTGACAGCCGTCACCATGCATCAGCAGGGGACAGGGAACCTGGCCACATATCAAACACTGGTTACGCTGTACAACCGGATCTTCCTGCTGGGACAGAGCTTTATCCCCGCTATTAATGATGTGTTGCTGGGGTATATGTTGTATCAATCCAGACTGGTACCCAGGAAGCTCTCTGTTATCGGTATGGCCGGAGCGCTTCCCCTGGTGGCAGGTTATTTAGCTGTAATGTTTGGCCTGATCGATCAGCGTTCCCCGCTGGCCGGCTTATCGGCACTGATGGTCGCGGTATTTGAATTATCACTGGGGATCTACCTGATCGTAAAAGGTTTCCGGACCACCACCGCCAGCCAGGAAAATTAATACCGGATAGTAAAGCTTAATTTAGTTATGCATCCATTAAAAAAACCAGACATGAAAGCAGTTATTTATGAAAAATACGGATCTCCTGAAGTACTGCAATTGACGGAGATCCCTAAACCAGTTCCCAAAGACAATGAAGTGTTGATTAAAATTCACGCGACCACTGTTACAGCCGGTGACTGGCGCTTACGTAAAGCCGATCCCTTCCTGGCCAGGATATTCAATGGTTTATTCAAACCAACCCGGGTGAAGGTGCTTGGTTTTGAACTGGCCGGGATCGTAGAAGAAGTGGGAGCCAGGGTACAATCCTTTAAGAAGGGAGATCCTGTCTTTGCCAGCTGCGGCCTGCGCTTTGGAGGTTATGCGGAATATACCTGTCTGCCTGCTTTACTGCGAAACGGGAAGCCCAATCATGATATTGCGATCAAGCCTTCGAATATGCGGTTTGAAGAAGCTGCTGCTGTTCCCATTGGCGGACTGACCGCCCTGCGCTTTTTAAAACAGGCTGGTATAAAAGCTGGTGATAAAGTATTGGTATATGGTGCTTCGGGCAGTGTGGGCAGTTTTGCCCTGCAGATTGCAAAAGCCATGGGAGCTGAAGTAACAGCGGTCTGCAGCACGGCCAACCTGGACCTGGTGCAACAACTCGGAGCGGATAAAACCATTGATTACACGAAAGAAGATTATTCCCAGGCCAGCGAAGCCTTCGATATTGTATTTGATGCCGTGGGTAAATCTTCCGGATCCGCGGCAAAGAAAGTGTTGAAGTCAGGCGGAAAATTCGTCACGGTAAAAAAATCGCCTAAAGTAAACCCGGGTGATTTCCAATATTTAAAAGAACTGATTGAATCCGGTAAACTGATTTCAGTAATTGACCGGAGGTATACCCTTGAGCAGATCCGCGAAGCGCATGCCTATGCGGAATCGTTCCGGAAAAAGGGGAATGTGGTGATCAATATTATTCCAGGTTAATTCAATGGCGCAATGAAAGAATCAGGCGGAGACATTCTTTCATTGCGTTTTTAGTTAAAGTAACATTACCCGTTTGCGGTTTCTGTGGTCTTAAAACCCTTGACTACAAGATAGATACCCAGTGAAAATTCAAACACAGCCACCAGTAAGGCGGATAATCCTGCCAGGGGTGAGCGTTGTCCGATGAAACCGAATAGCACGGCCAGGTAACCGGCAATCAGGGGAAGGGCTCCGGCCATTCCGATGACTGAAAGGGCACGGGGCACCAGGCGTGACCGGTAGAGCATATAACCCAGCAATAAGTCGTTGATGGCCGGTATAAAACTTTGTCCCAGGAGAAAGATGCGGTCATAAAGAACAGCCAGTGTATGACTGGTCACCAAGCCCGCTGACCCGGTCCCATCCTGCCGCAGGGTAACAATGGTCAGCAGAAACGCGACCCCCAGAAAAATGGTAGCGGCTTCCAGGATGCGGGATGCCACAAGTCCGATGGCAAATGACCCATGTTTTTTCTTCAGTACCGGGTAAAGTACCACGGCGGTGCCAATACCTGTGAGGGCCACGATGATCTCGAGTAAGCCTCCAATGATAACGGAACGATCTGTACCGGAACTGGTGATATAATCCGCCTGGTGTACCGGGACATAAAGGACGAGCGTGGGGATGGAGACAAAGGTCAGCAGGTAAAGAATACCGGCAGTTAATGATGTCTTCCGCATAGGATCCATGGCTGTCCTCCGGGAGAACTGGCTGGCTTGTTGGTTAGTTAATGTGTTCATGGTTTCAGTTTTTATGTTTCTTTCTCCTTTGAAGTGTGTTACACCGTTTATTTTTTCGCCAGCGGATTTGATTTCCAGGCTTTGGAAAAATTCACACTGATCATAATAGCCCGGTTATACATTTCAGCACCACGGGCCATATTGGTTAAACCATGTACATACCGGATATCGAGGGCCAGTCTTTTTTGTTTAAGCGGAAACTCAAAGCCACCACCCATCTGTACGCCTGCATCAAAGCGCCTGAAACCACCGCTTGTGTTATCAAAACTGAGTTTAACGGACTGGTCGTTCATTTTCTGTTTACCACTGATATTGTAGGCCACAGAAGGACCGGCGTTGAGGTAAAGTCTTCCCATGTGAAAACGGGCCAGCAGCGGTAACTCAATGGTGTTGAAACGGAGGGTGCTTTCACTGTTTGTAAAGGGGTTATTGGCTTTTAATATGCCGCCCTTTCTCATAAAATACAATTCAGGAACAAGGGAGAAACCAGGGGTGATTCCTGCCTGGAAAGCGATACCTGCCTGAATTCCCCTGGCGGATTTTTTATACTTATCAAGACTGCTGTTTGCCTCACCGTAATACAGGTTAGTGCTCACCACATTCACTTTAATGTCAAGGTAGGTATGGGCTGTCTGGCCAAAACTGTTGGCGGAAAGGAATAACATTCCGGAAACGAGGGCGAGTTGTAATTTTTGCTTCATGATTTTGTTTTTTTGATTGTTGAAGCAAATGTATATAACCCGTTCAGCGTCAGAAAGTCAGCTATGCAAACCGGCCGTATATGTCTGCCAGTTGGCGGTTCCGGTCTGCCAAATTAAAAGCGGTTCAGGGCCTGTTGTTGATGAGTTGAAGAAACGCATCCTTATAAGTGTCTGAAACAGGGATTAACTGGTCGGCAATTTTAATCCGGTTACGTTCCACAGACTCTATTTTATTAATAGCGACCATGTAGGATTTGTGTACCCTGCATACCAGGTGTGCCGGTATCAGTTGTTCCAGTTCAGTAAAATTCTGCAGGGTCATGATCTTTTTGCCCGTGGTATGAATGCGCAGGTAATCCCGCATGCCTTCGATATAAAGGATTTCACTGAGCATGACTTTTTCGAGGCGGTTCTCCGTTTTGATGAATATAAAATCAGGCTGCTTATCCGGATTCCGTTTGGCTAAATTCTCTTGGGCTTTATTGACCGCCTGCAAAAACCGGTTGAAGGTGAATGGTTTTAACAGGTAATCCGTGATCTGGAGTTCATACCCTTTTAAGGCGTATTCCTGATAAGCAGTTGTAATGATCACCTGGCTGCTGATCGTAGAGCTTTCCAGTAATTCAATACCGGATAACTCGTCCATATTAATGTCGAGGAAAAGCAAATCAACCTTATGCTCATTTAAATAAGCGAGACCGGTCAGTGCATTGTCGAATGTTCCGCCCAGGGTTAAAAACGGGACTTTGTTGACAAAGTCTTTTGTTTTTTCGAGGGCGAGGGGTTCGTCTTCAATAATAATGCAGGTGTATTTATCCATTGGGGATGCTTAAATTTATTTTATAACTGTCAGCTGAACTGGTTATTTCAAGCTGGTGTTTACCGGGATAAAGAAGGTTCAGCCTTTTTTCAATAAGCATATTGCCTAATCCGCCATGGGCCTGCTCCGTCTTTACTTTCGGATCGATCCTGTTTTCACAAACCATGGTGGTGCTGCTCTCACCTACTGCAATATGCACCCTGATGGCCTGTGCAAGCTTCTTGTTGCCGGTATGTTTAAAGGCATTTTCCATAAAAGGGATCAATACCATGGGGGCGATATATTTTCCCGCAGGCGAGCCGGTCATTTTAAAATCAACATAGTCCGGATTGGCTGTTCGTATTTTCTGCAGGGCGATATACTTGTCTATATATTCAATTTCCCTGGTCAGGAGAATTTTATCAGTCTTTGTTTCATAAAGAATAAACCGCATAATATCGGAAAGTTTATTCAGGTAGTCTGAAGCGGTTACCGCGTCCTTTAAAATCAGCGCGTCAATATTATTGATGGTGTTGAACAGGAGATGCGGATCAAGCTGGGATTTTACCAGGGCCATCTCCATTTCATAATTTTTTTCACGTAACAATTCTCTCATTTTTAATTCATTAAACCAGGCAATAAAACCCCTGATCACAAAAGCCACCATTCCGCTTATTGCCCCGATGGCGGTCATAACCACTAGCACCGTTACGGCAGTAGAGCGGCCGTTTTTCCCTCCTTTATCCATATCAGCAATACGGCCGGATTCAATGAAATACCGGAGAAGGATATAACCGATAACCGCCGCACCTGCAGAAATAAACAGCCCCCCGGCCAGGGTAAGTAAGTATTTTTTCTGTTGCAGGTATTTCGGAAACAGGATGAAGTAGTACAGGAAATAGGATATTACCGAGGGTATAAAAACAAACAGGAGAAGTGTATTCAGTGCATTCATAATCCGGGCCGTCTGGTTAACGGAGTTTACAGGAGTTCTGTAATATACAGCCAGCATGATCGCTGTCAGTATACAATAGCATAACCAAAACCCCACATGTAATAAAATCACAAATGACTTCTTCATGATTTAAAAGTACCCTTTAAAAGTATCAACTTGTACCGGGGCTGAAGATATAGTTCTGCAAAAGCACTGAATCAATCGGCAAAAACGGTTAAATATGGAGTGAGAGGCAGTCTCCTCACTCAAATTCGGAGTTCTTCGCTGTGCCTGAAATAAGTTAAGTTGTTGAGTTAAATACAGGGTTTCTCGCTATGCCTGATGTAAGTGCTTCGCAAAATACAAGGTTCCTCGCTTCGCTCGGAATGACGGGGCATTAGAGGTGAAAGAAGGGGAAGATTTCTCGCTTCGCTCGAAATAATAATAAAAGAGGATGTTTCATTATATTGAAACATCCTCTTTTATATAAGGTGTTTTGTTCCTCTTAGTAAGGTTTAATCACCTGCCCCGTATTCGCCCCAAACACGGCTTTGCGGAAACCGAACTCCAGTTGTTGCATGGTGACCGGTATATCACCGGGGAAATAGGGAAAGTACTGGGGAGAGTTTTCAATGACCGTCGGACTCACTGCATTGATACGGATTCCGTTTTCCAGTTCAATGGCTGCGGCCCTTACAAATCCTTCCACGGCTCCGTTGGCTGCTGAGGCATTGGCAAAATGCTTCTGCGGATCATGTGATAAGGCACCCGTGATCAGGGTGAATGAACCCTTTGGATTGATATAATGCTGGCCGATCAGTACCAGGTTGATCTGCCCCATCATTTTGCCTTCAACGCCCTGGCGGAATTCCTTATCGGTGAGTTTTTTCCAGGGACCAACAAAAGTGGGACCTGCAGTAGAGATCAACGCATCAAAGGGCCCGGCTGTTTTAAACATGTTTTCAATGGATTCGGTGGAAGTGATGTCTACCGGGATATCACAGCCTTCGGTGGCGGCTGTTATGACTTCGTGTTCTTTTTTAAAAGCAGCGGTAAGGTGCTTTCCCATGGTGCCTGAGGCACCGACGATGATAATTTTCATTGTGTATTTTTTTGTAACACAAAAGTAGAATCAGGGCCAGGGGGCCGACAGGACAATCATGCAGATGTACAGGACTTATTTGAAGTGCTGGCGGAAGGCATCCGGTGAAAAGCCGGTGTGTTTTTTAAAGAAGCGGATAAAATAGGAAGGATCCTCATAACCGAGCGTGTCAGCAATATCTTTTACCTGGTTGGGGGTGGCCAGCAGGTATCGTTTGGCTTCCAGGATGATATGTTCATTGATCAGGTCAGACGCTGTTTTGCCAATGGAGGACTTGGTGATTTCATTCAGCTGGTAAGCCGATAGGTTCATCCGGTCGGTGTATTGCGATACCTGCTTTTCGGTGGCAATATGTTTGTCGAGCAGTTCCAGGAATTCTTCAAAGCGTTCCTGGGTATAGGAAGCCGCCTTGGTGACCACCGCGTTGGGATTGGGGCTTTGCCGCACAAATTCAATAAAGAAAATGTCGAGGTTGGAAAGAATCATTTCCTGGTAGCCTTCTTCCTTTGCATTGAATTCCCGGTACATGGACCCCAGGATATCCAGTAAGCGGTTAAAGCGGTCCAGCTGCAATTCGCAGAAATTCTTATTGCTGGCTTTCCGCAATCGCTGAATGGAGACTTTGTCTTTCGGGTGATAGAATTCGGGATTAAACTCCACCAGGTAACCGGAGCTGCCGGCTTTCAGGTCCAGCTGGTGTACCTGGCCGGGGCGTAAAAAGAAAACAGAATGATCCAATACTTTATAAGGAGTAAAATCGATCTCGTGCATGCCTTCACCCTGCTGAATGGCCAGGATCAGGAAAAAATCATGCCGGTGCAGGTCATGGGCCAGGTCGGTATCCCCCGCAAATTCCTCCACCCGCCGGATTTTGAATTGTCCGGCTGTAGCCTGCACCCGTTGCTGTGGGCCGAGTTGCCTGATGGGGATTTTTTTCATCATGTGAGTTAACGGATGATGAATTTAATAAAAAAGGAGTAATTGCATGCAGCCGATTCACTTTACTCCCGATGCCATCTCCTCCCTTTTCCACTCCTTCTCCATATAAAAAGTACCACCCGGCAGCACGGATGCCAGCATGGCTTTGGCCAGCCATTTGAAATCTTTTTTATACACGGACTTTACTTCCCAGGCCGTTACAATAAAAGCCACAAAGAGCAATCCGTGTATGGAACCAACGATGGTGACGGCTTTGGGGAAGGCGAAGAAATATTTCAGGGGCATGGCTATAAGCAGCAATACAAGGAAAGAGATTCCTTCGAAGAAGGCGACTTTGCGGAAACGGGGGAAGGGGGTGTTCATTGTAAATTGTGGTTCTTGTTCAAGTTAGTAGTTAGAAGATAGTAGTTAGTAGTCTCTACAGCGGGTAATGTCTTACAGGGTTGAAAAGTTCTGATTTCGAAAAATACTAAAAGGCCTGAGTGATTTTCGGAAGAGAGTTGTAGTTCGGCTGTTTAAAAAATTCTCCAGCCTGCTAACTACTAACCCGATCAGTAATTAATAACCTGTTCTTGTATCCCTTCAGGCAAATCCCTCCATTGATACTGCTGGTTCCTCAATTGTGGTTCATAACCGGCTTCCCGGATGGCATCCTGCATGCTTTTATACGTGAAGCGGTGAGGGGCACCGGCGGCGCTGACGACGTTTTCCTCGATCATGATGGAACCGAAGTCGTTGGCACCGGCATGGAGGCAGATCTGGGCGGTTTGTTTACCGACCGTGAGCCAGCTGGCCTGGATATTTTTTACGTTAGGGAGCATGATACGGCTGAGGGCGATCATGCGGATATATTCATCAGCGGTGGTAAGGTTTTGCACCCCGCGTATCTTGGCCAATAAAGTGTCCACATCCTGGAAGGTCCAGGGAATAAAGGCTAAAAACCCTTTGGCCTGTTCCGGCTTACGGCTCTGCACTTCGCGGATCTTTACCAGGTGCTCAAATCGTTCCCCGATGGTCTCCACATGACCAAACATCATGGTGGCGGAAGTGGTGATATCGAGTTTATGGGCTTCATGCATGATATCGAGCCATTCCTGTGCCCCGCATTTACCTTTGCTGATGAGTCGGCGCACCCTGTCGATCAGGATCTCGGCCCCGGCCCCGGGTAAGGAATCCATACCAGCTTCCTTGAGGGCTTTGAGCACTTCATGATGGGTACTTTTTTCCAGTTTGGTGATATGTGCCACTTCAGGTGGCCCGAGGGTATGCAGTTTAATGGTCGGGAATTCCTGTTTGATCTGGCTGAAAGTCTTTACATAGAAGTCGAGCCCGAGATCCGGATGATGCCCCCCCTGCAGGAGGAGCTGGTCGCCCCCGTATTTCAGGGTTTCCTCGATCTTTTTACGATAAGTGGGCATGTCGGTGATATAGGCTTCGGCATGTCCGGGTATACGGTAGAAATTACAGAATTTACAATTGGCGATACAGACATTGGTCGTGTTCACATTGCGGTCGATCTGCCAGGTCACTTTTCCATGGGGCACCTGTTTTTTACGGAGCTCATCGGCGATCAGCATCAGATCGGCCAGGGGGGCGTGGTGATAGAGATAAACCCCTTCTTCCACGGTCAGGAAGCCGAAGCCGGCCGCTTTTGCATATAATTCGTTTAACTGCATGGGCACAAAGTTAAGTTGTATTACAACTATTATGACGAGTGGTTGGAAAACCTGATCATATTACAGTAATTTTAAAAGGAAGGACCCTGTATTGCATCTTTTTGCCGCTATTCAGTGTCTTTTTACTGAACATCTAACCGCATGAAGTATTGCTTGTCCGGCGTATTCCTCCTCCTTGCCTGGCTTTCTGCCCCGACGCTCAGGGCCCAGGAGGAGTTTATTGAGCCGCCCTCACGGCATATCACCACTATTCCTTTTACCCAGCTTACGGGGGGAATCATTATACTCCATGCTGTACTGGATAAACAACCTGATACCCTCAATTTTATACTGGACACCGGCAGCAGCGGGATCTCCCTGGATTCGGCCACGGCGGAATACCTGGGATTGAAGCCTGAACCTACAGACCGGACGATACGGGGTATCGCCGGGATCCGGAAAGTGAAATTTCTCTATGATCAGACCCTGCATTTCCCGGGACTGACGGTGGAGCACCTCGATTTTCATATCAATGATTATGATATCCTCACTACGGTTTATGGGGAAAGAATCGATGGGATCATCGGTTATTCCATCCTGAGCCGTTATATCCTGACCATTAACTATGACAGTATGAAACTGAGTTTTCATACAAAAGGAACCTTCCGCTACCCGAGGGGAGGTTATTTACTGAAACCGGCTATCGGAATGCTCGTATCCCAGCCGATGCGGATCAGGGATGAAAAAGCCATTTATTCCCGTTTCCTGTTTGACCTGGGGGCAGGACTTTGTATGTTATTGTCAAAAGAGTTTGTGGAAGACAGTGCTTTTTTATTCAAGAAAAAGAAAAAGTTTATCAAGGAAGGAGAGGGACTTGGCGGTAAGATCGATATGGAACTGCTCGTGATGAAGGAGGCACGGATCGGACCCTATAAATTCCGGAATGTACCGGTCTTTGTTTTCGACGATGAATACAATGTCAGTTCCTATCCCTATATGGGCGGCATACTGGGAAATGACCTGCTGCGCCGCTTTAATGTAATCCTCAATTACAACAAGGGGGATATCTATATCACACCCAATTCCCATTTTACCGATGTATTTGACTATTCCTATTCAGGCATTGAACTCTACCTGATCAATGGCATCATCATGGTAGGAGATGTGGCCAAAGGCTCACCCGCAGAAGCGGTTGGACTGAAAGAAGGGGATGAAGTGATCGCTGTAAACAAAAATCTGCTGCATAACCTGAATTCCTACAAAATTGCCCTGCAGGCCCCCAATGAAAAGATAAAAATGATCATCCGCAGGAACGGGGTTATGATGGAGTTTGAGTTTAAGATCAGGAGTATAAAGTAGGGCTTCGATACGCCGTGTTTTCTTTTTCTGCACCCCTCTTGAATTCCTAAACGGCTACTCAGCCTGACACGAACTTTAAGTTACTTAAAAGTTTCGTTTAAGTTTGATTTGCATCCTTGGGCTTCTTACTGCTTTTCAACATTCGGAGCCGAATGTTTGTGTCATCCTGAGTAGACGCTAAATATATACTTCAGGGCTACAGATGATGCTAATACGTCGTATCGAAGGATGCCGAACCACCCTTTTTCATTAATTTTACTCCTTCAACTATTCCCTTTAAAATATTATGATACAATTCGAACGCTTCACGCTCGCCAATGGCCTACGTGTCATCGTGCACCAGGACCTGAGTACACCCATGGCAGTGGTGAACCTGATGTATGATGTGGGTGCCCGAGATGAAGATCCCCGCCAGACGGGCTTTGCGCATTTGTTTGAACACCTGATGTTTGGCGGTTCAGTTAATATTGAAGATTATGATGAGCCCCTGCAGATGGCCGGCGGTGAAAACAATGCTTATACTACGAATGACCTGACCAATTACTATATTTCCCTTCCCGCAGAAAACCTGGAAACGGCTTTCTGGCTGGAGAGTGACCGGATGCTGTCACTGGCATTCGGGGAGAAAAGCCTGGAGACCCAGCGTAAAGTGGTCTGTGAGGAATTCAAAGAACACTATCTCACCAAACCATACGGCGATGTATGGCATAAGATGCGGGAACTTGCTTATAAAGTACATCCCTACCGCTGGATGACCATCGGGAAAGAACTCTCTCATATTGAAGAAGCGAAACTGGAGGATGTAAAGAATTTTTTCTTCAAACATTACCGTCCGGTGAATGCTGTACTGGTGGTGGCAGGCAATGTAACCACGGAGCAGGTAAAAGCACTTTCCGACAAATGGTTTGGGGATATTCCGGCCGGGGAAAAATATGTACGCAACCTGCCACAGGAACCGGAACAGACAGCCGCCCGGAGACTGGTGATTGAAGCGAATGTACCCCTGGACGCTTTTTACAAAACCTGGCATATGGGCAGCCGGCTGGAACAGTCCTATTATATCACGGACCTGCTGACTGATATTCTGAGTGGTGGGGGTTCTTCACGGCTGTATCAGTCGATGGTCAAGGAACAAAAGCTGTTCAGCAATATCGAATGCCACCATTTCGGGAGTACAGAGAACGGGCTGGTGGCCGTGGAAGGTAAACTGGTGAAGGGCGTGAAGATCGAAGACGCGGAGAAAGCGGTGGAAGCCGAGCTGAGTAAGATAAAGAAGGAGCTGGTGAGTGAGCAGGAGTTGCAGAAAGTGAAGAACAAGACCGAAAGTATGATCGCGTTTGAGGATATGAGCGTGATGAACCGGGCCAATAGCCTGGCCTATTATGAAACGCTGGGGGATGCGGCCCTGATGAATGAGGAACTGCCCAGGTACGGAAAGGTAACGGCGGAGGATATACGCAATGAAGCGGGGAAGATTTTCAGGGAGGAGAATTCGAATACGATTTATTACCTGGCGAAAGGGAATTGATCCCTGCGGGATCTTTTTTTAACACATAGGAACATAGGGAACACATAGGGAAGGTTAACACATAGGCACATAGGGACATAAGGAACACATAGGAAAGACTTTGGAAAGTAAGAGAGCAAAAGACAGGCATAGAAATACAAAAGCATGTATGATCAGGTAGCAGCCCCTCTAAACCTGCCTTTGCCGGCAGGCAGGCGCCAAACGACTAAACAACTAAACAATTAACTAATCTACTCCGCATAGCGGCATAAAATATTAATATGACAGACAGAAAACAGGCTCCTCCCATCGTGGATGCCGTGAATTTTAACCTGCAGCTGAAACCTTACCAGGGCTATACGCTGAGGAATGGGGTGCCGGTGTATGCCGTGAATGCAGGGGCTGAGGATGTGATCCAGCTGGAATGGGTGTTTTTTGCAGGGAACAGCCAGGAGGAACAGAACCTGGTGGCGGCGACCACGAATTTCCTGTTGCGCAATGGCACCAATACCAGGACTGCTTTTCAGATCAATGAGCATTTTGAATATTACGGGGCTTATGTCAACAGGGCCTGTTATAATGAAACTGCCACGATCAGTCTGCACTGCCTGAGCAAGCATATCGGTGAATTATTACCGGTGGTGAAAGAAATGATCACTGAGTCCACCATGCCTTCCGAGGAACTGGCCATTTACCAGCAGAATATGAAGCAGCGGCTGAAGGTAAACCTGAAGAAAAGTGATTTTGTAGCCGGACGGCTGATCGATGTTTATTTGTACGGGGAACATCATCCCTATGGCAAATACAGCAGTGCGGAGGATTTTGATGCATTGAACCGTGATCAGTTACTGCATTTTTATAACGAGTATTATACACAGGGCAAACTGATCCTCTTTGTGGCCGGTAAACTCCCCGCCAATATCAATGCCCTGCTGGATGAGCATTTCGGGGACCTGCCGAATAATGCAGTAGACGTGAAACAACATCCGCTGGTGCTTGCCACTGAAAAGAAATACCGGGTTACCAATGATCCGGATGGGGTGCAGGGTTCAATCCGTATCGCCAGGACCTTCCCGAACCGGCATCACCCCGACTTCTTAAAAGTGCAGGTGCTCAATGCCTTGTTTGGCGGCTTTTTTGGCTCCAGGCTCATGAGCAATATCCGCGAAGACAAAGGCTATACCTATGGCATCCACAGTTACCTGCATAACCATATCCAGCATTCGGCCTGGATGGTAAGTACTGAAGCGGGTAAGGATGTCTGTGAAGCCACCATCGCCGAAGTATATAAAGAAATGAAAGGACTGCGCGATGAACCGGTGGATGCGGATGAATTATCCCTGGTTCGTAACTACCTGATGGGTTCCATTCTCGGCGACCTTGATGGTCCCTTCCAGATCATCGGCCGCTGGAAGAATATCATACTGAACAATCTCCCGGAATCTTATTTCTATGATTCCATCAATACGATCAAGACGATTTCGGCAGAGGAATTGCAGGAGCTGGCGCAGAAGTATCTGGTGCCGGAGGAGTTTTATGAACTGGTTGTGGTTTAAGAGAATCAGGAAAAAGCTGCGAGCGGCGAGGTATGAGTGGCGAGACTTAAACCAGGAAGAATCGCTTTTGAAAGATAAATGTCACAATTGTTTACAAAATCTTCTTTCCCCTCTCCTGGAGGAGAGGGGTAGGGGTGAGGTAATGGGTAGCTGCGAGCGGCGAGGTATGAGTTGCGAGACTTACAGCAGTTTCCTAACTTTCAGTCTCGCCACTCGTATCTCGTAACTCGTAGCTTCCACAGTTCTTTCCCCCCCGATGTCCACTTACCTGAAAATTTCCGAACTTCAACCTATGTTATTCGACCGCAAAGATTTGTCCGACGAACAGCTTGTCCGTTTTTACCGTGAACTCCTCTGGCCCCGCCTGATCGAAGAGAAAATGCTGGTGTTGCTGCGCCAGGGAAAGATCTCTAAATGGTTCAGTGGTATTGGCCAGGAAGCCATCTCCGTAGGAGCCACGCTGGCCCTGCATCCCGATGAATGGATCATGCCAATGCACCGTAACCTGGGTGTGTTCACTTCCCGTCATATGCCGTTGAGCAAACTCTTTATGCAATGGCAGGGAGCTAAAGAGGGATATAGCAAGGCCCGGGAACGGAGTTTCCATTTCGGCAGTCGTGAACATCATATCTGCGGGATGATTTCCCATCTCGGTCCCCAGCTGGCGATTGCCGATGGCGTGGCCCTTGCCCATAAATTAAGAAAGGAAAATAAAGTTTCACTGGCATTCACCGGTGATGGCGCTACGAGTGAAGGCGATTTTCATGAAGCCCTGAATGTGGCCGCGGTCTGGGACCTGCCGGTTATTTTTATCATAGAAAATAACGGGTATGGACTGAGTACACCCGTGAATGAACAATACCGTTGTATCAGCCTGGTGGACAAAGCAAAGGGCTATGGCATGGAAGGCATACAGATCGACGGGAATAACCTGCTGACAGTTTATGATACGATAAAAGGGGTGCGTGATTTTTGTATACAGCACCAGAAGCCCTATCTCATCGAATGCATGACGTTCCGGATGCGGGGACATGAGGAAGCCAGTGGTACCAAGTATGTGCCGCAGGACCTGTTCCGTTTATGGGAGCAAAAAGACCCGATAAAGAATTACGAGGCTTATCTGAATAGTATAGGTGTATTGAATGAACAGACCATTGCACAGATAAGAGAAGAATTTAAACATAAGATCGAAGAAGAACTGGCTGCGGGATTTAATACAGCGCCGGTGTTGGCGGATACGGAGGAGGAACTGGAGGATATATACAAGTTAGCAGATAGTAGTCAACAGATAGTAGTCAACAGCCAACAGCCAACAGCCGCATCCCCCGGATCGATGTTCAGAGGAAGACCTGCGGCGAATAGTCTGCAGCCGTCCTCCTTTGCTATACCTGCCTCTCCGGCAGGCAGGGCTTCGGAGGGTAAATCAGTCAGACTCCTTGATAATAGCACCCTGACAGCTGACAGCTCACACCCGGCAACTGAAAAAAGAATGATTGACGCCATTAAAGAAGGCCTCCATCAATCCATGCTGCATCATTCCAACCTAATACTCATGGGACAGGATATTGCGGAGTATGGAGGCGCCTTTAAAATAACAGAGGGGTTTGTGGAGGAGTTCGGGAAAGAGCGGGTACGCAATACGCCATTATGTGAGAGTGCGATACTGGGCTCGGCCCTCGGACTTTCACTGGAAGGATATAAGAGCATGATGGAAATGCAGTTTGCTGATTTTGTTACGGTAGGTTTCAACCAGATCATCAATAACCTGGC